>NZ_JBHSOA010000030.1:0-105329 GCF_042655885.1 Streptomyces chlorus
GCCGCCCAAAGCAGCGACCCCGACAGCAAGATCAAGACGACAGGTTAATGATCGGCAGACCCTAAAGGCTGTCCCGTAACCGATCTTTGGCATGAGGGTGGATGGTCGGGGTCGGTTCCTGGGACTGACCGCTGGGCTACGCCGCCAGGACTGCGTCGTTCTGGCGGGCTGTCCGGTGTGGTGACCTTATGTCCAAGGTGGTCAAGGAGCCGGCGGGGTTGCGGGCGTGGTGACGGAGGCCGTCGGCGATGCTTGTGCGGCCGGTGAGTTGGGGGCCGACGGCCCGGTTCCCGAGGGCGGCCATGGCTCGGGGTGGGGTGCGGCCCCGATCCTCACTCGGGAGGCGTCTTCTCCGTAGGTGCGGACCCGGATCGACCGGCTGCCGTCGGGAAATGCGGCGAGGGTTCTGGTCCGGAACGGGCAACCTCTTGGCGGCATCGACATCGGTTCACCGCCTGCGGCCGCACGACACAGCAGCGGCCGGCAGGGGTCGCCCTCTTGACAACAAGCGGATCCATAAAGGGAATTGAGCAACAGAGTCCCCCTGCTATGGTGCGCCGATGTCATCGATCAAGCAGTTCCAAGTCACCTTCGACTGCGCAGAACCTGAGCGCGTCGCTCGTTTTTGGTGCGAGGTATTGGGGTACGTCGTACCGCCGCCACCGGAGCAGTTCGCCACGTGGGGCGATTTCGGCCGCTCCCTGCCTCTTGAGGATCAGGGTTCATGGTTCGCATGCATTGATCCCTCAGGTGTGGGCCCGCGACTGTATTTCCAGCGCGTTCCCGAAGGCAAGGTCGTCAAGAACCGGCTGCATCTTGACGTGCGGGTCGGCACCGGACTCGTGGGTGAAGAGCGCCTCGCCACACTCGAGGCCGAATGCGCACGACTGGTCGCGCTCGGCGCGGTACGCGTGCGACTCCTGCTTGCTGATGGAGTCAACGAGTCGTGTCTCGTGATGCAGGACATCGAGGGCAACGAGTTCTGTCTCGACTGAGCATCCTCCGAGACGGCGAGGTGGGGAGCCGTCTTCCTCGGGCCTCTATGCGCCGTCGGTCGAGAGCTTCGCGAGTGGCGGCACGAGCCGTGGGCGCGGGCGGCGGTGAGCGCGCGCCTGCCGTGGGTCAGGGTGCCGGTTCCACCACGTCCGCCACCACGCAGCTGATGTTGTCCGGGCCGCCGGCCTCGTTGACCGCGGTGATCAGGGTGTGGACCGCCTCGTCGGGCCGGGCTGGTGGTCGGCCATGCGGCGCAGCAGGACGAGCTGGAGGTCGAGCGGGGTGAACGGGCCGGACGGGCTACCGGGGGGATTCGCGGGAGGCACGGGAACCATCGTCGCTCACCGGGGGCGCTCCGGGGCGGCGGCCGTCCGGGAGGAACAGCACCGAGTTCACATAGCGCGGACCCCTGAGCGCGCTGTGCGGCAGGACGCGGCGGAGCAGACCGTGGGAGACGACGTAGGAGGCCCTGGCCTGGTGGGCCTCCAGGGGGAAACGGGCCAGCGGGACCCAGGCGTCGTCGGGCAGCACCCAGCCGTCGTAGCCCAGCAGGGACAGAGAGGTGACCACGGGCGCGATCGGCTGGATGCGGGACTCCAGCTCCACGAAGAGTGCCGGGCGGTCGCGGGCGAGGATGCCGGTGGCGCCGCGCAGCACCGCCGACTCGTTGCCGTCCACGTCGATCTTGATGAAGCCGACGTCCTTCAGGCCCAGTTCGTCCAGCGTGACGCAGGTGACGTCCAGGGCGTGGCCGTGGATGTCCCGGCGGACCAGGGAGGACACCCCCCGGTCGCCGCCGTCGTCCGGCGGCAGCCACAGCCGGGCGGTCCCGGCGCGGTCCGAGGCCGCCGCACGGACCACGCGGACGTTCGGCGGGGCGCCGGAGGTGAGCAGCCGGGCCAGGTGGGGGACCGGTTCGACGGTCACCACCCGGCGGGCGTGCCGGGCCAGCCGGTACGTCCAAGGGCCGTACCAGCCGCCGACGTCGACCGCCGTGCCGCAGTCCGGCGGGCACAGGTCGGCGAGCCGGGCCAGCTCGGGCTCGAAGCGCGGGTAGACCGCGCGGGCGGCGGCGGCCACGACCCGGGTGGGCAGGACGGACGCCGCACGGGCGGCGAGCGTGACCCTGGGACGGTCCTTCGTCATGGGGTCGCCCCCGGGGTACCGGGACGGCGGGTGTCGTTCCCGGCCCTGTGGTTCTCAGACATGTGGTCCTCGACCATGGGGTCCTCGGACATGTCTCCCGCGGTCGTGTGGTCCTCGGCCACACGTGCCAGCAGTTTCTCGTGCTCCTCGTCCGAGACCTGCTCGCCGGAGGATGGGAGCAGCTGCGGGATGCCGTCGATGATCGGGTAGCGGCGGCGCAGGCGCGGGTTGTACAGCGCCTCCTCGTGACCGCCGGTTCCGGCTCCCTTTCCGGCGCCGCCCGCCGCCGCCCCGCCGTCCCTCCCGGTAGCGGCAGCGGCAGCGGCGGGGAGCAGATGCAGCGGACCCTTGTCGAGCGGGCAGGCCAGAATCCTCAGCAGCGGGTCGTCGGGCTTCACGGGGGCGTCAACTCCTTGAGTGTGGTGCTTGGTGGTGAGGTGGTGTCGTGTTTCGGCATGGCCAGCAGCACGGTGACCGCGAGCACCGTGCCCGCCACGCGCAGGGCCAGCCGCAGGGGTTCGTCGGGGAGTTCCTCGCCGAACGACAGCGTGCCGAGCACCGCCGTGTACAGACATGTCACGGTCGTGCACACCGGCACGATCAGCGAGGCCCGGCAGCGCTGGAGCGCAGCCTGCGACAGCACCAGGCCGAACGCGCCGGTGAACAGCAGCAGGTACGGGTAGGGGGAGCGCAGCAGGCCGAGCAGCGCGTCGCCGATGCCGCCGGCCGTCAGGTGGCTCGACACACCCTTGATGGCGAGCGAGCTGACGCCGTAGAGCAGGCCGACGGCGACCCCGTACTCGACGCCGGTGGTCGGCATCCGGTGCCGGCGCCGGGCGCGGCGCTCGGCGGACCGGTAGAGCCACACCCCGGCCGCCAGCGACGGCACGCACACCAGCAGGATCAGCTGGTACGGCGCGTCCCGGCCGACGGTGTCGGCGCCCGCGCCGCCCTCCTTCAGCGACAGCACCACCATCAGCAGCGCGAGCAGGATGGCGCCCAGCGCGTACCGTTCCCGGCCGGTGGTCTCCTCGCCGAGCAGCCGCGCCGACAGCGTCACGAGGAGCACCAGGCCGGAGACGAACAGGCCCTGGGCGGCGGCGATCGGCAGGGTCCGGTACACGGCGAGCTGTGCGCCGAAACCGCCGGCGAGGCACAGCGCGCCGGCGATCCACAGCGGGCTGCCGAGCACCAGCCGCAGCAGCCGCGCCGGCCGGTGAACCGTTACTTCGGGCAGGGTGGCGAGTGCCCGCTTCTCCAGGACGAACCCGCCGCTGTACAGGACGTTCGACACCAGGGCAGCGGCCACTCCCCACCACATCGTCCCCGGCCCCCCTTACGTCCGGCGCGCGTGCAGCAGCAGGATCGACGCGAGCGGTGGCCGGGCACAGGCCAGCCGGTCCAGCATCCGCAGCGGACGCGGCACCCCGTGGAACGGAGCGCCTTCGAGGCGTACGACGGTGAATCCGGACGCGGCGACGAACTCCCGCAGCGCGCGGGCGGTGTAGAGCCGCAGATGCCCCACCACCTCCGAACCCGGCCTGCCGTGGATGCCGCGGAGGCTGACCTCGGAGAACACCGGCTGCACCCCGGCCAGCAGCAGCGCCCGGTTGTACCAGGCGGCCAGATTGGGGGTGGACAGCATCAGATGGCCCCCGGGGCGCAGCACCCGGTGGATCTCCTCCAGGGCCGCGTCCGGGTCGACGAGATGCTCGATCACCTCGCTGAACAGCACCGCGTCGGCCGATCCGGACGCGAACGGCAGCCCTCCGTCGGTGAGTTCGCCGCGCACCGCGTACGGCATCCGGGTGCGGGCCCGTGCCAGGGCGTCCTGGGACCAGTCGACGCCGACGAGCCGGTGGCCGTGCAGGAGGGGTGCGGCGGTGGCCGCGGCGGAGCCGTCACCGCAGCCGATGTCGAGGATTGTCCGCGCGCCCCCGGCACCGGCCGGGCCGAGCGCCCCGGCGAGCATCCGGGCCTGGCGGAGGCTGCGGGAGGGGCCCGAGGCCACGGGGACGGCGGGGTTCTCGTAGAAGTCGCGCAGGTTGCGGGGCGGGGACGCGGTGGTCGTCACGGGGCCGCCTCCGTGGAGTGCAGATGGTGCGCGAACAGGTCGCGGAGGTGGGCGCCGTCGTCGTGCCCGAGCAGCGCGCGGGACCAGCGCACGGCCAGGTGCAGCCGGCCCGCGGTGGAGGCGGTGGTGAAGGTGAGGCCGCGGGGCATCCGGGCGGGAGCCGAGAACCACACCGCGTGCGCGCACCCGGCCTCCTCCCCGAAGTCCAGCGGGTACGGGATGCGGCCGATGTTGCTGAGCAGCGTCGTCGACATCCAGGGTGCCGCCGCCCTGCGCAGGGCGCGGGTGAGGGCACCGCGGGCGGCGACCGGCCCCCAGGGGGCGGTCAACAAGGCTGCCCCGTAGCCTAGTTGGGGGCGGGGGAGCGCTTTCAGGGCACGGGTGCGCAGGGCCGTGCGGTGCAGCAGGGCGGGCAGGTCGGACGTGTCCAACTCTCCTGGAGAGAAGGGGACTTCGACCAGACGGGTGCCGTTGCCGATGGGCATCGTGGCGTCCCGCGGGCGGTCGTCCACCGGCATGGTGATGCGCAACGGGCGGGCCGGAGCGCCGTGTTCGCGGTTCCAGTGGGCGAGGGTCAGGGCGGTGGCGACCATGAGCTGGTCGTTGACGGTGTACGGGGAGCCCTTGGGCCGGTGCGGCAACGGAAGCTCGGTGTGGAGCAGTCCGTTGCCGCGACGGGGACCCGGGTGCGGGTCCGGGGCGCCGCGGGCCACCCGGGCGGGGGGAGCCCACGGGGAGGGCGTGTCCGGCGAGTCCGCCCGCGGCGTCTCGGACGGCCGCACGGGCGGGGCGGCGGCCGAGTTGTCCCGGCCGCCGTAGATCTCGGCGGTGGTGGCCAGGATGCGCAGGCCGGCCGGGCCGTCGAGCGCCGTGTGGTTGAGGGTGAGGAGCAGAGCGGTGCCCGTCACAGTGTCCGCGCGGCCGTCAGCCCCGCCGCCGGCCCCGCCGTCCGCCCCGGACTCGGTGGCACCCGGGGCGGTCACCGCCTCGAGGCGGATCGGCGGGGACGCCGTGAGCGGGGGCGCCACGGCCATGGCCCGGCCCCGGGCGTCTTGCAGGGAGCCGGGGCTCGGCGGTGGAAAGCCCACCGCCTCCACATCGGGCTCGTCGGTCAGTTCCCACTCGTAGCGGCGCCGGTACCAGGGGCCGGGGGCCTCGCGCATGAGGATGCGCGGGTGCCGGCGCAGCGCCTCCAGGAACGCCTTGCGCAGGCGGCCGGGATCCAGTTCCCCGGGGAGGCGCACCTCGATGAGCACCGTCTCCGGTTCCTTCTCCTGGGCGCAGTGCCGGGACACCTCGTCCACCACGGGGAACGGGATACGCAGGGGAGCGGTCATCCGGCCGTGCCCCTTTCCGTCGGCCCGCCGCCCGTCGAGCCGTCCGAGCCGCCGGAGCCGCCCGTTTTCTGCGCGCGGGGAAGCCGCTGCGTGGGCGTCCCCAGGTCGGGCGGCGGCGAGTGCACCGGAACGCGAGGCGGTACCGGGGGCGGCACGGCCGTGTCGTACCGCGCCGTGTCGTACCCCGGACCGTCGGCGGCGCCGGGCCCGTGCTCGTCCGTCCCGTGCTCGTCCGTCCCGGTCCCGTCCGTCCCGGTCCCGTCCGTGCGCCCGGATCCCCAGCCGTCCTCCCGGACCGTGCGCCCGGAATCCGGACCACCGAGGCTCACCAGCGCCGCGAACAGGCCGATCAGTGCCAGCAGTTGGGCCAGGTGCCCGTAGGCACCCTCGCCCGCGCCCGCCGGCTCCCCGGCCCCGAAGGCCGCCACGATCCCCGCTCCCGCGAGGGCGGCGAACGCCACCGGCACCAGCAGGGCGGCCCTGCGCCACGCGAGCAGCGCCAGCGCCGGGATCAGCAGCGCCCACCAGCCCGCGATCACCACGCCGACCAGCGTCAGCGCCACCGCGCCCAGCCACGGTCCGGGCGCCGGCGGGGCGGGCTGCGGGGCGTCGGGGTTCTCGGCGTTCCGGCGCCACAGGGCCAGCCCGATCAGTACCGCGATCCCGACACCGCTGCCGATCAGCCCGGCGTCGTACGTGGTGGCGGGACCGTAGGACAGCTTCACGGTGCCGCTCTCGCCGGCCGGGATCCGCCAGCCCTGCTGCCAGCCGTCCAGCCGCAGTGGCGTCAGTTCCTCGCCGTTCAGGGTGGCCGTCCAGCCCTTGTTGTAGTTCTCGTACGTCGTGAGGTACGAGGCGGCGCCCGAACCGACCGACAGCTCGCGCTGGTCGCCGAGCCAGTCCTTGACCGTCAACTCGCGCCCGGCCGTCGAGGCGTCCGGCACGGTGCCGCGGGTCAGGGTCAGGGCGGTGACGGTGAGCGGGCCCGCGTCACCGGCCTCGACCCGGTGCTTTCCGGCAGACAGCTCCAGGGCCGTCCCCTCCTCGCCCTCCTGGCAGAGCGTCACCTCCACCGGGCGCCGCTCCACCAGGTCGCCCACCGTCCCCTTGACGCCGGTCTCGTGCAGCCGGCCGTCGACGGCCAGCACCGGTCCCTTGCCGCACGCCAGGGTGAACTCCCGGTCGGCGGACGGCTGCGGGGTGCGGTACTCGTCGAGCGCCGGAACGTAGACCTCCGTCAGTCCCACCGGCAGGTCCAGATCCTCGCCGACGACGGGGTTGTGCAGGGTGAGCGGTGCGGTGCGGGTGATCGTGATGTCGAGCCGGTCCGTGGTGATCGCCGGGAAGCGGACCATGCCGTTGTCGTCGACGCCCGCGATCGCCGCGCCGTCCGGGGAGCTGATGTGTACCTCGGTCGGCCGGGTGGACAGCCCTCCCGCGGCCGCCAGGACGACCTCGTCGACGGGCTGCTTGCCGTCCCAGCTCAGATGGACGACCGGCCGCTCGCCCGCGATCCAGGCGGTGGTCAGGTCGCCGTCGGTGAGGTTGCGCGCGGTCAGGCCGGCGCCGAGGCGGGCGGTGGAGTCGGCGGTGGCGGTGATCCGGGCCTGCTGCTCGGGCGCCACCTCGTACAGCAGGCGGTCCAGGCCCTCACCCGGCACGGCCACCGCGCTCGCCGCGACCTCGTAGGTGCCCGCCGTGCCCGTGGCGAACGTGCGGTGCAGTCCGTTCTCCGTACCCGTGGGCGACAGCCCGGTCGGGTCGGCGGCGCGGTGCAGCGAGACGACCTGGGCCGCCGCCGTGGAGTCCTCCGCGTCCGTGGGCAGCCGCAGCATCCGGGTCACCCGCACGTCCGGCAGGTCGATCTCGGAGAAGCCCGCGCCGCCCAGGCCGGAGTGCCCGGACACCGAGTCGACGATCGTCAGCTTCATCCAACGCGTCTCGCCCGCAGGCGTCTTGACGTCCTGCTTGGTTCCGTTCGCCTGGAGGAAACTGGTCTCGGAACCCCGCTCCGTCTCCACCCGCACCTTGGTCGCCGCCGCCCGCATACTGTCCTGCGGCAGCGGGATGATGCCGAGGGAGTCCGGCATGTCGTAGCTGTCGTCGAAGGCGATCCGCAGCCACTGCCCGTCCGGCGAGACGGCCGACCCCTCCGCCCAGGCCGTGTCCGGGTTGCCGTCGAAGGCGTTCACCGGGTCGTACTGCGGCAGATGGAACAGCCAGTTGCCGTACGAGGACGCCGACACCGAACGGGCGCCGCGCAGTTCGGCCACCGTCTGGTGGTCCAGGCCCTCCTTGGGAAGGATCTGGTGCGGCCGCTCACCCGCGTCCTGCACGGCGTCGGGCGCGTTGCGCTCGTCGGGGGTGTACGTGTACGACGTGTTGGAGTTGACCAGGCCGAACCGGGTGTCCGCGTACCGCATCCCGTCGCCGGTCACCTGCACCGACGGGGTGCCGAGCCCCGGGTGGCCGTCGCCGGTCAGCACGGCCGGCCGGCCGCGCAGCTCGCCGGCCAGCGGCAGCAGCGCCTCCGGGCCGCCGGAGACCACGGCGGTGTCGGCGATCGGGGCCAGCGAGGCCTGCCCCGGACGCCGGACGTCCGCCCCGGTCGGACGGTAGATCTCCACCGCCCGCTGCTGCGGGTACAGCCCCTCCACCTGGAGCGGGGTGCCGTTCGCGATCACACCGCCGGTCGACACCGGGCCGAGCCCGGTGACCCGCTCGTACCCGGACTGCGTCAGGGTGCGCTTGACCGTCGTGGTCGGCACCTGCCCGACCTGGTCGGGGTCGAGGTCGTTGCGGACGACGACGTAGAAGAGACCCGCACGGCTCAAGTAGTCTGCGAGACCCGGGATTTCGGCGCCGGTCAGCAGGGCCTGCTCGACCGCGTCCAGGGCGCGCCGGTTGCCCGGGGTGCCGAACGGCACGTAATCGCGCTGCGCCCAGCGGGAGTCGGCGACCACGTCGAGCGGCTGGTCGATGGTCGAGCCCCAGGTGTGGATGCCGTGCGCGGTCGCCGGCACGACGAGGGCACGGGAGTCGGGGGAGTTCTCCTCCAGCCAGTCGGCCGTGGCCCGCCAGTACGTGGGGATCTCCTGGAACGAACCCGGGTTGAGAATGGACCCGTTGAGGTACGGCCACATCAGCCCCGGCAGGATCAGCACCGCGGCGACCAGGGGCGCGAAACGCCCGCCCCGCACCCGCCGCCGGACCCCGTGCGCCCCGTCGGCCGTCCGTGTCCGCACGGCCGTGCCCACCAGGTGGGCCAGGCCCAGAATCAGGGCGAGCGCCAGGCCCGTCTGGAACTTGTAGATGTTGCGGAACGGCGACAGCCGGCCGTCCAGCCAGTCCTGCACCACCGAGTGGAACGGGCCACCGAACGCGCCGCCGTACCCGGCGAGCAGCACCAGCGCCGTCACCAGCACCGTCAGCACCAGCCAGCGCCGCTCCGGCAGGTCCCGCCGGGCCAGACCGGCGAGGCCCAGACCGGCCGCCAGCGCCGAGCAGACGATCACCGGCACCGAGGAGGCGACGGTCCAGCCCGCGGGCAGCCACGCCTCACCGAAGTGCAGATACCCCACCCAGTTCCCGGCCCCGCGCAGCGCCTCGGTGGCCGCCATGGTGTCCGTCGTGGTCTGCGCGGTCTCGACGTAGGGCAGGAAGTTCTCGCCGTACACGCCGAGCAGCAGCAGCGGGATCCACCACCAGGCGGTCGCCACCGCGACCGCGGGCGCCCACCAGGCGATCAGCCTCCACCGGCGCGGCCTTGGCGGCCGGGACAGCAGGTACAGGCCCACGGGCAGCAGCGACGCCAGCGTCGAGGCCGCGTTGACCCCGCCCATGAACGGGACGAGCAGGGCCGAACGCAACGCCGCGACCCGGGCCGTGTACCGCTCGTTCGTCAGCGGCAGCAGCACCCACGGCAGCAGCGCGCCCGGCAGGGCGGCGGCCGACGTCGAGCCGATCACCGTCGTGAACAGCGGCCACAGCGCGTACGCCGTCGCCGCGAGCAGCCGGGACGCCCCGTTGCCCACGCGCAGCCGCTCCGCCAGACGCAGCGCGCCCCAGAACGCGACGGACACGATCAGCGACAGCCACAGCCGCTCGGCCAGCCACACCGGGAGCCGCACCAGATCGCACAGCCAGTAGAACGGCAGCATCGGCCACAGGTAGCCGGCGTACTGGTTGTTGACCCCGCCGAACGACCCCTGGTCCTGCCAGAGTTGGCCCAGGTCGGCGAGGAACCGGCCCGGGTCGACGGTGACACCCAGCTTGGTGTCGAAGGTCTGCCGCCCCGGCTGCACCGCCAGGAAGAGGGCGAACACCACCACCCAGAAGCCCAGCAGCCAGCGCCGCGACCGCGGGCCCTGGGGTGGGCCCGCGGCAGTCGCGGTACGGGGGACGGCTGCCGGAGGGGGAGCCTGGACCGTGGTCGTCATTCGGGACACCGCCGGAGGATGAGGAGGAGGTTCCATGTGGCGAACTCACGCAGACCGGGCACCTTGACCACGGTCTCGGTGAGGAACGGCCAGTAACGGGAGCGCGCCGAGACGATGCGTACGTCGGCGCGGCCCCGTACCTGCCGCAGGGTGGTGCCGATGTGCACCGGGAAGAGGTTCTCGCCGAGCGTGTGCTTGGCGGGCCTGCCGGTACGGCGCCGGTAGCGGGCGCGGGCCCGCTCGGCGCCGAGATAGTGCCACGGGGCCCATTCGTGCCCGCCCCACGGCGACAGCCAGTTGGTGAACGACACGTAGATGAGCCCGCCCGGTCTGGTCACCCGGGCCAGCTCGCTGAGGAAGGTCTGCGGATCGGCCACGTGCTCCAGGACGTTGGACGAGAACGTCACGTCCGCGGCGCCGTCGCACAGCGGCAGCAGGTAGCCGTCCGCGATCACGGTTCCCTCGAGCGGCTTCTCGGCCAGCTCCCGCACGTCCGGCTCGAACAGGAAGGCGTCCGCGCCGCGGCGGCGGAACTCCTCGGTGAAGTGCCCGCTGCCGCCACCGACGTCGACCACGACGCGGCCCGCGACGGGCCCGCCGTACGCCTCGACCTGGTCGGCGGCGTCCCGGGCGAGCAGCGCGTAGCAGGCGTCGGGGTCCTCCTGCTCCCGC
The DNA here is from genome assembly GCF_042655885.1 of Streptomyces chlorus. Classification (NCBI taxonomy): domain Bacteria; kingdom Bacillati; phylum Actinomycetota; class Actinomycetes; order Kitasatosporales; family Streptomycetaceae; genus Streptomyces; species Streptomyces chlorus. The sequence goes on from NZ_JBHSOA010000030.1 coordinate 10,665, forward strand.
AGGAGGGCGCGGAAGAGGGCGAGGGAACGGCGCGGGGAGGGGTCCTTCGGCGCGCCGCCGCCCTTGTCTCTGCCGTTCATACCTCTGTCACCCGGTCCTGTCTCGGTCATGCCCCTGCCAGTCATGTGTCTGCCGCTCATGGCCGATGACTCCGCACCGCCTCCGCCGCCACCGCGCCGAACTGCCGCACCGTGCGGTCCCAGCGGAAACGGGCGGCGTGGTCCCTGGCCGTCTCGCCCATCAGTTCCCGGCGGGCACCGGACAGGGCGAGCGTGCACCAGGCCGCCGCGAACGAGGACTCGCCGCGGGCCAGCACGCCGGTCCTGCCGTCCACCACGGAATCCCTGAGACCGGGCACGTCGAAGGCGACGGTCGGGGTCCCGCGCGTGGCCGCCTCCGTGACGACCAGCCCCCACCCCTCCACCGCGGAGGGGTGCAGCAGCAGCCAGGCCGCGCACAGCAGACGGTGCTTCTCCGCCTCGGAGACATGGCCGGTGAACTCGACACCGGGACCGGCGAGGCGTTCGAGACGCTCCCGCTCGGGGCCGTCGCCGACGATCACCAGCCGGCCGCCGGTGACCGGCCGCACCCGTTCCCACAGCCGGAGCAGCAGATCGATGCGCTTGTACTCGACGAGCCGTCCCACCGCCACGAAGAGCGGCTCCGGGGAGCGCTCGGTGCGCGGACCGGGCTCCTCCACACCGTTGTGCACGACCCTGATCTGCTCGCGGGGCACGCCGATCCCGTGCAGCGCGTCCGCGGTCGACGGGGAGACGGCGACCAGCAGCCCGTGCTGCCGGGCGCCGGTCAGTGCCCAGTGCTCGAGCCTGCGCCCGATCCGCGCGGCCGGAGCCAGCGGACCGCCGAAACGCATCCGCCACAGGTCGGTGTGCACATGGTTGACCAGGCACAGTGTCGGCCCGCGATGCCACATCGGCGCCAGGTACGGCATGCCGTTGCAGACCTCGACCAGCAGATCGCAGCCGCCGACCTGGCGGGCGAAGGCGGAACGGGCACGCAGGAAGTGACTGTAGGCGCCGCCCGCCGACACCACGCGGTAGTCACGGACGGGGGTGCCCCTCTGCTCGAGCGCGGCCGAGAGCTTGGGGGGCGCCGGCCCCCCGCACAGCAGGGTGACATGGTGGCCCCTGCGGCTCAGACCGTTGGCGAGCCGGTCGACCAGCAGTTCGGAGCCACCGGCCGAGGGGTTGTCCAGGTCGCGGTGGGCGAGGAAGACGATTCGGCGAGGAGTGGGAGGCGCCGCCGCCGGAAGTGCCTGCGGCACGCTGGGGAGCGGCGTGCGGTGGAGGTCCCTCCCCTCAAGCGGGGTCGAGAGTGGGGGAGAGGACGGTACGTGCTGGGGCATCGGTGCTCCAACTCGTCTTGGGGTCATGCGTGGGGTACGCGGGACACGTGCGGGTCGGGCCGGGGTGTGCGAAGCACGGGCAGTGCTGCCGAGCGCGGGGAGTGTCGGAGGTGCGGGGAGTGTCACGAGGCGCAGGGGGTGCGGAACGTGATGGCGCGGAACGGGGCGGATTTCGGACGGGCGGGGTGGCGTCGGCCGGACTCGAATGCTTCGGGAGAGCACGCGTGCTCTCCCTGGGCGTGGACGGTGAATGGCTTGTGCACGGGGTGGGGGTGGACAGTTTTCGCCCAGACGTCCCCCAGTGCTACTCACCGGGATGACAATTTCGACCCTTGTCGACTCGGAAGTCACTTCAGTTCGTGAGTGTTTACTGAGCAGTACCGGGCAAACCGGGACGCTCTTCTTCCTTCCGGCCACGTGCCACCAGAATGCCGCCGGTCACCGCGAGTACGAATCCCGCCACGGCCGCGCCGACCGGAAGGGTCTCGCCCACCATGCGCAACTGTCCGCTGTCGCGCTTCGCCTGCCGCACGGCCTCCTTCTGCGTGGCGGTCGTGAACGAGAGCTTCTCCGCGTCCAGCAGCACCGCCGCGTCCTCGTCCCCGCCCGGTGCCCGCAGCGCGCGCCTGGGACCGGTCTGCGCGTAGATCACCCGGCCGGTGGCCTGGTCCACGACCAGCTCGAGGCCGTGGTTGGAGTACCACTCCTCGGCCAGCACCTGCGGCCGGTCCGGCTCGTCGACGAGGCTGCCCGGCACCAGCCGGGTACCGGTCTTCGTCGCCGGCACCGAAGCGGTGAACCGGTAACCCGTGTACCCCTGGACCTTCTCGGTGCCCCGGTAGCGCAGCACGACCGTGTCGCCGAGGGTGTTGTCCCACCACTGGTAGGAGCGCTTCTGCACGTCGAAGGGGAACTTGAGGTACGCCTCGCCCTCGATACGGGGCTTCTCCTCGCAGCAGTGCACCGGCTTCGTGGTCTTGCGGTCCAGCACCCAGCGGTGCGGGGAGAAGTCCAGCGCGTCGTGCGGATCGGCGGCCGGCAGCGACTTGTCGGTGTCCACTGTGGTGATCACGTCCCACACGGCGTTCCCGCTGTCCACGCCGGCCTCGACGTTCCCGCGCACCCGCTGAGTGACGGTGATCGCCTGGCCCGACACGGTCTCGACCCGGTCGAGGTCGAACACGCTGCCCCGGCCGGTGTAGACGGCGGTGGTGTCGATGTCGAGCGGGTTCACCGCGGCACGTGGCTGCACGTACCAGGCCAGCAGGGGCGCCAGCACCAGCAGGAACGTTCCGAAACCGAGCATGACCAGGGAAAGGGGGGAGGCTGTACGGCGCATCCGGGCACTCCAGAGGCTTGGGACGGATCGGCGCGGACAGGCCGGATCCGTAGCGGGAAAACGCGCGTGCGGGAGGGGCGGAGCCATCCGGCACCCCCTGCGGGCCGGGACCGAACTCCCTCTGGGCCGGGAACCGTAAACGCCCCTTGACGGAGTGTCAATGCGCACTCGACACTGGGGGCGACGGACCGGGGTGGCGGAACGCACTTTCGGGGGGTGGGGAAATCCTCCGATCAGAGAGGCTGACCCTGAGATGTCCAGACTGCTCGCCGCCGCGCTGACGGTCGTGCTCGCCTCGGCCCTCGCCGTGGGCGCGGCCCTCGGCGTGGCCGCGCTGCTCGATGCCACCCCCGACCAGCCGAACACGCCGTTGATCACCTATGAGCACGCCGGTCAGGGGAGCTGACGGGTGACGGCGTCCACCACCGTCACGGCCCGCTCCGCCTGGCACGACGTCCCGCGCTCCCAGGTGCACCGGTTCGCCGAGACGGCCATGGCCGAGGCGCCGGGACTCGCGGAAGAGATCATGAGCGAGATCCAGCGCGAGTACCCCGAACTCCCCGTCGTGCTCGACGACTCCGGCGAACCGATGGCTCTCATCGGCATCCGCCGCGCCATCGAGGTGTTCGTGCAGCATCTGGTGCACGCCGACTACTCGGCGGGCCGCCCCACGGCGCCGCCCGGCCTGTTCCACGACTTCGGGCGCGGTGAGGGCCTGCACGGACGGTCACTGGACTCGCTCCAGGCGATCTACCGGCTCGGTGTCCGCATGGCCTGGCGGCGGCTCGCCGAGATCGGCCAGCGCATCGACATCCCGCCGCCCGCGATGTACGAACTCGCCGAGGCGGGCTACGCATACCTGGACGGACTGGTCGACCAGTCCGTCCGCGGCTACGCCGAGGCCGCCGCCCGTCAAGCGGGGGAGCGGCTGCGGTCGCAGCGCCGGCTGATGGAACTCCTGCTCACCGAGCACCACCGGGGTGATCCGGCCGAAGCGCTCGCCGAGCGGGCCGCCCGCGTCGGCTGGCCGCTGCCCGGGAAGGTCGCGGTGGGCGTCCTGCGGCGCCCCGCGCGGGAGGCGGTCGCGCCCGCCGTGGGCCAGGAGGTGCTGCTCGACATGGAGTACGAGCAGCCCCGGATGATCGTCCCCGAGCCGGACGCCGCGGGCCGCCCCGAACTGCTGCACCGCGCGCTCACCGGCTGGTCCGGCGCGATCGGACCGCCGGTGCCGCCGGCCGACGCGGCGAAGTCGCTGCGCTGGGCCGAGGCCGCCCTGCGCCTGATGGAGCGCGGGCTGCTGCCCGCCGGCGAGGTGCTGCACTGCACCCAGCACACCGAGGCGCTGGTGCTGCTCCAGCCCGAGGAACTCATCGACGACCTCGCGCTCAAGTGCCTCGCCCCGCTGGCCCACTGCACCCCCACGAACGGGCGGCGGCTCGCGGAGACGCTGCTGGCGTGGCTGGAGACCCGGGGCGGCGCGCCCGAGGTGGCGGCGCGGCTCGGCGTGCACCCGCAGACCGTCCGCTACCGGCTGCGGCAGATCCGCGAACTGTGGGGCGACGAGATCGACGACCCGGACCGCCGCTTCGAACTGGAACTGGTCCTGAGGGCGCAGCGTCTCCGCGGCGAACTGGGAGGGCCCCGGCCCCGGCGCTGACCGGAGGGGTGACCCGGACCGCCGGGGCCGGCAGGCCGGTGTCGACTCTTCGGCAGGCCATTGCCCGGGTGGGTCCGGGTGGCTAGCCTGTGTGTTCGTCATTCCGATCGCCTGTTGATATCTCGAACGGGCTGAGACAGACAGGGAGGGGCCGGTCGTGGGACGCCTCGTACCAGCCGTGACCCGGGCTCTCGACATTCTCGAGCTCTTCCTCGACGGGGACGGGACGCTCTCCGCACCCGACATCGTGCGCAGGCTCCAGCTGCCGCGCACCACCGTGCACGAACTGGTGACCACGCTCGCCGCCCGGAAGTACATCATCCCGGTGACCGGCCGGCCCGGCCGCTACCGGCTCGGCGTACGCCCGTACCAGCTCGGCGCCCGCTACGCCGAGCACCTCGACCTCGCCGCCGAGGGCCAGCAGGTGGCCCGGTCCGTCGCCGAGACCTGCGACGAGACGGTGCACGTGGCGATCCTGGAGGACACCGACGTCATCTACATCGCCAAGGTGGACTCCACCCACGCGGTACGGATGGTGTCGGCGGCCGGCCGCCGGCTGCCCGCGCACTGCACCTCCGTGGGCAAGATGCTGCTGGCCTCCCTCCCCGAGAAGGAACTCGCCGCGCGCCTGCCCGACGACGTCGAGCTGGCCGCGATGACCCCCAACAGCATCACCGACCCGGCCGCCCTGCGCGAGGCCCTCGCCAAGATCCGGGCCCGGGGCGTCGCCGTGGAGAGCCGCGAGTCCAATCCGGACGTCAGCTGCGTGGCCGCCCCGGTCCGCGACCGCACCGGACAGGTGGTCGCCGCGCTGTCCATCTCCGTACCGATGATCCGCTGGAGCGACGACCGCCTCGTCGAGCTGGAACAGCTCGCCGCCAAGGGCGCCGACGACCTGTCCGAGCGCCTGGGCCACCGGAGGACGTCATGACGACGACGCGCAACGGCACGTACGAGGTCGCGGTCCGGGCGGAGTCCGCCCTCGGCGAGGGCCCCACCTGGGACCCCGCGACCGGGCGCCTCCTGTGGATCGACATCCTCAACTCCCGGCTGAACAGCTACGATCCGGCCACCGGCCGGCGTACCCTGCGCCGCACCGAACAGCACGTGGGCGCGGTCAAGCCCCGCGCGGGCGGCGGCCTGGTCCTCAACCTGCGGGACGGCATCGGCCTGCTCGACCCCGACGACACCTTCCGCTGGCTGCGCCACGAGCCCGTCCCCGGCCGCCGCGGCAACGACGCCGCCGTCGCCCCCGACGGCGCCCTGTGGGCCGGCACCATGCGCTACGACGAGGCCACCGGCGGCGGCACGCTCTCGCGCGTCACCGGCGACGGCACCGCCGAACTCGTCCTCGACGACGTGACGGTGAGCAACGGCACCGGCTGGAGCCCCGACGGGCGCCTGATGTACTACATCGACACCCCCACCCGCCGTGTCGACGTCTTCGACCACGACGCGGACACCGGCAGGGTCACCGGCCGCCGCCCGCTGGCCGAGGTCGAGGACGGCGCGGGCTTCCCCGACGGCCTCACCGTCGACGCCGAGGGCTGCGTGTGGGTGGCGCTGTGGGACGGCGGGGCGGTACGCCGCTACACCCCGTCCGGCGCCCTGGACCGGGTGATCGAACTCCCGGTCCCGCGCGTCACCGCCTGCGCCTTCGGCGGCCCCGGCCTGACCGACCTGTACCTCACCACGGCCCGGGTGGGCCTGGACCCCGCGCCGCCCCTGGCCGGCTCGCTCCTGGTCGTCCCGGGCGCGGGCGAGGGTGTCGCCCAGCCCGCCTTCGCGGGCTGACGCACGGACCGATTCCCTTCCCCGGGCCTGGCCGGCCTGTCGCTCAGACCCCCGTACGATCCAGCCGCTCGAGGACCTTCTGCTCGCCCGGGGTCATCGGCGGCCGGGTCGACGGGGGCAGGGGGGAGCCGGCGAGGGTGGCGAGCACCGTGGCCGGGTGGAACACGCGGGCCGGGGACGTGCGCAGACCGGTGATGCCCCAGAGCGCCGAGGCCGCCGGGTACGAACCGGTGGCCGCCCGCGTGACGCGCCGCGTGTACGCGGAGACGACGCGGTCGGCGGCGGTCGGCGCACCGCCGCGCACCCCCGGGTACAGCACGTCCTGACTGACCGCCATGGACCAGGCGGCCTCCGCCACCCGTGCCGCACCCCGCTGCACCCGCCGGGCGAGACCGGGCGCGCCGAGGTCACCGGCCACCCCGTTCAGCTCCCGGCCGAGGACCCGCGCGCCGAACGCGGCCACCGACATGCCGTGCCCGTACGCGGGGTTGAAGGTGGCCAGCGCGTCCCCGAGAGCGACGAAGCCGTCCGGCCACCGGGGCGCCTTCTCCAGATACCGCCGCACATTGCTCGTCGACCGGCTCAGATGGATGTCGGTGAGCGGCTGTGCGCCGGAGACCAGCCGGCCCACGATCGGGTCCGGCAGGTCGAGCATGTACCGCAGGAAGCCCTCCGGGTCCGCGGGCGGCTCACCGCCGCGTGAGCCGCCGCAGCTCACCAGCCACCGGCCGCCCTCGACCGGCATCACCATCGCGCTCCGCGCCGGCCGGGAGACGAACGGGTTCGCCTGCACGATCGTCAGCGGGAACCTTTCCGCACCTTCCGGTACCCGGTACAGACGCGTCGCGTTGACCAGACCGGAGTCCACGGTCCGCTCCAGGATGCCGGAAAGGCCGAGCCCGTCCAGCCAGGTCATGACCCGCGTACCGCGCCCGCTCGCGTCGACGACGAGGTCCGCGTCGAGTTCCTCGTCACGGATCGTGTGGCGGTTCACCCGGCCGCCGGGTGCCGCCACCCGTACTCCGTGCACCCGCCCGGCGGATCCCGTCAGCCCGGTCACCGCCGCCTTGCGGATCTCGACCGGCGCGTGTTCCAGTACCGCGGTCCGTATCACCCAGTCCAGCAGCGGCCGGGTGCACGTCAGCATGACCGGTCCCGCGCGCCGCCACCGCCTCAGCCAGCCCTCGGAGGTGAGGGCCAGCATGCCCGAGCTGAGGGAGACCTCGTGCGCACCGCCGGCGAGCAGCCGCCCCCGCGGATCCACGCCCGGCAGCAGCTCCTCCATGGCGTCCAGCCCGCCCGGCATCAGCAGATGCGCGTGGTGCCCCTGCGGCAGGCCCCGGCGGTGTTCGGGGCCGTCGGGCAGATCGTCGCGGTCCAGCACGATCACCTCGTCCGCCCCGGCGTCGGACAGGGCGGCCGCTGCCAGCATGCCGGCCAGCCCGGCACCGATGACGACAGCTCTACGCGACATGGGGCTCCTCGGGTTCTGTCATGGGTCCAGCGATGGAGTTCGGCCCCGCGCCGTCGGGCGCGGGAGGTGTGCGGGGTGCGGGGGCGGCGGCGCGGGGAGGGCGGTCCCGTTCCCGGTCCAGCGCCTGGGCCAGTTCCACCAGCCCGCTCGTGTCCAAGACCTCGGTGGCGTGCAGCCGGTAACTGCCGCCGGTCTGGGGCGGTTCCTCGCGGGCGGCGGCCCGGCGCGCCGCGTCGGCGAGCAGGGCGGCCTCCGCCGCCAGCCGGGCCTCGTGCGGGGAGCACCCGGCGGCCAGGGCGTCGTCCCGCGCCCGCTCACGGACGCGGTGGTCGAAGTACGGTGCCAGCGCGAGCAGGGCGTCGTGGATGGAGACCTCGCGCCACTGCAGCCGGACCTGGGGGAGCTGCCACCAGGCGGTGGGCGGCTTGGGAGCGGTGGACGCCGACCGTACGAGGCACCACAGGGGAGCCAGCCGCCGGTGGTCGAGCAGCCCCCGCCACTGGGCGAGCGTCGGGGGCAGCAGCCTCGGCAGCACGAATCCCGCCGAGCACAGCACCGCGCCCAGCGAGGCCATCGGCGGGGCGACGTCGGTGGACAGGAAGTCGAGGTCGCGTCCGTGCCAACGGGCCACGACCGCCGTGTACTTGGTCAGCTGGAAGCCCACCACGTCCAGCAGCGTGCCCAGCAGGATCAGCCGCAGCCCGGTGCGCAGCAGCCCGGTGACCTCACGGGCCCACTTCAGACACACGGCGCACATGACCAGCATGGCCGCGCTGTGCCCGAGCAGGTACAGCAGGATCATCTCCCGCATGAACGGGGTGTTGGCGTAGTACGTGTCGAGGTCGGTCAGCCGCTCGGTGTCCGCGTCGGCGAGCGCGAACAGGACGACGATGGCGAGCACCAGCAGCCCGTACGCGGCGACGCCGCGCAGCACCATGCGCCGCACCAGCTCGCGGGGCCCGCCCCGCCAGTTGATCAGCAGGACGAGCGCGGCGCAGCTGTACGCGGAGAGCATTCCGTAGGTCAGCGGCGCACCGAAGTTGGGGATGCCGGTGAGCTCGTTGACGGCGGCCAGGGTCGCCGGGGCGGCACAGAAGAAGACCAGGGCGGCGAGCGCGATCGCCACGCAGGTGGACAGCGTCAGCGGGTCGCGCAGGGCGGTGCGCGGGCGGCGCCGCACCAGGACGGAGGAGATCCCCAGCATGAAGGCGGCCAGGTACACGACGAGACTCATGCCGCGGCACCCCCTCGCGGCGCGGTGCGCCCGGCACCGCCGGACCGGCGGTCACGGGCGTCGCGGTTCATACGGCTCCCGTCGGTGCCGTAGGTGCGGTGGGCGCCGTGGCGGAGGGTGCCGGAGCCGTCGGCGTCACCGGCGCGGCCGGTGTCACCGGGGCGGCCGGTGCGGTGCCGGCCAGGGCGTCGGCGATCCGGGCCAGTGCGGCCGGTCCCGGGATCCGGTCGAGGAGCCGTCCGGTGCCGTGGGCCGGCGGCAGCCGGCGTCCGGGTGCGGCCTCGTCCCGTACCGCGGTGACGATCACGGCGGCCCAGGCGGCGGCCTCGGCCCACTCGGGATCGGCCGTCGTGGTGAGCGCGGACGCGCGGGTCCGGTCGAACAGGTCCCGGTCGAAGTAGGCGTCCAGGTGGCTCAGCGCGTTGTGGATGCTGGTCTGGCGCCACACGAGGAGGGCGGCGGGGGAGGCGAGCCGGGGCCGGGGCAGCCGCAGCGTCCGGCGGACGAGCAGGTCGTCGAGCGTCCGCTCCAGCGGTTCGAGCCGGGCGTACGTCCGCCGGGCCCGCCCCCACCGGGCCGCCCGGGGCGTGACCAATGGCACCAGCACTCCGACGACCGTCAGCAGCGCGCCCAGCCCCGCGGCGGCCGGGGAGACGGCGGTGCCGAGTGCCGTCCAGTCCCGGCCGGACCAGCGGGCGGCCACCGCGACGAGCTTGGCCACGCTGTAGCCGGTGCCGCACAGCGCGCCCGCTCCCATCAGCGTCAGGCCCGCCCGCAGCCCGCCCCGCACCCGGCGCGCCCAGCGCAGCGACGTCACCGCGGTCACGGTCACCGCGGTGAGGTGCGCGACCAGGTACAGCACGATCATCTGCGCCAGATACGGGGTCGTCGCGTAATAGGTGTCCAGGTCGGTGCGGCGCTCCACCGGCGCGTCCCCGAGGGCGAAGGTCACCGCCACCCCGACCAGGACGCCGGTGTAGGCGAGCATCCAGCGGCGGGCGGTGCGGCGTACGCCGGGCCCGCCGCGCCAGTGGACGACGAGCACCTGGGAGGCTGCGCCGTAGGCGATGATCGCCGCGTACGTCAGCGGCGCCGCGAGGTTCGGCACCCCGCCGAGGCGGTTGATCGCGCCCACCGTCGGCGGCGCCCCGAGGAAGAAGCAGAGCCCGGCCAGCCCCAGCACCGCGCAGATGGCCCGCAGATACGGATCGCGCCGGTGCCGCAGCAGATCCGGGGCCCGCACCAGCAGACCGAGCCACAGCGCCCCGCAACTGACGTAGTTGATCAGGCCGTTCATCGTCTCGTCCCGCGGTGGTTGAGCGCGGCCCCGATGCGTCCGGCGAGGTCCTGCGGTTCGCCGGAGCCGCCGCCCTCGGCGGCGAACACGGAGTCGGTGGAGGCGTCCATCCAGATGCGCAGCCGACGGCCCATCAGCATCCCGAAACGGTCGGCCTCCTGTTCCTCGGCGAGGCTGAAGTCGGTACGAGCGGCGGCAGGTTGGTGGCTCGTAAGATCGCCCTTCGGGCGACCGCCGGATCCCGCTTCCGCTTCCATCCGCCGCCGGTTCATGTGCCACACCTCGTGGCAGAAGATCACGATCTGGTGCCACGCGGCTGCCCGTTCGTCCACCACCACGTCGTCGTGGCCCTCCCGCTCCAGCCACAGTCCGCTCGCGGTGTGCGGCGGGAACGCCGCCCGGTGGACGAGGACTTCACGCCCCCGCCAGGCGCCGACGGAGGCGACGAGTGCGTTGAACAGGGCCTCGGGCTCGGCGGGCACCGGCACCCGGATGGGCTCGATGAGTGCGTCGGCGAGACGACGCATCTCCTTCCTGGTGCGCACCGCTCTCTCCCTTGTTTCCCTGTTCCCCCGGGTGATCTCAAGGCCGTTCGAGACTACGCGCCGTGAGGGTCCACGTCATGCGAACAGGTGTCCCGTCGGCCAGGCCCCGAGATCTTGTCCGAAGCATTGACGCGCCCGCGCCCGCCCCTTACGTTCCGTTCGAATTTACGGGCGTCATTCGATATGTCGAACATCGAATGTCGGGAGCGCCTTCTTCGGATGCCGTGAACGCACCTCCTACGAGCGCACCTCTTACGAGAGCACCTCTTCGACACGACACCTCGACAGATGGGGCAGGGCATGGGACGACCTGACCTGAATCGCAGGCAACTTCTGACCGCGGCGGGCGGTCTCGCGGTCGCGGGCGGCTTCGGTTTCGCCGCCCTCGGCACCGGCGCGGACGCCCTGGCCTCCGACGCCGGGACGCGGGTGCGCTACTGGAACCTCTTCAGTGGCGGCGACGGCTACAACATGATCGCGATGCTGGACGCCTTCCGTAAGGACAACCCCGGCATCGACGTGAAGGACTCCACCCCCGAAAGGAACACATGCGTACCGCCCGTTTCACCCTCGACCCCGCCTTCACCGTCGGCCCGGTCGACCCCCATCTCTTCGGCTCCTTCGTCGAACACCTCGGCCGCTGCGTCTACACCGGCATCCACGAACCAGGCCACCCCGCCGCCGACGCCGACGGCCTGCGCACCGACGTCCTGGACCTGGTCCGCGAACTCGGCGTCACCGCGATCCGCTACCCCGGCGGCAACTTCGTCTCCGGCTACCGGTGGGAGGACTCCGTCGGCCCCGCCGAGGACCGCCCGCGCCGCCTCGACCTGGCCTGGCACTCCACCGAGACCAACCGCTTCGGCCTGTCCGAGTACATCGCCTTCCTGCGGAAGGTCGGCCCGCAGGCCGAACCCATGATGGCCGTCAACCTCGGCACCCGCGGGGTCACCGAGGCGCTCGAACTCCAGGAGTACGCCAACCACCCCGCCGGTACCGCCCTGTCCGACCTGCGCGTCGCGCACGGCGACAAGGACCCCTTCGGTATCCGGCTGTGGTGCCTGGGCAACGAGATGGACGGACCCTGGCAGACCGGCCACAAGACCGCCGAGGAGTACGGCCGTCTCGCCGCCGAGACCGCCCGCGCGATGCGCCAGCAGGACCCCGGCGTCGAACTGGTCGCCTGCGGCTCCTCGGGCCGGTCCATGCCCACCTTCGCCGCATGGGAGGCGACGGTCCTCACCGAGACGTACGACCTCGTCGACCATGTCTCCCTGCACGCCTACTACGAGCCGCACGACGGCGACCTCGACTCCTTCCTGGCCTCCGCCGTCGACATGGAGACCTTCATCGAGAACGTCGTCGCCACCTGCGACCACGTCGGCGCGAAGCTCAAGTCCACGAAGCGGATCAACCTCTCCTTCGACGAGTGGAACGTCTGGTACATGACCCGCTGGCAGGAGCGGGCGACGACCTTCACGCAGGACGACTGGCCCGAGGCGCCGCGCCTGCTGGAGGACAACTACAGCGTCACCGACGCCGTCGTGTTCGGCTCGCTCCTCATCGCGCTGCTCCGGCACGCCGACCGGGTCAAGATCGCCTGCCTCGCCCAGCTCGTCAACGTCATCGCCCCCATCCTGACCGAGCCGGGCGGCCCCGCCTGGCGGCAGACGACGTTCTTCCCGTTCGCGCAGGCCTCCCGGTACGGGCGCGGCGAGGTCCTCGACGTCCGCGTGGACTCACCGACGTACGAGACCGCCCGGTACGGCACGGCAGACCTGCTGCACGCCACCGCCGTACGCGCCGACGACGGCACGGTCACCGTCTTCGCCGTCAACCGCAGCCGCACCGAGCCGCTGCCGCTGGAGATCGCCCTCGGCGGCCTCGGCCTCACCTCGGTCGTGGAGCACACCGCCCTCGCGGACGCCGACCCCGACGCCCGCAACACCCTCGCCGAACCGGAGCGGGTCACCCCGCACACCGTCGGGGGCACGACCCTGACGGACGGCGGGCTCGAAGCCGTACTGGAACCGCTGTCCTGGAACGTGATCCGGCTGGCGTGAGCGTGACAGAGGGGGCCGGTGGAGGCGCGAGGGTCACCGTCCCGGTGACTCCACCGCCTCCACCGGCACTCCGCCGCGCGCCGCGCCCACCAGGGTCAGCCGCACCTGGCCCGGCCCCGAGGGTGTGGTCCCGTCGGACAGCACGGCCAGGGCCAGTGTGTTGGTTCCCCGTGTGCGGAGAATCCCGTTCGGCAGCATGAAGATGTGCTGCGGGCCCACGTCATTGATGTACTGGCCCATGTTCCAGCCGTTGAGGAAGAGCTGGACGCGGTAGGCGCGCTCGGGGTCGTCCTCGAGGACGAGCCCGACCGACGCGTCCACGTCCGGGTCGACGTCCAGCCGGAACTCCGTCCGGTACCAGGTGACCCCCTGCCGCCGCCGGTCCTCACGCGGCTGGTCCACGGCCTCCCAGGCGTTCCGGTCCCGGTCGTCGCCGTACCCCGGCAGATGCCAGCCCTTACGCTCCCCGTACAGCCCGCCGTTGTTCAGCACCCCGCGCACCCGGTCCGGCGCCCCGGCCCCCTGGATCCGCCAGCTCACCTCGGGGGAGGCCCCCTCGAAGTCGACGCCGGTCAGTCCACGAGCCGCCCGGCGCGTACTGCGGACGGCCGCCGGCGCCCCCGCGCCTCCCGTGTCTCCGGGGTCCCCCTCCTGCTGCATCCGCCGTACGAGCACGGACAGGACGTGCGTGCCGCGCCCGCGCAGCTTCCCGGGCACGGGGAACGTCGCGGTCGCGGTCCAGGTGCCCCGGCCCGCCGTGTCCTCGTCCGGCACCGGCATCCGGTGCGTGCCCAGCGGCCGCCCGTCCAGCCAGGCCATCAACAGCCCCTGCGTGCCGGTGCTGTAGGACAGGGACACCGATGTGGCGTCGCGTGCGTCCTCGAAGTGCCCCCGGTACCAGACGTCGCCGTAGTGGAAGCCGTAGTCGTCGGCGAACAGGACGGGCCGGCCCTCGGGCACGGGCGTGGTGCCCAGGGAAGCGGTGCGGTCGGCGGCCGTCCACCGGGCGTCGTCGAAGTCCGGCTCGGACTCCGGGTTCTCCGCCCGCCGCCGCCAGCCGGTGAGGGCGGGCAGGGACGGCGCGGGCGTGCCGGGCATCAGCCCTTCCATCACCAGGGACCCGGCCCTGGTGACCGTGGTGCGCACCGGCTGCCCGTTCCAGGTCACGGCGGTGATCCCGCGCGGCGCCCACACCTCCAGGCCGGTCTCGCCCGTGACGTCGCCGGTGAGGTGGACGGTGGAGCCGCGCAGCGTGGCCGACCGCAGCAGCGGCGGACCGTAGACCAGCAGTGAGCCGGACGGGGTCTCGTAGGGCCACAGCCGCTGGGCGGTCGCGTCGTCGGCGAACAGCAGCAGCATCGGCGTGTCGGAGTCGCCGCCCTCGATCAGGACCCGGCTCAGCCCGCCCACCCCGAGCGGCGTGACCACGTGCAGCCGGCCCCGGTCGTAGGACCAGGCGGGCTCGAGGTCCAGCCGGTTGGTGAGCGGCTGGACATCGCAGTCCAGGGCGACCTGAGCCGTCTCGCCGGCCCGGCCCACGAACGCGGCGATGTCCTGCCGCCCGACGGTCACGCTGAACAGGGGCTGCGCGGTGGTGAACGCCAGCCTCCGCCGCCCCAGTCCGAGCCCGGTGGCGAGCAGCCTGGCGTCCCGCGCGCCGACCGTGACGGGCACGTCGACATCGGTGCCCGGCAGCGCCGACCTGACCTCCTCGGCGGAGTCGTTGCGCAGGACGTACACCTGGGCGCCGGTGTCGGGGTTGGCCAGGTGGTAGACCTTCAGCCGGTCGTCCTTCGGCCGCACCGCGGACGCCGGTTCGAGGCGGGCGAGGTCCGGCACGGTCCGCAGCAGATGCCCGAGCTGCTGGAGCGGGGCCAGCTTGGCGGTGGCCCGGCGGGCCTGGTCGATCGGGGCCCCGTAGTCGTACGAGGTGTAGACGTGCGGCGAGGCCAGCCACCCCCACGAGGTCCCGCCGGCCACCACGCGCGCGTTGTGCAGGGTGATCCCGTTGGCGAGGCTGGTGAGAAGGCTGCTCCGCTCGTACGCCGGATCCCACCGTCCGCGCACCTCCGCGTACCCCTTGCCCCGGGAGGCGGCCCAGCCCCAGGGGGCGGACGCGCCGACGGCCGCCCCGGCGACGAACCCGGGAGTGCGCGCACTGGCCCCGGCCCCCGTCCCGCGCCTGCCGAAGTACCCGAGATCGGCCGGCACCTCACCGGGCACGGGCGAGGACTCGAACCCGTACAGCCAGTTGCCCTCCCCCTTCTTCGCGCCGGTGGGGAAGGACCCGGGCGCCCACAGCCCGTCCGCGCCGCCGTCGTTGTGGAACAGCGGTACGTCGATCCCGTCGGCGCGCACCTTCCCGCAGAGGTGGGACATGTACGCGCCCGCGCCCGCCGGGCCGCTCCCGCCCCGCCCCTCGTACCGGTCCTCGACCTGGTACAGAAGCACGGTGCCGCCGCCCCCGGTGAACAGATGCCGGACGGCGATGGCGTCGACGGCACCCAGCCACGCGTCCACGTGCCCCAGATACGCGGGGTCCGCGGCCCCGGCCGCGCCCTCGGCGACCGTCAGCCACCCGGGGAAGCCCCCGGCGTCGAGATCGGCGGTGCCGAGGTACGGCCCGGGGCGCAGCACGACGTACAGCCGCTCCTCGGCGGCCATCGTGAGGAACAGGTCGAGGTCGCGCACCCCGGTGAAGTCGTGCCTGCCGGGCGCGGGGGAGTGGATGTTCCAGGGGACGGGGACACTCACCGCGTTGTGGCCGTGGGCGCGCAGCTTCTGCAGCACGTCCCGCCACAGGGACGGGCTCGGCAGCCGGAAGGGGTGCATCTCACCCGACCAGAGCACCAGCCGCCGGCCGTCGACCAGGAGCGAGTACCGGTCGAAGCCGACCTGGTGCCGCCTGCCGTCCGCGCGCGGCGGGGCGGGCGGCGGCCCCGTCGGCACGGCACGCGCCCTGTTCGTGCCGGTCGCCGCCCCGCTGCCGGCCAGCGCGAGGCCGAGCGCCGCCGTGCCGGCCAGCGCGGTGAAGGTACGCCTGCTGAGCTCCAAGGGAGCCGCCTCCTGTTTGTGCCGCTGGTGCGGCCGCATGGGCCGCGGGTGGTGCCGTCGAGTGGTCCTGGCCCCCTGTGACGGGTGGTCCTGGTGGGCCATTGTCTACGCCTGGGCACCACGGTGTTCACGCCAGGTTCCCGGTACGTCCGTTTCGCCCGGTACGAGTGACGCGCGCGCGGGCTGTTCCCATCGCCCGTTCCCGGTGAACACCGGGGCCGCCCGGCGAAGTGACAGGCGACCCGGACCATGGCCGAGCTGTTGGAGGGGCGGGGGAGGACCGAGGAGGCGATCGCGCTCACGCGCCCGTATGCGGAGGCCGAGGACCGGTCGGCGCTGGAGTTCTTCGCGCACCTGCTCGCCCGGCACGATCGAGGCGATGAGGCATGCGCCCTGCTCCGTCCGCACTTTCAGGACTGGTTCCTCGCACTGCCCTGGTCGATGTCGCCGAAAGCGGGGCCGGGACGAGGAGGCCGTGGCACTCCTTCAGCAGCACAAGTCCTCGCCGGTCGGGCCGACATGGCCCGGCACGCCCGAGGACGAGCCCCCGTTCTGAAACCGATCACTCCGGGAGCCTGCCGCACGCCACGGAACAGCGGTACCTCGACGGACGACAGCACGTGGATTCCGTGCGGACGGCGGCGCCACCGGGGCGCATGTGATCCCGTGTCATTGGACGCGGGGCGTCGAGGAAGCACTCCCCGCCTCCTCCTCGTCCGTTCCCGGGACATGGACGTCAAGGACCTTGATGTTGATCTCGACGACCTCCAGTCCGGTCATCGTCTCGACCGCGTCCGTGACCCGGGAGCGGACCTCCCTCGCGGCCTCCAGGATCTCGATGCCGTACTCCACCACGACATCGACGTCGATGGCGGTCTGCTTCTCGCCCACCTCCACCTTCACGCCACGACCGGGATCGCTGGAGCGGGACACCCTGTCCTTGACCGCTCCCAGAGCTCGCGAGGCGCCCCCGCCCAGGGAGTAGATCCCCTCGGTCTCGCGCACGGCTATGCCCGCGATCGTGGAGACCACGGTGTCCGCGATGACGGTTGTTCCACGGGTTTCGCCCGTTGCGCCGCTCGGGCCCAGGGCCGTACCGATCTGACTGTCGTTCGTCGCCATGAGTTCCTCGCACAGAGCTGTTGTGTGAGGGGGGCGGACCGGATCCAGCGGAGGACATCCGCTGCTTCGTGCCCCGATTCCACTGTGCGCCGGAAACCGGTCCTCCGCCATTCGGGTGAGCGGCCGGCGGAGGCACCGACTCCACCCGCCCCGTTGCCCTTCAGGTCGGGTCAGGCCCGGGGCAGCAGGGTGCCGAGCGGCCCCAGATCGAGGTTGAGATCCTCCGGGCGTACGCCGTGCTGCTCGCAGAGTTCCGTCATGCGCTGGTCGAGCAGCATGAGGGTGGTGCCGATCTCATCGGTCTGGTCGTCGGTGAGGTCCCCCTGGTCGATGCGCCGCAGGGCCTGCCGTTCCATCAACTGGCGCAGGAGTTCCACCACGGTGAGGACCAGGGTGACGAGATCGCGCCCCATCTGCTCGGAGTCCAGGTCGACCCGGGAGGCCGTCACAGTGGCCCACTGTCCGCCCACGGCGCCGGTACGCGTTCGCTGACCGACGACAGCAGGGCGTGCAACGACACCCGGACGAGGGGGACATCGGCGATCGCGATGACCAGGTCCCCACTGACGACGACCCCGGTCGCCAGGACCCGGTCCAGAAGATCGACCAGCGGCACCCCGATGGGGCCGCTCAAGGGGCCCGGAGTCTCCCACGGAACCACGTCGTGCGTCATCTCTCACACCTCGCCCACGAAGGAGTAGGGCACCCACGGGCCCGAGAGTTCGATCCCGGCGCCGGTGTGTTCCCGCAAGTCCTGCGCCAACAGCTCAAGTTCGGCCGCCCGGCGCTCGGCGACCAGGTAGGTGGCGTTCAGGACCTGGACGCGGTGGTCGCCGGCCGCTCCCGGGCCGTGCGGCCGGAGCCGGCGGGACGCCTTGGCGATGCGGCACACCCGCGTGTCCACGGTCTCGGCGACGCGCAGGGACTCCTCCCGTTGCTGCTCGCGCCGCGCCTGCAGGTTCCGTTTGCGTTCCAGATACGCCCGCCCCGCTCCCGGGGCCGGAGCCGGACCGGGAGCCGGACGGCCCCGGTCGCCCGGCGGGCTCGGCCGCTGCGTCGCCCTGCCGCCGTCATCGCCCGGAGAGCCGATCGCGTAGACCTTCACGCCCCATTCGGCATGGTGCGCGATGCGTTCCAGGGCGGCGTGGAAGCGTGCCGACTCGTTGCCCAGCACGACCTCGGCCCTGTCCTCCGCGTTGTACAGCGTCGCCAGGGGCAAGGGCACCGTGGGCGCCTGGGCGGCGACCGCCGACACGACCTCGTGATGGGCACGCGCGTACCGTTCGAGTTCGGGCTCGTCCGTCAGACGCTCCTGCCAGGCCTCGTCCGTGAACTCGGCGGCCCGCACGGTCTGCACGATCGCGGTGAGCGAACCGAGGGGAAGCGTCCGCAGGGGTTCGTCCCGGGTGACCCCGGACACCCCGTCGAGCGCCGGACTTCCCTCGGCGCGGCAGACCGCGTACACGTAGAGGGCGGTCGTTTCGGAAGCCTTGGGGCTGAGCTCCGTCATACCTCTGTTTCTCCCTGGCTCATCGATCGGCCGACGCCATGTCCCGGGGCCCGGATTCGAGCGCCTCCAGGCGGGTGCGCAGTTCGCGGTTCTCCTCCTGCAGAGCGCTTCGCGCCGCGCGGGAGCTGAGCGCCGGGTCGGTCTCCCACCAGTCGATGCCGGCCTTCTTCGCGGTGTCCACGGAGGCCACGAAGAGACGCAGCCGGATGGTCAGCAACTCGATGTCGAGAAGGTCGATCTTGATGTCGCCGGCGATCACGATGCCCTTGTCGAGGACGCGCTCGAGGATGTCGGCGAGGTTGGTGTTCGGGGGCCCGGGGACGGGGTGGTTCGCGTCGTGCCGGAAGTCGAGGTCAGTCACGACGAGCCCTCCGGGAGCGCCGCTTGGCGGGCTGCTCCTCCTCTTCTTCTTCCTCTTCCTCCTCGTCCTCCGGGCCGGGCTCCTCTTCGTCCTCGTACTCCTCGCCCTCGTCTTCTTCCTCGTCCTCGCCCGTCAGTCGATCGTCCGCGGCCTCGCCGTCTTCTTCCTCTTCCTCTTCTTCGTCCTCGTCTTCCCAGCCGTCCTGGTCCCCTTCTCTTTCTTCCTCCTCCATGGCCTCTTCGTGGGACTTGACGACTTCTCCGTCGCGGATCTCGCCACGCCAGGCTTCGGGTTCATCGTTGGTGAGCGTGACGTACCGCTGGAAGTGCTTGAAGTCCAGGCGTACGCGGCGCCCTTGGGCACGCCAGAGGTTGGCCGTCTTCTCGAAGAACCCGGACGGGTAGTACTCGAGGACCAGGACGATGCGCGTGAGGGACGGAGCCAGTTCGTGGAAGCTCACCGCACCACGCGTGGTGCCCTTGGCGCCTTCCGACGTCCACACGATGCGTCCGTCGGGCACCTGCTCCTGGACCTTCGCCTTGAAGCTGCGCGAGGACGGTCCGATCTTGGCCTTCCAGTTGCTGGTCGCCTCGTCTTCCATCGAGACGTCCTGCACGCCCTTGGTGAAACCGCTGAACCGGTCGTACTGGGTCCAGTAGTCGTAAGCGGTACGCAGAGGCACTCCCACATCGAGCACCTCGATGATGTTCATGAGCTTGCCGCCGCCCGACTTGCGCTTGCGCTTTCCACCACCGAAGGTCTCTTTGGCCTTGTCCACGACACTGTCCTTGACACCCTTGGCCTTTTCCGAGACGAATGCCTTCACCGGCGAATCGCCCTGAAGGACGCGTGAGCCGATCTTGGGCAGTGACCCGCCGTTCTCCGCGACGTCGGTCAGCCGGCCCGTGACGCCGGTCAGCTTGTCTCCCGCCTTTTCAGCGAATTTCCCCGCCTGCGCGCCGAGGAAGCCGGACAGCTCTCCCCGGAGCCTGCTCAATCCGGACTCTTCCGTCTCGGGTTCTGCGTTCTTCGTCTTGGCCATGACTGGCTACCTCCGACGCTTCGTGCGCTTGGATGCGGTCCCCTTCGCCGACGACGAGGTGCTTGCTGCCGTCTTCTTCGCCGAAGATGCCTTCTTGGCCGGAGCGGACTTCTTGGCGGTCGCCTTCTTTGCCGGAGATCTCTTCTTGGCCGCGGTCTTCTTGGACGGCGTCTTCTTGGACGGGGCGGACTTCTTCGCCGGGGTCTTCCTTCCCGACGGTCGCTTCTCCGGCTTCCGCTCGGGGCCCTCCTCTTCCTCCTCCTCGTCCTCCGGGCCGGGCTCCTCTTCCTCTTCCTCTTCCTCCTCTTCCTCGTACTCGTCGTCCCCGTACTCCGCGCCTTCCTCGTCCGGCGTCTCTTCGTCCTCGTACTCCTCCTCGTACTCCTCCTCGACGTCTTCGTTCTCGTCCCGAGGAGGTTCGGTGAGGCGGGCCGTGCGGTCGCTGATCGCGTCGGCCAGGGAGCTCATGCCGCGGTTGGCGGCGGCGGTCATGGCCTTGCGGCCCGCGTCGAAAACCTCGCCCCGGATCTGGTCCTGGAGCTGGGCGAACTGGGGAACCTCTCCGAGCCGGCGCATCCCCTCCGCGGCGAGCTGGCGGGGCTCCAGACCGAACCGCCGGCCGGCCAGGTACGTGGCGACGGTGATGGCCAGCCGTCCTTTCCTGGTCCGGCCCAGGAGATAGCCGCCGACCACTGCGGCCCCGAGGGCAACTTTGGACTGGTCTTCCATCAGCACGTCACCTTCGATCGCGATCGTTGTGTGCCGGACCGACCCGCACGGCGTGCAGTCGGTCGAGCAACCGTTCTTCTTCTCGTTCGAACTCGTCCGGAGTGATGTCGCCCGCCTCGAGTTCCTGGTTGAGCACCGCCAGCTGTGCACGCAGCACGGCGGGGTCGTGCAACTCGCGCTCGGCGGTGTCGTGGAGTTTCTCGGCCACCCAGATCACGCCCCGGACGGGCGCGATGGGCAGCGTGAGCAGGCCGGTGATCAGTCCCATGTCACATCCCGCCCACGGGTACGGGGCGGGCCTCGGACGCGACGAAGCTGTAGCAGGGGAGTGGGCCGGCGAGCCGGAGTTCCACATGCTCTTGATGAGCGTCCGCGAAGGTCCGGGCCCGGGTGAGGAAGGCGTCGGTGTCGCCGCGGTCGACGAGGAAGGACATGTTGAGCGCACAGCCCGAGACAGTGGGACCCGCTGACACGGCGCGGGCCCCGGGCGTGAGTTCACGCACCATGCGCTGTCCTGCCGCTGCCGCTCTGCGGGTGAGCGCGGTGGTGACGGCTTCGCCCAGCCTGATACTGGCCTCGTAGCCGGGACGCCGGCGTGCGGCATCGCGAAGCCGCCGTACGTTCTTCTCCTCGGCGACGAGGGCCGCCAGCGCGTTCTGTGCCGGCAGCGCCTTGACGTTGATCTCGACACGGCCGGCCAGCTGTTCCAGAGTGGCGGCATGGCGGGACCCGGCGGCGGCCAGCTGCTCGAGGACCGTCTCCTCGTCCGGCGCGACCGTGCCGAACCGCATGGGCAGCACTGGTCCTTCGTCCGACAGGCGCATCAGAAGTTCCTGGTGCGCCAGCAGGTCACGACGTCGCGCGCGCAGCTCGGGCGGTGCGTCGCTGATGACCGCGTCGAGCGGGCCCTGCCTGATCGTCCGGACCGGGGCGGGAGGGGACCCCACACCGCCGAGCCCTTTCGGGAGCGCCGTTCCCGCCCGCAGAATCGCGTAGACGTACACCCCGTCGGTCGCCACGGTCACGCCTCCACGTCGCGTCGTCGGCCGGTGCTCTTGCGTGCGGGAGCGCGCCGCTTCTTCGGGCGCTCCCGCTGCTCGTCGTCCTCGTCCTCGTCCTCGGCGTCGGACTCGTCATCGCCGCCACCGATCGCTTTGCGCAGGGTCTCGCCCACGGTGTCGGCGGCCCTGCGCACCTTGCGCTTGCCGACGGACTTGGCCACCCCGCCGCCGATCAGTTCGGGAACCGTGGTGCTGCCGGAATCGCGCTCGAGATCCAGGCGGTTGCACGCTTCCGCGAACCGCAGGTAGGTGTCCACACTCGCGACGACGATGCGCGCGTCCACCTTGAGGATCTCGATCCCGACCAGCGAGACCCGTATGAACACATCGATGACCATGCCGCGGTCGAGAATCAGTTCCAGTACGTCGTACAACGTGCCGGCGCGAGGCGGGCAGGCCACTACTTCGTCGGAGTAGGTGGTCACGGTCATGGAAGATCCTTCCAGCGGAGGGAGCGAACACGGATCACTCGTCGGCCGCGCCCCGTCGGTAACGACGGACCCTGCGGTACTCCAGGAGCTCACCGGCCCGGTCGAGTTGCACCTCGTAGGAGGCCAGGAGGCTCGTGGTGTCGGGGATCCGCGGAACCTCCAGAACATCCACCACCACACACCAGCCGTCGTCGGACCGCCGGACGGCGGACACGCCCTCCGCCGGGTGATCGATCAGCCCCTCCAGGCTCTGGAGGGCAGTACGGGCCGCGTGCTCGGGCCCCCGCGCGGCTCCCGTGCGGCGAGCGGGGGCCGTCTTGGAGCTCCCGGCATCGGGGCGACGTGGTTCTGCCATACGGTCAGTTTCTGCACTCCTGTCGGCTGCGCATCCCGAGCGATGCCATCCGTGCGACGCGCGGGGCGCGTGTGCCACGGTGGTGCGTGTGCCACGGTGGCGGGGGCGAGCGTTTTCCCGCTGCGGGGTAAAAGAAACATCAAGAAACCATACGTGCTACGAGAACTCCGGGGCATCTGCTCCCTCGGAGGTTGATAATCATGGTTCCCCTGCTTCTTGTACTCCTGTTGGCCCTCGTCCTTTTCGGTGCCGGATTCGCTTTGAAGGCACTGTGGATCGTGGCAGTAATCGTGCTGGCCGTATGGCTGCTCGGTTTCGTCATGCGTTCCGCCGATATGGGCGGACGCCGAGGCCGGTGGTATCGCTGGTAAATCGAGGAACACGCCGTACCTGAATTGCTCGGGGTGGCACCGGATCAATTTCCGGTGCCACCCCGCATTCATGCCCGGACGGTGTCGTTGAGCCCGGCGTGTGTGCGGTGGGCGAGGCACCCCGGCCGGGGGCCGCCGGGAGCGACCGGCTTGCCCGCGAGGTGCGAGTACGCCGTCACTCCGGGTCCGTCGACGGTCACCTGGTCTCGTGCGAGGAGGCCCTGGTGTTCATGCCGGGGTGGGGGTGCCGCCCGCTTGCGGGGGGAGAGCCGCATCCCATGCCCGGCGACGCGGAGCGTCGCCGCACTCGCCCCCGTTGGGGTGTGGAGTGCCCCGACAGCCGCCCGGCGGAGCCGGGAGAGACGCGAACACGCGTACCCCCGTTCGCTGGTGGGGGTGATCGCGGCGGAAGGGGTGTGCGGATGTGCGGGACTCGTACGTACGGTCAATTGGTCGGGAGTCGGCTGACCGGAACAGTCGGCTGACCGGAACAGACGGGGAGGGGGTGCGGGTGGTGGGAGAGGTGGGGGAGGCCGTGGGGCGTGCCCGGTATGCGTATCGGTTGCGGGTGTCGGCCACTGCCCGGGTGGGGCTGGAGGGGGAGTGGGGGCGGTGCCGGTGGCTGTGGAACGAGTGCGTGGCCCGCGCGAGGAAGGCTCATGCGGAGGGGGAGCTGTGCGGTCCGGCCCGGCTGGATGGGATGCTGACGCGGGCGCGTGCGGTGACGCCGTGGCTGGCCGGGGGCGCCTCGGTGCCGCAGCAGCAGACCATCCGCGACTTCGCCGCCTCCCGCAGCAAAGCGCTCAAGGACATCAGGAACCGGCTGCCACTGAAGCGGCGGGCCGGGATGCCCCGGCACAAGAAGCGGCGCGGGAGTGACCCGTCGCTGAACTACACGCGGCGCGGTTTCCGCCTCAGGGACGGGCGGCTGCATCTGGCGGGCGGGATCGTTTTGACCGTGGTCTGGTCCCGTCCTCTGCCGGCCGAGCCCTCCTCGGTACGGGTCTACCTCTGATCTTGGCCAGTGCTCCGCCCTTCAGGGCGGGGGTGAAGGCCATCCTTGGCCCGGAGGCGCGGAGCGCCGGAGGGCTCTGCCACGCCAACGACTCCACCTCCGACGGATGCGACAACGGGCGCACCGCACGGGCCCAGAAGTTCACCTGGAACTCCGACGGCTCACCGAACCTCGGTACGCCCGTACGGCTCGGGGCGAGCCAGACCGGGCCCTCGGGCGAGCCGTCGGCCGTCGCCGCCACCTACACCCTCACCAACCGCAACAGCGGCAAGTGCCTTGATGTATCCGGAAGTTCGACCGCCGACGGGGCCAATGTGCAGCAGTACGCCTGCAACGGCCGCGCCAACCAGCGCTGGCGGCTGGAGGATCTCGGTGACGACACGCACCGGCTGGTCAACGTCACCAGTGGCAAGGCGCTGGACACCGAGAACTGCTCCACCGCGGACGGGGCCGACCTGCGCCAGTGGTCGTGGCTGAACAACACCTGCCAGCGGTTCCGGTTCGTCGCCACCGACAGCGGCCACGTCCCGATCGTCAACCAGGCCACCGGCAAGGTCGCCGACGTCGCCGACTGCTCCACCGCGGACTCCGCCGACGTACGGCAGTGGACCTGGCTGAACAACGCCTGCCAGCAGTGGCGGCTCAACCCGGTCTGAGCGACCCGGAACCCCGGGCGTGTCGGGGTGGGCGGCACCCCGACACGCCCGGTGGGATCCCGTGGGGGGCTCTGTCAGCTCAGCTGACCCATGCCCGCCGCCTCCGGCCAGCTCTGCGCTCCGGACCAGCCGGCCGCCGGGGCCTGGGACAGGCCGTCGGTGCCTCTGACCTGCGCCGCCGTCAGGCCGCCGCGGGCGGGGACACCGGGCGGCGTGGGGCCGGCGGGCATCTGCGGGGACGGGTACGACGCCGCGGCGGGCATCGGCGCGGGCGCGGGTACCTGAGCCGGAGCCGCCAGGGGGTGCTGTGGCATCTGCTGAGGCACTTGCTGGGGAATCATCGGCTGAGGTACCTGCTGGGGAACCGGCTGCTGCGGCACCGGCGGGGACTGCATGGGCGGGGACTGCAGGGGCTGTGGTGCCTGCTGGGGCATCTGCTGCGGCCCCGACGAGGCTGCCGCCGGCATGGGCATCCCGCCGCCCGCGCCCACCGGAACCGGGGACGGGGCGGCGGGGAGCGGCATGCCGATGCCGGCGGCCGGAGCGGCGGGGAGACACGGCGCCCCCGTACCGGCGCCGATGGCCTGGGCGGCGAGGCCCTGGGTACCGGCCCCGTTGGTCTCGCTGACCAGCCGGTCTATCGCCGCCGTGCCCGAGCTGTAGCCGGTCCCTGTGGCCTGCTCGGGCACGGCGGCTCCCCTCCTGGAGGTCCCGTAGAGCACCTGTTCCAGGCCGGACACCAGGCGACGTACGTCCACCTGCGGACGTACCACGAGACGCAGGAAGCGGCTGGACGAGCCGATCTTGTTGCCGCACTCGCGGACCAGGAGCCGGTGCTCGGTGAGCATCCGGTCCCGGACCACGGTGCCTTCGGCGCCCACGGGGAGGCGCACGAAGAGGAAGTTGCCCTGGGACGGGTAGACCGTCAGTCCGGGCAGTGAGGAGAGCTGGCCGGACATGTCCATCCGGTCGCGGCGCACCTGGTGGAGGCTCTGCTGGTACTCGGTGCCGTGCTCCTTCAGCATGAACACCACGTGCTCGGCGAAGGAGTTGAGGTTCCACTTCGGCAGCATCGAGCGGACGCGGCCGGCGAGCGCGGGGTTGGCGACGAGGTAGCCGAACCGGATGCCGTGCAGCCCGAAGTTCTTGCCGAGGCTGCGCAGGACGATGACGTTGGGGCGCAGCATCGCCTCCTGCACCACCGACGGCTCCACCTCGGCGTCGGCGAACTCCAGGAACGACTCGTCGATCACCACCAGGTCGAGGTCGGCCATCGCGTCCATGAACTGCACGACCGCGTGCTTGTGCAGGAAGCCGCCGTCGGGGTTGTTGGGGTTGCAGATCACCGCGACCTTGGTGCCCCGCGCGCGGATGAACTCGGCGTACTGGGCGAGGTCGAGGGCGAAGCCGCTGGACTCCTGGAGCGGGAACATGTCGACCCGCTTGCCGGTCTCCATGGGCTGGTCGGTCCAGCGGCCGAAGGTGGGAACGGGGACGGCGAGGGACTCACGGACCAGCAAGTGGTCGATCCAGGTGATGAGTTCCGTCGATCCGTTGCCCATCGCCACGCACTGCGGCGGGAGTCGGAGCAGGCTGCACAGCTCGGCCGTGATGGTGTCGGCGCTGCTCGGGTAGTACGTGATGATCTCGCGAAGCCGCGTGGCCATGTCCTCGAACATGGCGGGGGTGGGGAAGTACGGGTTGCACGGAATACAGAAGTCGACCGGGCCGGCCCCGTCGCTCTCCCGCGCCAGCGCAGCCATGGAGGGGCTGTGTGCCGCGGTGCTGCGGAACAACGAGGTGACGTTGTCGGCCATGGAACCTCCGTGTACGGCGGGCCCGCCGGGGACGTAGCGGGCCCGTCATGCGTGGGTGGCCCGCGCGGGGGAGCACGGGCCACTCGTACATACGGAGGGGGGTGTGGCGCTGTTCAACCGGTGTGAAAAAAGTGTGACGACGTGAACCCCCGGGCGCAGTTTACCGGTGACGTTGCGTGAAAGGCCCGGCACGGCGCGTCGAAGCGGGAAGCCCCCGGAAGGGTCAGCCGACCCAGGCCGGAATCCCCGCCCTTCAGGGCGGGGAGCACGTCAAGAACCGACCTTGCGTTTGTTCCACACGTCGAAGCCGACCGCCGCCAGGAGCACCAGGCCCTTGATGACCTGCTGCCAGTCGGTGCCGACGCCGACGAGGTTCATGCCGTTGTTCAGCACGCCCAGGACCAGACCGCCGATGACCGCGCCGAGCACGGTGCCGACACCGCCGCTCATCGACGCGCCGCCGATGAACGCGGCCGCGATCGCCTCGAGTTCGAAGTTGAGGCCGGCCTTGGGCGAGGCCACGCTGAAGCGGGCGGCGAAGACCAGACCCGCCAGGGCCGCGAGCATGCCCATGTTCAGGAAGACCAGGAAGGTGACCTTCTTGTCCCGCACGCCCGACAGCTTGGCCGCGGGCAGGTTGCCGCCGATGGCGTAGATGTGGCGGCCGATGACGGCGTTGCGCATCACGTAGCCGAAGCCGACGAGCAGCGCGCCGAGGATCAGCAGCACGATCGGGGCGCCCTTGTAGCTGGCCAGCAGCAGCGTGACGGTGAGGATGGCGGCGGTCAGCGCCACCAGCTTCAGCAGGAACAGCTTGGCGGGCAGGACGTCGAGCGCGAACCCCTGCTGACGGCGCCGGTCGCGGACCTCCTGGAGCACCACGAGGGCTATCAGCCCGACGCCGAGCAACAGGGTGAGGTTGTGGTAGTTCGTGTCCGGGCCGACCTCCGGAAGGAAGCCGTTGGCGGTCGTCTGCAGCCCCTTCGGGAACGGGCCGAGGGTCTGGCCGTCGAGGAAGATCTCGGTCAGACCGCGGAAGGTGAGCATGCCCGCCAGGGTCACGATGAACGACGGCAGCCCGCCGTACGCGATGAACCACCCCTGCACCGCGCCCGCGATCGCGCCCACGGCCAGGCACAGCAGCACCGCGACGGGCCAGGGCAGGTCGTTGCGGACCATGAACACGGCGGCCATCGAGCCGACGAACGCCGTCAGCGACCCGACCGACAGGTCGATGTGGCCGGCGATGATGACCAGCATCATGCCGATCGCCAGGATCAGGATGTAGCTGTTCTGCACCACCAGGTTGGACACGTTGCGCGGCAGCAGCAGGTCGCCCTCGGTCCACACCGCGAACAGCACCACGATCAGGCCCAGGGCGATCAGCATGCCGTACTGGCGCATGTTGCGGCGCATACCGTCCAGCATCAGCTGGAGCAGGCCGTCACCGCTGCCCGCCCCGTTCCTGCCCGGCGGCGCGGCGGCCGGGGTCTTGTCGGTGACATCCGTGCTCATCGGGTTACCTCTTTGTCCTTCTTGTCCTTCGTCATCTGACGCATCAGCGATTCCTGGGACGCCTCGGCCCGCGAGAACTCCCCGGTCAGCCGCCCCGCGGCCATCGTGTAGATGCGGTCGCACATGCCGAGCAGCTCGGGCAGCTCGGAGGAGATGAAGACGACCGCCTTGCCCTCGGCGGCCAGTCGGTCGATGACCTTGTAGATCTCGTACTTGGCGCCGACGTCGATGCCGCGCGTCGGCTCGTCCAGGATCAGCACCTCGGGACCCGCGAAGATCCACTTGCTGAGGACGACCTTCTGCTGGTTGCCGCCGGACAGCTTGCCCACCGGCTCGAAGACCGTGGGCGCCTTGATGTTCATGGACGTGCGGAAGCCCTCGGCGACCCGGCGTTCCTCGTGCTCGTCCACGATCCCCCGCCTGGCGACCTTGCCCAGCGCGCTGAGCGAGATGTTGCGGTTGATGGTGTCGATGAGGTTCAGGCCGTAGTGCTTGCGGTCCTCGGTGACGTACGCGATGCCGTGCCGCACCGCCTCGGGGACGGTCCTGGTACGGATCTCCCGGCCGTCCCGCAGGACGGTGCCGCCCGCGTACCGGCCGTAGGTGCGGCCGAACAGGCTCATCGCCAGCTCGGTGCGGCCGGCGCCCATCAGGCCGGCGATGCCGACGATCTCGCCGCGCCGGACCTGCAGCGACACGTCGTCGACGACCTTGCGCTGCTGGTCGATCGGGTGGTGCACGGTCCAGTTGCGCACCTCGAGGGCCGGGGCCGTGCCCTCCTCGGGCTGGTGCGGGGTCCGCTCCGGGAAGCGGTGCTCGAGGTCGCGGCCGACCATCCCGCTGATGATCCGGTCCTCGGTGGTCTCCGCGGCCTTCACGTCGAGCGTCTCGATGGTCCGCCCGTCCCGCAGGATCGTCACCGAGTCGGCGACCGCGCGGATCTCGTTCAGCTTGTGGGAGATGATGATCGAGGTGATGCCCTGTTCCTTCAGCTGGAGGATCAGGTCGAGCAGCTTGCCGCTGTCCTCGTCGTTGAGCGCCGAGGTCGGCTCGTCGAGGATGAGCAGCTTCACCCTCTTCGACAACGCCTTGGCGATCTCCACCAGTTGCTGCTTGCCCACGCCGATGTCGGCGACCCGGGTCTCCGGATGGTCGTCGAGCCCCACCCGGCGCAGCAGCTCGGTCGCGTGCCGCAGCGTCTCGTGCCAGTCGACGAAGCCGCGCCGGGCGTGCTCGTTGCCGAGGAAGATGTTCTCCGCGAGGGAGAGGTACGGCACCAGGGCGAGCTCCTGGTGGATGATGACGATGCCCTGCTGCTCGCTGGCCCTGATGTCCTTGAACCGGCAGAGGCCCTCCTCGAAGAGGACCTCCCCCTCGTAGGTGCCGTGCGGGTGGACGCCGGAGAGGACCTTCATGAGGGTCGACTTGCCGGCGCCGTTCTCGCCGCAGATGGCGTGGACCTCGCCCTGCCGGACGGTCAGAGTGACGTCCGACAGCGCCTTGACGCCGGGAAAGGTCTTGACGATCGAGCGCATTTCCAGGACGGGTCCCGCCATGGTCGTGCCTTCCAATCCGTTGGTTACGGCGGTGGGTCGAGGTCGTTTACTTGAGGTCGCTCTCCTTGATGTAGCCGGAGTCGACGACGGTCTTCTGGTAGTTGGCCTTGTCCACGGCGACCGGCTCCAGCAGGTAGGCCGGCACGACCTTCGCCCCGTTGTCGTAGGTCTTGGTGTCGTTGACCTCGGGCTCCTTGTCGTTCAGGAGCGCGTCGACCATGTTCGTGGCGACCCTGGCGAGCTCACGGGTGTCCTTGTAGACCGTCATGGACTGCTGGTCGGCGATGATCGACTTCACCGAGGCGACCTCGGCGTCCTGGCCGGTGACGATCGGCAGCGGCTTGTTCTTGGAGCCGTAGTCGTCCGACTTCAGCGCCGACAGGATGCCGATGGAGATGCCGTCGTACGGGGAGAGGACCGCGTCGACCCGCCCGCTCTTGTAGGACGAGGTCAGGATGTCGTCCATGCGCTTCTGGGCGGTGCCGCCGTCCCAGCGCAGGGTGGTGACCTGGTTCAGCTCGGTCTGGCCGGACCCGACGACGAGCTGCTTCTTGTCGATGTACGGCTGCAGGACGTTCAGCGCGCCCTGGAAGAAGTAGCGGGTGTTGTTGTCGTCGTTGGAGCCGGCGAACAGCTCGATGTTGAAGGGGCCCTTCTCGCTGCCGTCCTTCAGGCCGAGCTTGTCGACGATGTAGTCGCCCTGGAGCTCGCCCACCTTCTCGTTGTCGAACGAGGCGTAGTAGCCGACGTTCTCCGTGCCGAGGATCAGGCGGTCGTAGGAGATCACCGGGATGTCGGCGTCCTTGGCCTGCTGCAGGACGTTGTTCAGCGACTTGTTGTCGATCGCCGCGACGATCAGCGCCTTGACGTCCTGCGTGATCAGGTTCTCGACCTGGGCGACCTGCTGGTCCGGGTCGTCCTCGCCGAAGACCAGCTTGGTCTTGTAGCCCTTGGACTCCAGGTTCTTCACGACGTTGTCGCCGTCGGCGATCCAGCGCTCGGAGGACTTGGTCGGCATCGCGATGCCGATGGTCGCTCCCTTGGAGTCTCCCTTGTCCTCCTCGCTCCCGCCCTCGCCGCTCTGGCCGCAGGCGGACAGGGTGAGGGCGAGGGAGACGGCGGTGGCTGCTGCGGCGATGGCGGCTCTGCGGTTACGCATGATCATCATCCTTGATGTGTGTGCAGGGTGGTCCGGAAGTGTGAAGTCGCCTTCGGGCCAAGGGATTTGGCGATGAAGGTGCGATGCGGGGCGGTGCGGTGAGGAGAAGGTACCGGGCAAACCCGAGAACGGGTGTGTGGGATTGTGCGCGGCTGTGTCGGCTTCTGTGAAGCCGATTTTCCGGAACGTTATGACGAGATGCCGAACCTGCGCAGATCACCGGGCAGCCGTGAACCGAGCGGAGCCATGTCGCCGTCCGCGCCGTGGCGGGCGAGCAGGTCCAGGGCGAGCCGTCCGCGCCGCACCCGCTCCTTGGCACTGGCGAGAGTGACGTCCCGCATATGGTGCCCGTACGGATAGATCCCGGGCGCCTTGGACAGACCGAACTTCAGGTACAACGGCGCCCCGCGCCGGATCAGTTCGGCGACCTCGTACATCCGGACATAGCCGCCGAGGTCGTCGGGGGCCTCGATGTACATGTCCATCGGGGTGGCCGAAACCCTTCTGATCTCGGTGAGATGATCAAGCGTCAGGTCGCTCGGCACGTTGATCGAGTCGGCGCCGAGCTGCTCGTACACCGCGTACGAGGCCGGGTTGACCGGTCCGATGAGGGCCGAGACCTTCAGTGTGGTGTCCTGCGGAATGATCCCGGCCGCCCGCGCCCGGTGCAGCGTCCACAGCACCCCCTCGTCGGCGACGAGCAGGCACTTGACGCCCAACTCCGTCGCCCGTACGGCGTCTTCGACGCAGCCGGCGACCGCGTCGTGGCCCCGGGCGCGCGGTCCGGCGCCGCGCGAGTCGGTACGGGTGGAGCCGCCGATGTCCCAGGTGCCCCGCGGGCCGGTGAACAGGCAGAGCTCGATGTCCCGTTCGGCGGTGGACTCGACCATCTCGGTGATCTCGGCGTCGGTCAGCATCCAGACACCGCTGCCCTGACTGATCCGGTGGATCGGCACGTCCAGCCGGGAGGCATCCTTCAGGACCACCGCCAGCGCCTCGGGCCCCTCACAGGAAGGAACCTCGGTGCGCCAGCGGCCACCGCCGGGGAAGGAGTGCGGCGAGGCGTCGGCGGGGTCGGGGGCGGGAGCGCCCAGGCCGAGCACGGTGAGCGCCTGCTCACCGGGCCTGCGGGCTGCCTTGGCGGAAGCGTCGGTCACAAGATGTCCTTTTGTTCGGCATGTCGGACGAGGTTCGAGGCCCGAGGGAGGGCGCGGTCGACGGGAGGAGACGGGCGGCGGGGGAGCGGGGTGGCAGGGGAGACGGGGTGGCAGGGGAGGCGGGCGGCGGGGGAGAAGGGCGGGTACGCCGGTACGGGACGGATCAGGGTGCCCGCCCCGGCGTACGACCGGGCGCCCTAGGGACGCAACAGGACCTTGCCCACCTTCGGGTCCCCGGACCCCACCAGCTCGATGGCCTCCGAGAACCCGGCCAGCGGCAGCTCGTGCGTGACCAGCGGCAGCGGATCGAGCAGCCCGGCGGCGAACACCCGCACCGTGTGCGCCCAGGCGTCCGGCGGCGCCCCGAAGACGGTGTGCACCTCCAGCTGCCGTACGACCAGGTCCGTCGGGTCGAGACCGTCAGCGCCCGGCGCCGGGATGCCCGTCAGGACGAGCCGCCCGCCGCGCCTCAGCAGCGCGGCGGCCGTGCGGGCCGCGTCGGCGGACCCGGCGGTCTCGATCACCACGTCGAAGTCGTCCGGGAGCGGCTGGTCCTTGGTGCGAAAGCCGGTGGCGCCGTACCGCCGGGACAGCGCCTCACGGTCGCCGCGGGTACCGACGACGAGCAGTTCGGCCGGGGAGTTCGCGCGCAGGAACTGCACCGCGAACATGCCGAGGGTCCCCGTACCGACCACGGCGACCCGCTCGCCGGGCACGGCGTTCGCCCTGAGCGCGGCGGCGGCGACACAGGCCGCCGGCTCCAGCAGCGCCGCCGCGGTGAGGTCGGCGTCGTCCGGCAGGACGTGCAACAGGCGGGCCGGGAGGGTCAGCGTGGCGGCCATCGCCCCCGGCCGGGTGAACCCGGTCTCCTCGTAACCCGCCGAGCACAGCGTCGTCTCGCCGGCGTGACAGCGGTCGCACACCTGGCAGTTCCTGAAGCCCTCTCCGACGACCTTGCGGCCGGTGAGTGACGCGGGCACGCCCGCACCCACCCGCGCCACGGTTCCGGACCACTCGTGGCCCGGTGTGAGCGGGTACCGCACGTACCCCTCGGGGCGGTTGCCCTGGTACACCTCGCGGTCACTGCCGCAGATGCCGGTCGCGTGCACCCGGACCAGCGCCTCGCCGGGGCCGGGATCGCGCGGCTCGTGCGCGACGAGGCGGTGCGCGCCGGGGCCGTCGACGACGACGGCTACGGAGGGCGCGCCCGTGGAGCCGCCCGTGGAGCCGCCCGTGGAGCCGCCCGCGGAGCCGGGCTCGGGGCCGCCCGCTCGCCCGGTCACTTCGTTCCCTTGGAGCCGGACTTGGGCTTGCGCTGCTCCCAGCCCTCGGCCCACAGGTCGAACCGGGCCTGCTGCTGCGGGAACTCGGCCGCCGCGTCGACGTCCAGCTCCACGCCGAGGCCGGGGGCGTCGGAGAGGTGGAAGCAGCCGTCCTCCGGGTTCACCTGCGGGGCGCCCTTGACGACCTTCTTGATCTCCGCGTCGGCGAAGTCGTTGAAGTGCTCCAGGATCTTGAAGTTCGGTGAGGTGAAGCCGACCTGGAGGGACGCGGCGGTGAGCACCGGGCCGCCGACGTTGTGCGGCGCGACCAGCATGTAGTGGGTCTCGGCGGTCGCGGCGAGCTTGCGCGTCTCCCAGATACCGCCGATGTGGCCCACGTCCGGCTGCAGGATGTCGACGGCCTGGCTCTCGAACAGCTCACGGAACTCGATGCGGTCGTGGACGCGTTCACCGGTGGCGAGAGGGATGTCGACCTTGGCGGCGACCTTCTCCAGCGCCTTGAGGTTCTCCGGCGG
Source organism: Streptomyces chlorus (assembly GCF_042655885.1). Classification (NCBI taxonomy): domain Bacteria; kingdom Bacillati; phylum Actinomycetota; class Actinomycetes; order Kitasatosporales; family Streptomycetaceae; genus Streptomyces; species Streptomyces chlorus. The sequence continues at coordinate 44,143 of NZ_JBHSOA010000030.1, forward strand.
AACCGGCTCCTCCAGCCAGGCCGGGTCGAACGGCGCCAGCTCCCTCGCGAGGCGGACGGCGGTGGCGGGGGAGAAACGGCCGTGCATCTCCAGCATCAACTCGGCCTCGGGACCGATCGCGTCACGGACCGCCTCGATCAGGGAGACGGCGTACAGGGTCTCCTTGCGGTCGAGTTCGAAGTGCCCGGTGCCGAACGGGTCGATCTTCAGGGCCCGGTAGCCGCGCTCCACCACCGCCTGCGCGGCCTTGTGGTACGCCTCCGGGGTGCGCTCCGTGGTGTACCAGCCGTTGGCGTACGCCTTGACCTTGTCGGTCACCCTGCCGCCGAGCAACTGCCAGACGGGGACGCCGAGGGCCTTGCCCTTGATGTCCCAGCAGGCCATCTCGACGACGGCGATACCGGACATCACGATCTCGCCGGCCCGGCCGAAGTCGCCGTACTTCATCCGGCGGACCAGGTCCTCGACAGCGAACGGGTCCGAGCCGAGAATGTGGTTGACCTCGGCTTCCTTCAGATAACCCAGAAGGGCGTCGGTGTGCCCCAGCATCCGGGTCTCGCCGACTCCCGTGACCCCCTCGTCGGTGTGCACCTGGACGTACGTCAGGTTGCGCCACGGCGTCCCGACCACGTGTGTGCTGATACCGGTGATACGCACGGCAGTTGCCCCTCGCTGCGTTGGTGGACCCTGTGACCGTTCGGTGATGCGGTGCGACGTGTTCGATATTTCGTCACACGTTCGAAATGCTGGCGTGACAGTAAGGACGGGGTGGTGGGGGTGTCAATGGGTCGCGCGCACAACGGTTTCGACAGTTTCGAAACCTATGAGCAAGTGTCCCTACCAAACCTTCACGGTTTGCTCTAGGAACCGGACGTGAGCGGAACTTAGCCTTCACGCGTCATGGACTACTGCTACCCGTGCCGAAGGCACCTCAACGGCGCCCTCGCCTGCCCGGGGTGTGGCACCCCTGCCGAGATCCTCCCGGCCCACCCGGAGGCTTCCGACACCCCCCGGACGGCGTACGAGAACGACCCACCGGGGCCGGAGCCGGAGCCTGAGCCGGAATCCGAACCTCGGCCGGACCGCGGACACGAGCCGGACCCGGGACCGGCCGAGGCCGGTGGGGCCGCCGGGCCCGGGAAGCGGCAGGACGAGAACCTCGCGACCGCATCGCCCGCAGACTCCGAGGACGAGGCCACCCCGCCCGCGGACGAAGACCCAGGGGCGGGTACGAGCCGCCGGGACCGCAAGGCCGCGGCGCACCGCAGGCGACGGCGGCGTTCGTTGCTGGTCGTGGCGGGGTTCGTCCTGGCCGCAGGCGCGTTGAGCCTCGCGGAGCTGGGGCTGGACGCGCCCGGGGCGAAGTCCGAGCCGACGGCGGCCAGGGACGAGACGCCGGCCGGCGGGCCGGTCGGGACCGAGCCGGCGCCGCAGTCGAGCGGCGCCCCGGGCGTGGGCGGGGACGCGTCCGTGACGTCCCCCTCCCCGGGGGCGTCCGGCTCGCCGTCGGTCTCGCAGTCGCCGACGGACGAGGAATCGGCGGAGGCGGAGGACGAGCCCGACGAGGCGACCTCGTCGGCGCCCGCGGACACCTCCCCGGCCGACCCGGCGACGGGCCGGCCGCAGGAGCCCCCGGCCCAGCCGGACGCCCCGGACGACCCGGACCCGGCCCCCACCAAGCCCGCACCGGAACCGGAGCCAGAACCGGAACCTGAGCCGGAACCCTCGGAGACCTGCAACCGCTTCCTGTGGTGGTGCACCTGACGGCCGCTCACTCCCGGCCTTGGGGCGTCGCCCCTTAGGACCTGTCCGGCGGATCATGCCGAAGACACGGGGGCCGGCACGCATTCCCCCCAGCTCTTCGAGCAGGGGGCGCCCCCAGCGGCGTTGTCGTCGGTTGCCGACTCCCCCCACTCTCGGCTCTTCCCCCACTCTCGGCTTCGCTCGAGCGGGGGGACCCCCATGAGCAGGGGGGACCCCCATCGCGTCGACGCCCTCCTTCGCCTTGCAGCCGCACGCACCAGCCCCCGCTCGACCCAGCCGGACAGATACCGCCAGTCACCTCCGACTTGATCCGCCGGACAGGCCCTAGGCGTCCAGCATCGTCCGCAGGGTGTCGCGCAGGGAGCGGCGCTCCTCGTCCGTGAGGGCGGCCAGTGGTTCGCGGGCGAAGCGCAGTGACTCGCGCAGGCTGCGGGCCACCCTGCGGCCCTCCTTCGTGGCCGCCGCCACCTTCACACGGCGGTCCGCCGGGTCCGGGCGGCGCTCGGCCAGACCGCGGGACTCCAGGCGGTCGACGATGCCGGTGACGTTCGACGGCTCGCACTTCAGGCGGTGGGCGAGCTTCCTCATCGGCAGGGGCTCCAGGCAGAGCAGGCTCAGGAGCCGGGCCTGCGCGCCGGTGAGTTCGTGGCCGGCCGCCGCCTCCTCGTACTCCTCGTGGTAGCGGGCCACCACCGAGCCGATGAGGTCGACGACCTCCAGGGTCAGGTCGTCGGGGCGGCTGGGGGGACGGGGTGTGACAGCCATGTGCTCCAGGGTACCCACATGCTTGACATCCTGAAATATTCAACGGCATGGTTGTTTCAGTTGGTGAAACACTTCGAGGAGAGGCCCCACCCCCATGTCCGACACCCCCACGCTCCCCACCACCGGCCGCGCATGGCACCTGGCCAGCCGGCCCGTAGGCTGGCCGAAGCCCGAGGACTTCGCCCTGGTCGAGGCAGAGATCCCCACGCCGGGGGAGGGCCAGGTACTGGTGCGGAACATGTACCTCTCCGTCGATCCCTATATGCGCGGCAGGATGAGTGACGCCAAGTCCTATGTGGCGCCGTACGCGGTGGGCGAGGCCATGCAGGGCGGTGCCGTCGGCGAGGTCGTCGCCTCCCGCGCGGAAGGACTGGCCGTCGGTGACCACGTGCTGCACGGCCTCGGCTGGCGCGAGTACGCGCTGGTGGACGCGAAGGGCGCCGTCAAGGTGGACGCCGGGGCCGCGCCGCTCTCCGCCTACCTGGGTGTGTTGGGCATGCCGGGGTTCACCGCGTACGTGGGACTGCTGCGCGTCGCCGCCCTCAAGGAGGGCGACACCGTCTTCGTGTCCGGCGCGGCCGGTGCCGTCGGCAGCCAGGTGGGGCAGCTCGCGAAGCTCAAGGGGGCCTCGCGGGTGATCGGCTCCGCCGGATCCGACGAGAAGGTCGCCCTGCTCGTCGAGGAGTACGGATTCGACGCCGCGTTCAACTACAAGAACGGCCCGGTGAGCCGGCAACTGCGCGAAGCCGCGCCGGACGGCATCGACGTCTACTTCGACAACGTCGGCGGGGACCACCTGGAGGCCGCCATCGGTTCGCTGAACCGGGGCGGACGGATCGCCGTGTGCGGGATGATCTCCGTCTACAACGACACGGAGCCGGCGCCGGGCCCGCGCAACCTCGCCCGTCTCATCCAGACCCGGGGCCGCATCGAGGGCTTCCTGGTGAGCGACCACAACGACCTGCGGCCGGAGTTCGTGCGGGAGGCCGGCGCCTGGATCGCCTCGGGCGAGCTCAAGTACCGGGAGACCGTCGTCGAGGGCATCGAGAACAACCTCGAGGCGTTCCTGGGCGTCCTGCGCGGCGACAACATCGGAAAGATGATCGTCAAGCTCTGACGCCGGACGGCAAGCCCCGCCGCGGGACGGAGGGACGGCGACACCAGCCGTCCCTCCGCCGCGTGCCGGCTCGCGGCCCGCTCACATCCTCAGCGCCGCACGACGCCCGACGCCCGGCGCGCGCCGGGACCGCGCCGCCAGGAGGACGGCACGGCGTCACCCTCGCCCTCGGCCGCGACCTCCGGCCAGGAGTGGGTGACTTCGCGGTTCAGCTCCAGGGTGCCGTCCTGCACGAGGACGGCCACGACCAGGAACGCCGCGCCCTTGGTGCACGAGTGGACGCCGTACGGCGCGTCGGGCTCGGTGCCGGACCAGAGGCCGACCGCCTACCGGCCGTACGCGGGAAACCCTTTCGGCTCAACGCCGGTCCCGAAGGTGATGTCCGGCCGATGACCGGACCACCGGCCGACGACACGCCGACGACGGGCCCCTATAGTTCCCCCATGCGCGATCTTGGGGTGGGTTTCCGGTATCTCCTGAAGGGTCAGCGATGGGTCGCCCGGCACGGTAAGCAGTACGGCTTCGGCCTGCTGCCGGGGCTGATCACGCTGGTGCTCTACGCGGCGGCGCTGGTCGCGCTGGCCCTGTGGGGACCGGACTTCGTCGGCTGGGCGACACCGTTCGCGGACGACTGGTCCAGTCCCTGGCTCGGTCTGTTCCGCGGACTGCTCACCGTCCTCCTCTTCGCGCTCGGCCTGCTGCTCTCCGTCATCACCTTCACCGCGGTGACCCTGCTCATCGGCCAGCCCTTCTACGAGAGCCTCTCCGAGAAGGTCGACCGGGACGTCTCGCCCGACGGCACCGCCCCCGAGTCCGATCTGCCGCTGTGGCGGGAGCTGTGGATCTCCGGCCGGGACAGCCTCCGTATCGTCGTACGGGCCCTGCTCTGGGCGGTGCTGCTCTTCGCGCTCGGGTTCGTCCCGTTCGTCGGGCAGACCGTCGTACCGGTGATCGGGTTCATGGTCACCGGGTTCTTCCTCACGGAGGAGCTGGCGGCGGTGGCCCTGCAGCGGCGCGGGGTCGAGCTGCGGGCGCGGCTGGCCCTGCTGAGGGGCCGCAAGACCCTCGTCTGGGGCTTCGGCACGCCGCTGGGGCTGGCGTTCCTCGTCCCGTTCGTCGCCGTGTTCCTGATGCCGGGCGCGGTCGCCGGCGCCACCCTCATGGCGCGGGACCTGCTCGGCGAGGAGACCAGGGACGACGACGGCGCCACGGCGCCCGTGGCGCCGTCGCAGCCGTCTCCGTCGCAGCCGTCTCCGTCGCAGCCGTCTCCGTCGATCCGTCGGGACGGGCACTGAGAGTGGGACGAGGTGACCACATCGTGGTCCTTTGTGAAGGATTCGTACGAACTCCCGATCGAGTGCTCGATCACGGACCGCGGGATCACCGCGACGATTAACGTCTGAATCGGGGTAGCTCCTGTTGGTCGGGGTATTCCTCTGCATGAGCAGCCCCGGTCCGGGACCCTGACCCCGGACCGGGGCTCATGTGCGTCGCCCCGGACAGGCCCTACCGCACCGCGAAGCCGTACACCGTCTCCGAGCGGAACGTCCCGCCCGGCCGCAGGACCGTGCTCGGGAAGTCGGGCCGGTTCGGGGAGTCGGGGAAGTGCTGCGCCTCCAGCGCGATGCCGGCGCCGGGCACGAAGGGCTCCCCGATGTGGTCGGCGGTGTAGACCTGCATCCCGGGTTCGGTGGTCGCCACCGTGAGCATCCGCCCGGACGCCGGGTCGTACAGCTCGGCGACCTCCACCGGCGTCGGCGTCACGCCCTTGTCGAGCACGAGATTGTGGTCGTACCCGGTGCCGGTCCTGCGCGCCTCACGGAAGTCGAAGCGGGTGCCGGTCACGTCCTGGTGGCCGCCGGCCGGGATCAGATCCGCGTCGACGGGGGTGAAGCGGGAGGCGGCGAGCCGCAGTTCGTGCCCGGCCGCACTGCCGAAGCCGGGGTCGGAGCCGGAGCCGGCGTCGGACCCGGACCCGGGGTCTGCGTCGGACCTGGTGCCGGCCAGGTTCCAGTACGAGTGGTTCGTCGGGTTCACCACCGTCGGCGCGTCCGTCACCGCCTCGTACCCGATGCCCAGCGCGCCCCGCTCGTCCAGGGTGTACGTCACCGACATCTCCAGGCGGCCCGGGAAGCCCTCCTCGCCGTCCGCGGAGACCAGAGTGAGGCGCAGACCGTGCGGAACCGGCGTCACGTCCCACACGCGCTTGTCGAAGCCCCGTTCACCGCCGTGCAGCGAGTTCGGCCCGTTGTTCGGGGCGAGCGTGTGGACCCGGCCGTCCAGCGGGAAGCGGGCGCCCGCGATGCGGTTGGCGTACCGCCCGACCAGGGCGCCCAAGTACGGCCCCGGATGGGCGAGATAGCCCTCCAGGCCGGAGAAGCCCAGCACCACGTTCCCGGACCGCCCCTCCCGGTCCGGCACCTCGACGGCCTGCACGATCCCGCCGTACGACAGCACCCGTACGCGTACGCCGGCCCGCTCCAGGGTCCAGCGGTGCACCGGGGTGCCGTCGGAAAGTGTGCCGAAGAGTTCGTTCATGTGCGAAACGATAGGTCACGGCTTCGCCGCCGTGACCGTACGATAGGCGATCTCCGCCAGCCGGGCCTGACCGTCGACGCTGGGGTGGAACCAGTCCCAGCGGCTCAACTGCGCGGTGCCGAACCTGTACTCGTACACCGCGCCGCCGTCGGAGCGGCACCGGTCGTCCTCGGCGCAGACCTCCTCCAGCGCCTTGTTGTAGTCCTCCACCCGGCTCCGCACCGTCTCGCGCCGCTCGTTCGCCGCCGCGTCCAGGGCATCGGGATCGTTCAGCATCGACGGGCAGATGCCGAGCTTCCACACCTGCTTGCCCATCGCGCTGGTCCGCCCCTGCGACCACAGCTGCTTCAGATCCGGCACGCTCGCCACATACACCTGGGCCTTGGGCAGTGCCTTGCGCAGGGTGCGTATCGCTTCCTCGAAGTCCGCGCGGAAGTCGGCCACCGGCGTCATCGCCGACGTCGTGGCCCGGCAGGCGTCGTTCGCCCCGGCCATCACCGCCACCAACTCCGGCCTCCGGCCCACCGCTCGAGCCATCTGGCCGGGCAGGTCCGCCATCCGCGCCCCGGTGACCGCGTAGTTCCAGCTCCGCTCGGCCGCCCCGGCCGGGCCCAGCAGCCGCACCGCCAGACTGTCGACCTGCTCGCTGCCGCCCGTCGCCCACGACACCTCGGGACAGTCCGTCAGCACCGCGCACGCGTCGAAACCGGTCGTGATCGAATCGCCGACGGCGGCCACGGAGGCGGGGCTGGTGTCCCAGACCGGAGGGGGCGACGGGGCCGGCGCGGCCTTCTTCGCCCCGGGGCCGGACGGAGCGGCCTCGTCACCGCCGACGGTGTCGCAGCCGGCGGCCCCCAGTACGGCGGCGACCGCCACGGAGGCGAGCACGGATCGCGAACGGCTGCCCCGCTTCGGCCCCTGCCACCGTGTCCCCTGGTCCATCCCGCAGCCTCCCCGCGCATCGTCGTCACCGTCCCCCATGCATAACAACGCACGAGAGTTCCCGCCTGCCCGGTCGCCCGGTTGCCCGCCCCAACGGAACGGCTCAGGCGGAACGGCGCATATGGAACGGCTCACACGATCCGGGGCCGGCATCCCCTGGGTTGTCGTCCTGCCGGGTGAATCGCGGAAGTTTCCGGGTACCGGGACGGACGGTACGTCACACTCCTTCCCCCACCACACGGTAGCCTCGGCCTCAACGTGGTCCTCCCGGCCACCCGCTGATCGGCCCTTTCCGACCTGTCCCGCTCTGCCCGGAGGTTCCGGTGACGACACGTGGAGTCCTGTACGTGCACTCCGCGCCGCGTGCGTTGTGCCCACACGTCGAGTGGGCCGTTGCGGGGGTGCTCGGCGTGCGCGTCAGCCTGGACTGGATCCGACAGCCCGCCGCCCCCGGCACCTGGCGCTCGGAGTTCTCCTGGAAGGGCCAGGCCGGCACCGCCTCCAAGCTCGCCTCGGCGCTGCGAGGCTGGCAGTTGCTGCGCTTCGAGGTCACCTCGGAGCCCTGCCCCACCGCCGAGGGCGAGCGCTACAGCTGCACCCCCGACCTCGGCATCTTCCACGCCGTCACCGGCATCCACGGCGACATCATGATCCCCGAGGACCGGCTGCGCGCCGCCCTGGCCAGGTCCCAGCACGGCGAGACCGACCTGGAGGCCGAGATCGCCAAGCTCCTCGGCAAGCCCTGGGACGACGAGCTGGAACCGTTCCGCTACGCGGGCGAGGGCGCCCCGGTCCGCTGGCTCCACCAGGTCGTCTGACCGCGCCGGCACTCCGTACTGCGCCCCGTACTGCGCCCCCGTACTGCGTACCCCGCCCCCGACACGCCGAAGGGCCCCACCTCGCGAGGTGGGGCCCTTCGCACGTACGCACCCGGCGTACCGGCGCCGGTCAGACCGACCGGAACGCCAGCACCACGTTGTGTCCGCCGAACCCGAACGAGTCGTTGAGGGCGGCGATGCGGCCCTCGACGGGCAGCTTGCGCGCCTCGCCGCGGACCACGTCCGCGTTCGCCTCGGCCTCGGGGTCGATGGTGTCGATGTTGATGGTCGGCGGAGCCACCCGGTGGTACAGCGCGAGCACCGTCGCCACCGACTCCACGCCACCGGCGCCGCCGAGCAGGTGCCCGGTCATCGACTTGGTCGCGGAGACCGCCATGTGGTCGACGTCGTCGCCGAACACCTTGCGCAGCGCCTTCAGTTCGGCGATGTCACCGGCCGGCGTCGAGGTGGCGTGCGCGTTGACGTGCACGATCTCGGACGGGTTCAGGTCGGTGGAGTCCAGCAGGTGCTGCAGGGCGTGCGAGATGCCGCGGCCCTCCGGCTCCGGCTGCACGATGTCGTGGCCGTCGGCCGAGATGCCCTGGCCGACCGCCTCCGCGTAGACGCGGGCGCCGCGCGCGGCGGCGTGCTCGGCGGACTCCAGGACGATCACGCCCGCGCCCTCGCCGAGGACGAAGCCGTCCCGGCCGACGTCGTACGGGCGTGAGGCGCCCTGGGGGTCGTCGTTGTTCTTGGACATCGCCATCATGTTGCCGAACGCGGCGATCGGCAGCGGGTGGATCGCCGCCTCCGTGCCCCCCGCGACGACGACGTCGGCGCGGCCGGAACGGATCATCTCGATGGCGTAGCCGATGGCCTCCGCGCCCGAGGCGCAGGCCGAGACGGGGGTGTGCACACCCGCCTGGGCGCCCACGAGCAGGCCGACGTTGGCCGACGGGCCGTTCGGCATCAGCATGGGGACGGTGTGCGGGGAGACGCGGCGGACGCCCTTCTCCTTCAGCACGTCGTACTGGTCGAGCAGGGTCGTCACGCCGCCGATGCCGGAGGCGATGACCGTGCCCAGCCGCTCCGGGGCGACGTTCGGGTCCTCACCGGCCCTGCCCTCGAAGCCGGCGTCGGCCCACGCCTCCTTGGCCGCGACCAGCGCGAACTGCGCCGAGCGGTCCAGGCGGCGGGCCTGCGGCCGAGGGATGGTCTCGGTGGGTTCCACGGCCACGGGGGCCGCGATACGGACCGCCTGGTCGGCGGCCCACTCCTGGGTCAGGGGCTTGACTCCGGAACGTCCGGCGACCAGACCCTCCCAGGTCGAGGCCGCGTCGCCACCCAGCGGTGTGGTTGCGCCGATACCGGTGACGACCACAGTGCGATTGGTCGAGCTCATCGGAATTCTTTCTCCAACGGATACGAGGATTCGTACGGCGCCACCGCCGGGCGGCGGGGCCGGGGGCTCCCGGCCTCGGGCCTTCCGCCCGGATCATGCCGGACCCGGCATGATCCGGACGGAAGGCCCAGCAGCGCTCAGGCCTGGTGCTTGAGGATGTATTCGGTGGCGTCGCCGACGGTCTTGAGGTTCTTGACGTCGTCGTCCGGGATCTTGACGTCGAAGCGCTCTTCGGCGGCGACGACGACCTCGACCATGGACAGCGAGTCGACGTCCAGGTCGTCGGTGAAGGACTTGTCCAGCTGGACGTCCTCAACCGGGATGCCGGCGATCTCGTTCACGATCTCCGCGAGACCGGCGACGATCTCTTCCTGAGTGGCGGCCATGATGGCGCTCCTTCGCTGTGATTCCTGAGGGTGTGGCGCCCGCCGCGACAGCGGCGGGTGGTGCGGTCCCCGTGCCGGACCGGATGATCCGGCACGGAGTGCCTAAGGGAGAGTAACGACCGTTGCGGCGTAGACGAGACCCGCCCCGAAGCCGATGACGAGCGCGGTGTCGCCGCTCTTCGCCTCGCCGGTCGCCAGGAGCCGCTCCATCGCGAGCGGGATCGAGGCGGCCGAGGTGTTGCCGGTGGTACGGATGTCACGGGCGACCGTGACATGCTCCGGCAGTTTGAGGGTCTTCACCATCGAGTCGATGATCCGCACATTGGCCTGGTGCGGGATGAAGACGTCCAGGTCGTCCGAGGTGATCCCGGCCGCGTCCAGCGCCTGCTGGGCGACCTTCGCCATCTCGAACACGGCCCAGCGGAACACCGCCTGGCCCTCCTGCGTGATCGCGGGGAACTTCTCGACCTCGCCGTCGCGGTAGTCCGTCCACGCCACGGTCTGCATGATGACCTCGGACTTGTCGCCCTCCGAACCCCACACGGTGGGGCCGATCGCGGGCTCCTTGGACGGGCCGACGACGACCGCGCCCGCGCCGTCACCGAACAGGAAGGCGGTGGCCCGGTCCTCCAGGTCGGTCAGGTCGCTCAGCCGCTCCACGCCGATGACGAGCACGTACTCGGCGGACCCCTCCACCACCATGCTCTTGGCGAGGGTGAGGCCGTAGCCGAAGCCCGCGCAGCCGGCCGAGATGTCGAAGGCGGCGGCCTTGTCCGTGCCCAGCCGGTCGGCGATCTCGGTGGCCACGGCCGGGGTCTGCTTGAAGTGCGACACGGTCGCGACGACCACGGCGCCGATCTGCCCGGCGTCGATGCCCGCGTCCGCGATCGCCTTGCCGGACGCCTCGACGGACATCGCCGCGACGGTCTCCTCGGGCGACGCCCAGTGCCGCGTCTCGATGCCGGAACGCGAACGGATCCACTCGTCGGACGAGTCGATCGTCTCCAGGATCACCTCGTTCGGCACGACCCGGGTGGGCCGGTAGCCGCCCACACCCAGGATGCGGGCGTACGGGGCGCCCTTCGCGGGCTTGATCTTCGCCATGCGGATTTCTGCTCCTTAGGGCATCAGACGTGCTCGGAGACGAGCTCGCGGGCAGCGTCGAGGTCGGCGGGGGTCTTCAGGGCCAGCGTCGTGACGCCGGGCAGCGCGCGCTTGGCGAGACCGGTCAGGGTCCCCCCGGGGCACACCTCGATCAGCGCGGTCACCCCGAGCTCCTTGAACGTCTCCATGCACAGGTCCCAGCGCACCGGGTTCGCCACCTGGCCGACCAGGCGCTCCAGCACCCCGGCACCGGTCGCGACCGTCGCGCCGTCCTTGTTCGACACGTAGACGGCCTTCGGGTCGCCCGGCGTCAGGTCCTCGGCCGCCTTCGCCAGCGTGTCGACCGCGGGACCCATGTGGTGCGTGTGGAAGGCGCCGGCCACCTTGAGCGCGACGACCCGGCGCACGCCCTGAGGCTTGTCCGCCTCCAGCGCGGCCAGCTGCTCCTTGGTGCCGGCCGCCACGATCTGGCCCGCGCCGTTGATGTTCGCCGGGGTCAGCCCCAGCTTCTCCAGGTGCGCCACGGTGACGTCCGGGTCGCCGCCGAGCAGCGCCGCCATGCCGGTCTCGGTGACCGCGGCGGCGTCGGCCATGGCCAGACCCCGCTTGCGGACCAGGCTCAGCGCGGCCGTGTCGTCGAGGACCCCCGCGAACGCGGCCGCGGTGAACTCACCGACACTGTGACCGGCGACCGCGCCGGGCGCGATCTGTGCCACCGCCGAGGCGGCGTCGGCCGCACCGGCACCCAGTGCCGACACGGACAGCAGCCCGGCCGCGACCAGCAGCGGCTGGGCGACGGCCGTGTCGCGGATCGCGTCCGCGTCTGCCTCGGTGCCGTAGTGGGCGAGATCGAGTCCGATGGCGTCGGACCAGGCGGCGACGCGGTCCGCGGCACCGGGGAGGTCGAGCCATTCAGTCAGGAAGCCGGGCGTCTGAGCGCCCTGGCCGGGAGCGACGAGTACGAGCACTCTCACACTCTCTCTTGACGACGGCCGAAGCCGCCCGTGAGGACAGGGACGAAGAACACGAGGGGGTTTTGTGGAACTCCGACAAGAGGCTAGAGCTGAAGATCACCGTCGACCAGACGCCCCAGGATCAACGCGACCCGCAGTGTGAACGCAGAGCGTACATCGGAGGGTGACCATCCGGTGACGTCCGTCACACGTCGGAGCCGGTAACGCACGGTATTGGGGTGCACGAACAGCATCCGTGCGGCCCCCTCGAGGCTGCTCGCCTGCTCCAGATAGACGCTGAGCGTCTCCAGCAGCGCGGCCCCGGTTTCCTCGAGCGGTCTGTAGATCTCCTCCACCAACTGTTCACGGGCCGCGGTGTCACCGGCGATCGCCCGCTCCGGCAGCAGATCGTCGGCCAGCACCGGACGCGGCGCGTCCTGCCAGGCGGAACACGCCTTCAGGCCCGCCGCGGCGGCCTGCGCGGACCGGGTCGCCGCCTGGAGGTCCGGCACCACCGGACCCGCCACCACCGGCCCCTGCGCATACGGCCCGATCAGCGACTTGGCCACGGCCAGCGGATTGTCGCTGCCGCCCGCGATCACGACCAGCCGGTCCCCGAGCACCCCCGTCAGCACCTGGAGCTTGGCATGCCGGGCGGCCCGCCGGATCGCCTCCACGGTCAGCTCCGAGTCGCCGTCGGGCGCGGTGCCGAGCAGCACGCACACATGCTCCGGCGAGTTCCACCCCAGGGCGGCGGCCCGTGACACGGCGCCCTCGTCGGCCTCGCCGCTGAGCACCGCGTTCACGACCAGCGACTCCAGCCGCGCGTCCCAGGCGCCCCGTGCCTCGGCCGCCTGCGCGTACACCTGCGCGGTGGCGAACGCGATCTCCCGCGCGTACACCAGGAGTGCCTCGCGCAGCACCGACTCGTCGCCCGGCGCGGCCACCTGGTCGATGGCCGTTTCCATGACCTCGATGGTGGTGCGCACCATCTCCACCGTCTGCCGCAGCGTGATGGCCCGGGTCAGTTCGCGCGGCGCGGTCCCGAAGACGTCGGTGGAGATGGCCTGCGGTGCGTCGGGGCGCCGGAACCACTCGGTGAAGGCGGCGATGCCCGCCTGGGCGACCAACCCGATCCAGGAACGGTTCTCCGGTGGCATCGCCCGGTACCAGGGCAGTGTCTCGTCCATCCGCAGGATCGCCTGCGCGGCGAGGTGGCCGGACGACTTCTCCAGCCGCTTCAGTGTCGCGGCATGCGGGTGGACGGGGCGTGCTGGGGTTTGGGGCTTGCTGGTTTCGGGTTCGGGCACGGGGACAAGACTGCCTCATCCGGACGCCGCAACGCGTCGCCGGGTCTCCCACGGGGTCTCCCCCCGGGGCTCCGGGGGCTCTCGCGCCGGGACTACCGTGGACGGCGTGACGGACGTACGGCGCGCACACGAGCGCTTCCAGGGCGGCGACCCGGCGGCCGGGATCGAGAGCCGGCACGCCTTCTCCTTCGGCCCGCACTACGACCCCGACCACCTCCGCTTCGGCGCGGTGATCGCCTGCAACGAGGAGCGGCTCGCCCCCGGCGCCGGCTTCGACGAGCATCCGCACAGCCACACCGAGATCGTGACGTGGGTGGTGGAGGGCGAGCTGACCCACCGCGACTCCACCGGCCACGAGACGGTCGTCCGCCCCGGCGACGTCCAGCGCCTGAGCGCCGCCTGTGGCGTACGGCACGTGGAACGCAACGACGGCCCCGAGCCCCTGACCTTCCTCCAGATGTGGCTGGCCCCCCTGGAGCCCGGCGGCGACCCCTGCTACGAGGTCGTCCGCGGCATCGCCGACTCCACCCCGTACGCCCTCCCGGAGGCCGGCGCCATGCTGCACGTCCGTCGCCTGACGGCGGGGGAGCGCACGGCGATCCCGGACGCGGCGTACGTGTACGCCCACGTCGTACGCGGCGAAGTCCTCCTGGACGAGGCCCGGCTGGGACCGGGGGACGCGGCCCGCCTCACGGACACGAAAAGGCTCGTGGTGGCGGCGGCGTCGGACGTGGAACTGCTGATGTGGGAGATGCGGGCCGCATAGGCAAGGACCTGTCAGGCGAATCGTGGCCCCCGGTGCCGGGACGGGCTGCCGCCCCGGCACCGGGCCCTCCGTCACTCCTCGTCGCGCAGTTGGGCCGCCAAGGATGTCAGCGGCTCGGTCTCCTCGGTGTGGCCCAGGGCGGTCAGGCGGGAGACCGCCGCGTCGAGGCGGGCGAGGGCGGGGGCGGGGCGTTCCAGGTAGATGCCCTCCACGGCACCCGCGAGGCGGACGCACTCGGCCCACTCGCCGGCACGGTCCTGCTCCGGTCCCGGCTCACCGAGCAGGGTGAGGGCCTTGTCCAGGGCGGTCAGGGCGTCCTCGTACGCACCGGCGTAGGCGTTGATCCGCCCGTGCTCGTAGGCCAGGGCCGTCTCCAGGGAGCGGCCGTGGGCCTCGTACTCGGCGGCGCGGGCCTCGTCGGCGATCCGGCCGGCGTCGGCGAGGAAGGCGCGGGCGTCGGCCAGGCCGTCGGGTCCCTGCTGCTGGGCCTGGAGGCGGGCGAGTTCGCGCAGGGAGTTGCTGAGGTACTCGTAGCGCGGGGCTCGGGCGTGGGCGGCGAGTGCCTGGTCCGCGGCCTTACGGGCCCGGCCGAACTCACCGGACTTGCCGAGGAGTACGGCCGTCTCCGCGGCGATCATGGCGTGGCTGCCGGGATCGTCGTCCCAGCCCGCCGACTCGGCCGCGAGGGCGACGAGCTCCACCGTCGCGGCCTTGAGGTCCTCCCCCGCGTGCAGCGCGCGGGCGCGGGTCAGGCGCAACTGGGCGACGAGCCGGTCGTCCAGCTCTCCGGCGGTGACGTCCGGTTCGGCGAGCAGCGAGTCGAGCAGCGCGATGCAGTCCTCGACGTGGCCCAGGTCGAGGCTGAGCTGGGCCGCGTTGCTGTAGGTGCAGTACGCGGCGAACCGACTGCCGCGGCGGAGGTCCAGCTCCGCGGAGCGCGTCAGGTGCCGCAGCGCCTCGTCGGGGCGGCCCAGGTGCATGCAGACCTCGGCCAGTTCGGCGTGCAGGCGGGAGGTGTCGACCACGTCGGCCGACCAGTCGGCGGCAAGCCGCAGGCCCTCGGCCAGGTCCGCGTGCGCGGCCTGCGGGTCCTGGAGGCCGAGCCGGAGCCGGCCACGCAGGGCGAGCGTGCGGGGCAGGTGCCAGGCCGGGCCGTGCGACCTCAGCCGGTCGAGGAGACCGTCGGTCTCGGTGAGCGCGGCGGGCAGGTCGCCGGACAGGGCGTACGTGGTGGCCCGCAGCAGCAGGGCCCCGGCGATCTGCCCGACGGCGTCGTGCCGGGTGGCGAACCCGTGCAGCAGGTCCACCTCGGCGAGGGCCGGCGCGACGTGCTCCTCACTCCCCGACGTCTGCAGGCGCAGGCCGAGCGCGGTCGCCCGCAGACGCAGCAGGCGGGCCTCCTGGTACGGGGCGAGACCGGACGTCTCCTCGTGCAGGCGGACCAGGGACATGTGGGCGGCGGTCAGCGCGGCGGCCTTCGCCTCGGCACCGTCGGCGTCCTCCGTGGGGATCTCGGCGGCGGCGAGCAGGGCGCAGGCGCGGGCGAGTGCCGCGTGACCCGGCAGTCCGGCGTCGTCGTACAGACCCGCGGCCTCCTCGTGGAGGGCGACGGCGTCGGCGAACTCGTCCTTCTCGCCCGTCCGGCTCGCCTCGTCGGCCAGCAGGTCCGCGTACAGCCGCACGAGCGGGCCCACGGCCTGGTCGTCGGGATGGGTGTAGTCACGGGCGGCGACGAGCGTGCGCAGCCGCGCCCAGCAGGCCTGTGCGTCCGGGTGCCCCTGCTCGTCCCATGCCCGTGCCTGGCAAATGAGTTCAGGCAGCGAATCGGGGACAGTGGCGGCCGTACGGGCGGCGGGTGCGGCGACCGGGGCCACGTCGTCGAGGCTGCGGGTGCGCAGGGTCAGTTCCAGCGCGTCCAGGAGCGGGGCACGGTCGAGGCGGTCCCTGCGGCGGTCGGTGTGGGCCGTGGTTCCGTTGCGGGCGTCGAAGCGGGCGGCGAGGTCGTCGGCGCGGTCCCGCACCTCGGCGCGCAGGCCGGCAACCGTCCAGGTGCGGCCCGCGTATCCGGCAACGGGCAGTTCGCCGTGGCCGAGGAGCTCGACGCGCTGGAGGAGGACCTCCACGCCGGTGAGGAAGTCGAACAGGTCCTGCGGCGAGTCCACTTCGGCGAACAGGTTCCGGTTCTCGGCGAGCAGTTCGAGACCGCGTGCCTCGTTGCCGGTCAGCGCGCAGAACTCCAGGTGTCGGCCGATCTCCCCGGACATCGAGGGGTTGCGGCGGCAGCCGCGGTAGCCGGCGAGGTGCAGTTCGCGCGCCCGGTCGGTGCGGCCGGTGCGCAGCAGGGGCAGCAGCGCGTACGAGAGGGAGCGGGCCGGCTCCTCCTGGCAGGATTCCTTCCCGGCCAGGACCGGCTCCCAGGCGCGCAGCGCCCGCTCGTCGTCGCCCGCCGCCAGGTGGTACAGGGCACGCTCGCAGATCTCGCAGGCCTCGCAGTCGCTGAGCCGGGTACGGGCGCGGCCCGCCCACAGCTCGTAGGCGAGGGCGGTGTCCCCACCGATGTGGGCGGCCAGCTGGTACGCCTGCCCGTAGTAGGGCTGGAGGTCCAGACCGGCCTTCTCGTACCGGTCGCGCATCTCCGTCAGCCACTGGCGCAGGCTGGCCAGCGGTATCTCGGGCAGTGCGCGCAGGGCGTTGGCCACCCACTTGAAACGCCAGAACAGCAGGTGCCGCAGCCGCTCGTCGAAGACGTCGGGCTGCTCGTCGAAGAGGGTCAGCAGGCGGGCGAAGACGACGGGCGACTTCCGGGGTTCGGAGCCGTAGGTGTACGCCTCCTGGAGTTCGAGCAGCGCGTCGACCAGCGGGCGAGTTTCCTCGAACTGCTCCGCGGCGTCGACGAGTTCCTCGGCGGTGACGGTACGGGTGCGGCCGTAGGGGCGCTCGTCGTTCTCCCGGAGCGCCTGGTACAGCTCGTCGGTGGTCTGGGGTGCGGCGGTCGGCATCGTCAGCTGTCCTTGCGGAGTGCGTGTGCGAGAAGATCGAGGAAGGAGCGGTTGATGAGGCTCGACTCGGCGGGTCTGAGCGGACGCCGGGACAGCATCGCGGCCTGCCCGTAGAGGGCCTCGGCGCTGGTGCGGGCCAGCTCGGGCTCGTCGATGGTCACGGCGGTGCGCACCAGCGGGTTGAGCTGGTTGAGGATCAGCTGCGCCCGCGGTGCCTCCTGGCGCAGGGCGCCCAGGATGTCGCCCCACAGGCCGCCCTCCTGCTCGCGGGCGAGCTGGGAGCGGGTGCGCTCGTGTCGTGCCTCGCGGCTGTCGACGAGGAGGGCGGGGGCGGAGGCGGGCTGGAAGGTGCGCAGCGCGACGTCGCAGTCGAAGACGGCGAGGGCGTCGCGGGCCAGGGCCAGGTAGGCCGCCGCGGCCAGTTCCGTCTCCCGGTCGACGGGGTCGAGGTGGGCGGTGAGGGTCGCCGGGTCGAGGTCGGCGACCGTGACCTCGGGCCTGATCTCGGGCAGCCGGTGGACCAGTTCACGGTCGTAGGTGTAGCCGCCGTTGACTACGCCGAGTCCGGCGGCCGAGGCGATCGCCGCGACCTGCCGGAACTCCTCCACGCTCGACGTCACCAGCACGGTGCGGTGAGTGCGCGCGAACTCGTCGAGGGTGCAGTGCCCGTCGGTGGTCTCGAACGGCAGCCAGGGCAGCAGCATCCGCAGGATCTCGTCGTCGTGCACCGCGAGCGACTTCACGGCCAGGTGGTGCGCCTGGAGGAAGCGGCCGAGCAGCTCCGGGTCGCTGGCCGCGGCCCGGGCGATCCACGCGCGCAGCCGCTCGGCGAGGGCGTCACGGACGGCGGCGAGGGTGTCGTCCTCGTACAGGGACTCGCGTGATGCCGTCGGGCGCAGGCTCTCGGCGTCGACGACGCAGCGGACGAAGAACGCCCACTCGGGCAGGATCTCCTCGGCCTGCTCGGACAGCAGCATGCCCTTGACGTGCACGCGGTGGCCGTGGCGGCGACCGACCGGCACCGCCTCGGGCAGCACGCACGCGATGCCCTTCAGGCCCACGGCCGGCAGGTCCAGCTCGATCGTGTCCAGCGGCGTGAACCCGAAGACCTCCTCGCCGTACGCGGCCAGCGCCCGGGAACGGGAGCCCGGCGTGGGGTACGTACGCACCCAGGGCGCCGGCTCGGGGTTCACGGACGCACCCGTGCCGCCGGGGCCGCCCGTACCGTCGTCGAAGGTCACCAGGTGGCGCAGCAGGGAGCCGAAGTGGCGGGCCAGCGCGTGCACCCGCACGGGACGGGTCCACTCGCCGGCGTCCGCGCGCGGGGTCAGCGTGACGGTGGTGCCGGGCCGGGGCCGGGCGGAGGCGGGCAGGACGCGCACGGTGTAGCTGCCGTCGCCGCGTCCCCGCCACTCCACGGCGGGCGCGTCGGGGGTACGGGCGGAGCGGCTCAGGACGTGGATCTCGTCCGCGACCAGGAAGCAGGAGAGCAGGCCGATGCCGAACTGGCCGATGAAGTCGGCACGTTGCTCGGCGATCCTCTCCGCCCGCTTGCTGCTGCGGCCGATGGTGGCGAGGAAGGTGTGCACGTCGGCCTCGGTGAGACCGACCCCGTCGTCCTCGACGCGGACCACCAGACCGTCGGCGTACAGGCGGATGCCGAACGCGTCGGCGGGCGCGTCGGGGGCGAGGCCGTGCCGGGCGGTCAGCGCGTCCACCGCGTTCTGCAGGAGTTCGCGCAGGTAGACACGAGGGCTGGAGTAGAGGTGGTGGGAGAGGAGGTCGACGAGGCCGCGCAGATCCACCTGGAAGGTGCGGTCGGCGCCGGCCGGGTTCGTGGCGGTGTCGGGGAGAGTCATCGTGCCGTCCGGGATGGCGGGCGGGAGGGAGGGAGGGAGGGAGGGAGGGGAGGGTCGCGGGCTCAAGCGTGGCGTCGGAAGCGGGCGTACTGCCTCTCGGGCTGCGCCATGAACGTCCACGGCCAGGTGGTGTAGGCGCCGTCCAGTTCGTGGAAGACACGTCGGCACACGGTGCTCTCGGAGGCCAGCGCCAGGGCCATGGCGAACATGTTGAAGTCGTTCTGCCAGCCCAGGCGCCGCTCGTGGCCGGGGTGCAGGATGCTGCGGCGGGCGGCGTCGCTCAACTCGGCCTGGATCTCAGGTGTGTCGAGGCAGCTCTCGTCGTCCGACTCCACCCAGTCCTCGATGTGCGCCATGGCGATCACACAGCCGAGGTGGTGCCCCTCGGGTGCGCCGGCGAACGCCTCGCGCGCGAACTCCAGAGCCTGGCCCGGCTCGCCGCCCCACCGGGGCTGCAACTGGCCCACCCGCTCCAGGTGGCTCGACAGGTCCAGCGGGTCGCGTCGCAGGGCGGCGTCGAATCGGGTCTCGTTGACGGCGTCGCCCAGCGACATACCACGGCCGGAGGTGAGCAGTTGGCGCCACGGCGTGACCCATTCGGGCCGCAACTCGACTGCCTCGAACAACTGTTCCTCGGCGATGCGGAGCCGCTCGTGGAAGATCCGCCACTGTTCCTGCGTGACGTTCACGGCGCGTGCCGCGGTGCGTGCCTCCCAGCCCCAGACGATGTGCCGCGTCCCGGATATCAGCAGAGCTGTCGCCCGGTGCTCCTTGTCCTCCTCGACGGCCCGGCCGATCCAGTCCTGCAGACCGTCCAGGTCGGCCAGTTCACCGAGGATGTGGTGATCACGGCCGAGGTCGAAGGGCTCCAGCGCCGCCTTCACCCCTTCCCAGTCACCCGCGTCGGCCGCCTCCACCAGCGCGAGCACCCGTACGTCCCCGAGCGCGCGCAGCGTGTACACCCCGTTCTTCTGCCTGCGGGTGGGGGGAAGGGCGTACGGATCCGCCCCCGGTCTCTCCGCACCCCTGCCGAACAGCTTGCCGAACATGCCGTGCCTCCCTGGTCCCGCGTGATCAACCGGTGCAGCATAAGCGGCCCCACCGACACCACTTCCACAGGGTTTTCACCGGCACTTCACGGCCCCGGCCCATCCCTCTCACCCCTCCCGGCCCCGCTACGACTCCGGCTCGTGACCGAGCTGTCATGAGGGCCTGGCAGCCGGGCGTGCGGACGGGGAGACCGGGGCCGGCAGGGCACGGGGCTGCAACTCGCGGTGCCGGAACTGCTCGCCAACGTCATCCGGCACGTACCCGGGCGTCGATGTGGCAGCTGCTTCCTGCTGCTGCCCGGCACGGTACGGGTGGAGGTTTCCGGCAGTTGTTCGCTCCTGGCCGTTCCGGCAGCGGGGACACGCTTGCCGATGGCGGGCGCGGGCTGCTCGTCGAGGCGGTGACCGATCGGTGGGGGGTTAGGCCGTCTCCGGCCGGTGGCGGCCGGACCGTGTGGTTCGAGTGTGCCCTCAGCCCCGCACCTCGGCCGGCGCCACGTCCGTGAAGGGCAGGGGTGTGCGAGCCGACGCGGCGGTGTCGAGCGAGCGTTGCCGTACCCTGCCGGGATGACGCAGCATCCCGTGCCGGACCAGCGGCAACGGCCCGCGAACGACGGGCCCAGGGCCGCCGCCCGCAACCGTGCCGCGCTGGTCGCCGCCGCCCGGGAGATCTACGCGGAGCACGGCCTGGACGCCCCGCTGTCCGCGATCGCGCGCCGGGCCGGCGTCGGGCAGGGCGTCCTGTACCGGCACTTCCCCGACCGGGCCGCCGTGACGACCGCGGTGCTGGAGGAGAACGTCCGCCAGATCGAGCAGGCGGCCGCGGCCGAGGACGCGACCTTCGCCGGTGTGCTCGGTGTGCTCACCTGGCACCTGAAGGAGTCGGCCGCGTTCATCGGCCTCCTGCACGCCGACGGATCGGACCGCCGCTCCGGCGTCCGCGCGCACGCCCTGGCCCTGTCCCAGCGGGTCGAACGCGCCCTGCGCGCCCACCTGCCCGACGACGGCGGCCACCGGCTGAGCGCGGCGGACGACCTCATGCTCGCCGTCGCCATGGTCTCCGGCGCCGTCACCGGCCCCTCCCACGAGGAACGGGAACGCAGGGCGCTGGCGGCCTGGCGACTCCTCGGCGTCGAGGTGGGACCGGTGCGGCCCTTCTACGGGTAAGAGGCTGGGGGCCTCAGCCGCCGTTGGACTGCCGGGTGCCCTTCGCCAGCGCGTCGAAGGTGTACAGGTAGCCGCCCGCGGGCCCGCTGATGGTCATGTACGCCTTGGTCCCGCCGGGCGTGATCGCCACGTTCGTCGCCGACTCCAGGCCCTCGGCGGCGCGCGCGGGCACCTCGACGGTCGCCAGACGCTCACCGTGCCGGTCGTACACGACCATCGCGGGCCGGCCGTGCAGCGCCTGGTAGAGGTTGCCGTCCGCGTCCACGGCGATCGAGTCGGTCTGCGCGATCCCGCCGTCGACCCGGATGGCGGTGTGCCGGGCCGTGACCCCGCCCCTGGCGCCGACGGGGAGGTAGGAGATCCGGTTCTCCGTCAGCTCGCTGAACCACAGCCCGCGGTACTCCGCGTCGAAGGAGACCCCGTTCGTCGCGGCGAGACCGTCGGCCAGCACGGTGGCCTCCTCGCCGTCGCGGTCGATCCGTACCACCCGGCCGAGCGCCTTGCCCTCGGTCAGACCGCGCGAATCGCTGACGTACAGGTTGCCGTCCTGGTCGAAGGCGATGTCGTCGGGGTTCATCCGTGCCCCGTCGACCTCACCGGAGAAGAAGGTCCGCAGGTCGCTGTCGGCCGGATCATCAGGGTTCAGGCTCACGATCTCGCCGTGCGCGAAGTCGGTCAGGTAGAGCCGCCCGTCGTACGGGCTGAACTGCGCCGAGGTGTAAGCCCCGCGCCCGTCGGTGTGCACCGCCCGCTTCGTCTTCTTGCGGACGTCGAAACGCATCACCTTCGGCTCGCCCTCGGGCGCGGTGACGTCGACGACGAACAGACCGCCGTCCGCACCGAAGGTCGGCCCCTCCAGCAGCGTCATCCCGGTCTGCTCGTGCACCGCCGTCAGCCGCATCACCTGCTGCGCCCGGATCGTCCGGTCCGCTCCGGGCACACCGGCCGTCTGCTCGCCGGTGTGTCCTCTCTCCGTACCGCATCCGATGAGGGAGAGGGAACCGAGGGCGGCGAGCACGGCGAGGGAGCGGAGGGGGAGTCGTCGCATGGGGCACTCTTCCTGTCGGCTGTGGGGGAGTGGGGTTGAGGGTGCCGGCGGCAGTGAGGCGGGGACGGGTCAGTACGCGCCACCGCGCGTCCGAATCTCAACCGGACAGTGCTGTCCGGTAGTTGTTACCGTAGCGGAGCCGCCGACCGCACAGGTCGACGCGACCGGAACAACAGAGGATTGAGGCAGGTCCCCCCACGTGACGTTCCCTCACATGTCGCCCCACCGGACCCCGTCCCGCGAGGAACTGGACGCGCTGAGGCAGCGCTACCGCTCCGAGCGCGAGCGACGCGTACGCCCGGACGGCGCCACCCAGTACCAGGCCCCCGAAGCCGAGTTCGGCTACTACGCCGCAGATCCGTATGCCGGTGAGGCTGTTGAGCGGAAGCCGCTGCACGACACCGTCGACGTCGCCGTGGTCGGCGGCGGATTCGGCGGCATCCTCGCCGGGGCGCGGATGCGGCAGCGGGGCGTGCAGTCCGTCCGCGTCGTCGAGACGGGCGGCGACTTCGGGGGCACCTGGTACTGGAACCGGTACCCGGGCATCCACTGCGACATCGAGTCGCACGTGTACCTGCCGATGCTCGACGAGACCGGATACGTCCCGGAGTGGAAGTACGCCCCCGGCGAGGAGATCCGCCGCCACGCGGTGCGCGTCGCCCGGCAGTTCGACCTCTACGAGGACGCCCTGTTCTCCACGTCGGTCACCTCACTGACCTGGGACGAGGCCGGCGAGACATGGCTCGTGACCACCGACCGCGGCGACGCGTTCCGGGCCACGTACGTCGTCACCTCCACCGGCACCCTCTCCACGCCGAAGCTCCCCGGGATCCCCGGCATCCAGGACTTCAAGGGGCACACCTTCCACACCTCGCGGTGGGACTACACCTACACCGGCGGCACCCCGGACGGCGGCATGACCGGCCTCGCGGACAAGCGGGTGGGCGTCGTCGGCACCGGCGCCACCGGCATCCAGGCCATCCCGATGCTGGCCGAGGACGCCGCGCACGTCCACGTCTTCCAGCGCACCCCCTCCACCGTGGACGTCCGCGCCAACCGCCGCACCACCGCCCGGGACGTCGGCGCCGACCGCGAAGGCTGGGCGCACGAGCGCCGCGAGAACTACCTCCGCATCGTCTCCGGCGAACCGGCCGACCAGGACCTCGTCGCCGACCGCTGGACCGAGTCGGCCGGCCTCCTGGAGAAGCTCCTGCCGAGCTTCCGCCGCCAGGACGACCGGGAGGCCTTCGAAGCGGCCTACGAGGCGGCCGACGCCGCCAAGATGAATGATCTCCGCACCCGCGTCGAGCAGACCGTCACCGACCCGGACACGGCGGAGAAGCTCAAGCCCTGGTACCGCTACGCCTGCAAGCGCCCCACCTTCTCCGACCAGTACTACCAGGCCTTCAACCGCGACAACGTCACCCTGGTCGACACCGCGGACACCCACGGCATCGAGCGCGTCACCGAGAACGGCGTGGTCGTCGGCGACACCACCTACGACCTCGACTGCCTGATCTTCGCCACGGGTTTCTCCGTCGGCACCTCGGGCGTCCTCTCCGGCAAGCTCCCCGTCCACGGCCGGGGCGGCACCCAACTCCTGCACGCCTGGGCGCAGCAGGGCCCGCGCACCCTGCACGGCTTCACCAGCAACGGCTTCCCGAACCTGATCCAGATGGGGTCCCTGCAGAACGCCAGCAGCGTCAACTTCACCCACATCCTGGACGAACAGGCCGTCCACGCCGCCGCGTTGGTCGCCGCCGCCGAAGCCGAGGGCGCCCTGGTCGAACCGCCCCGCGAGATCGAGGACGCCTGGCTCGAGGTCCTGGCGAAGGACGCCCCCGACCACGAGTGGTTCCACGCCGAGTGCACCCCCGGCTACTACAACCGCGAAGGCCGAGGCCGCCCCAACGGCCCCACCGCCTACCCCCACGGCGCGTTCGCCTTCCACCGGCTCCTCGCTCAGTGGCGCGAGGAGTCGATCGACGACATCCTCCAGCCGAGGACGCCTGCCCGGGAGCGCTGAGCCGACGGAGGGAGGGGGCGCTGTGACGCTACGAAGTACGGCGGTTCGTGCGTCCTGCGGCGCGGTAGGCCCGGGCCGGGCACGGCTTGCCGGATGCCGTACGGGGCGCGGTAGGGGTGCCGGCGCCCGTCCGGTCCGTACCTGAGCCGGCTGCTGGCGGCGTCGTCGGTGAGCCGGTTGTGTTCGCACACGAGGGGGCCGCGGCGGCGGGGCACAGCGGCTGGATGCGGGCCCGTGTCCGGGCGAGGCTTCACCGCATCGTCCTCGACGAACTCGGCGCCCGCGGAGAGCTGGACTGGTCGCGGTGTGCAATCGACTCGGTCAGCCTGCGGGCCATAAAAGGGGGCCACTGACCGGACCGAATCCGACCGACCGCGGCAAGTTGGGATCGAAGATCCACCTGATCACAGACCGGAACGGACTGCTTCTCTCGCTGGGCATCTCGGGCGCCAACATGCACGACAGCCTCGGTCTTGAGCCGCTGGTGTGCGGGATCCCGCCCATCCGTTCCCGCCGCGGCCCCCGCAGGCGACGGCCGGCGACGGCCGGCGAAACTGCACGCCGACAAGGGATACGACTACGTCCACCTGCGCCGATGGCTCCGCAACCGCAGCATCCGCCACCGCATCGCCCGCAAGGGCGTCGAGTCCTCACAACGGATCGGCCGCCACAGACGGGTCGTCGAAAGGACCGTGTCCTGACTCGCCGGATGCCGTCGGCTCCACCGCCGCTACGAACGCGAGGCAGAACACTTTCTGGCCTTCGCCGGCATAGCCGCAGCCCTCATCGGCTACCGACGACTGAGTCGAACCCGCCCGGCCCAACTATGCGCCAGAGGCCGTTCGGCCATGCTAGAGCGGGCGATAGGTCTGGTACTTGCCTTCCAGCGACGAGGCCGCTGCATCGGCCACGTCCGCCCGCGGAGCTGCCGCACACCTCTCCAGGAATGCGCGGACCCGCTCACCTGGCCATCCGGCTGCTGCCGCTGCGGCCCAGAAGCGCAGTCCATCATGAGACTGCAGCGGTGCAAGAAAGTCGAGGATGTAGTCGACGGTCTCCGGCTCCGGCACCGAGCGCAGCATGGCGACAGCGCGGAGGGCTCCGTCGGCAAGCATGGGCGTTCCGCTGTCCAGGCACCATCGCACAGGGCTTGAGGTTCCCTCTTCGACGCCGCGCAGACGCACGATCGAGTCGCCAAGGGCGACATACACCATCGTGGCATCCAGGGGCCGCTGAGCCAGATCGCTCAGGAACGGGACCGCTGGCCGGTGATCGCACGCTCCGAGAGCCATGACCATCTGGTACTGAGTTTCCCATGTCCGCAGGTCGCGAACCTCGCGCTGGAGGGCCCGCAGCAGCGACGGGCCGGCGGTCTCGGCAGCGAGTCTGCGCAGTCGTTTCGCGGCTGCACGGCGTTTCGCCGAGGACCTGTCGTCAAGCTGAACAACCGCCTCGTCCAACGTCAACACCGCGTATGCCTCCTGATGGGATCTGCTCGAACTGCAACGCTAGGTGCTTCCACTGACACTGAACGGCGGGCAATGACTTCGGGCATCAGACAGCCATAGGAAACGACCTCTGAGACCGCGTTTGAGATCTGGTCGTAGGACAATCGATCGGTGACGCGCCCCTTGAATCGTGACCGCTCCCTTGAAGAGCTTGAACGCGACCGCTGGCCGGCCCCGTCAGCCGACGACACCCGCCTTGTCGCTACTGCACACGCCTTGCGGCGTCGGCCGATCGGCGAGCTGACCGTCGAGGACATGCGCTTGTTGATCGGGCAGGACATAGGACTGCCCCACCTCCTGCCACTGGCACTGGAAGTGCTGCGGGAGAACCCGATGGCAGAGGGGGACATGTACGAAGGTGATCTGCTGTCCGCGGTCCTCACCAGGAACCCATCGGTCTGGGCCGAGTCTTTTGAACTCGGCCGAGAGCTTCGCGTGATCATCTCGAAGTTGACCGACCTGCCGCCTGACCTGCAACAGAAGGTTGAACGGTTCCTGGCTCCATAGAGCACCGACGCAGGACGTTCCCCATGGAAGGGAAGGCCGGCGTGTCTACGGAACGTCTCGCCGGAGCAAGCGCGGGCCCGGCCGCGTCGCCGGCCGGCCACGGGTGAGTCGGCGGACCGTGATGCCGATCATTGCCCAGCGGA
The DNA here is from genome assembly GCF_042655885.1 of Streptomyces chlorus. Classification (NCBI taxonomy): domain Bacteria; kingdom Bacillati; phylum Actinomycetota; class Actinomycetes; order Kitasatosporales; family Streptomycetaceae; genus Streptomyces; species Streptomyces chlorus. Next base: position 70,314 of record NZ_JBHSOA010000030.1, read on the forward strand.
TCATGGTCTCTGAGCGGGCCGGGCCGGTCTCGTAGTCACGCGCGAGGCGGCGGTGGGCGGTGAGCCACGAGAAGGTGCGCTCGATCGCCCATCTCTTGGGCTGGACCTGGAATCCGCGCTGGCCCGGGGCCTTGCACACGATCTCCAGCTCGCGGCCGAGGATTGTGCGTGACCACTCCATGAGGCGGCCGGCGAAGCCCTGGTCCGCCCAGATTTTCTGCACGCCCGGATGGTCCAGGCGGGTCCACGGCAACGAACGCTTCGCGCCGTCGCGGTCCTGGATATTCGCCGCGACCACGTGAACCGCCAGCAGCAGGCCCAGGGTGTCCGTGACGATGAACCGCTTGCGGCCCTTCACCTTCTCGTCCGCGTCGAAGCCCCGGGTGCCGACGGGGACCGTATCGGCCGTGCGCACGGACTGCGAGTCGATCAGCCCGGCGCTCGGTTCCGCGTCACGGCCGTCAGCCTCACGGACCCGGCCGCGCAACGTGTCGTGGACCTGCTCGACGGTGCCGTCGTCGTGCCACCAGGTGAAGTACCAGTACACAGTGGGCCAGGGCGGGAAGTCCTTCGGCAGCCGGAGCCAGGCGCACCCGGTCCGTACCACATAGAAGATCGCGTCCACGATCCGCCGACGTGGGTGCTTCTCCCGCCGCCCGCCCTTCGGCCCGACCCTCGCCGCCGGCAGTAACGGCTCTACCAGAGCCCACTGCTCATCCGTCAGATCCGACGGATACCCGCCCCCAGAGCCACTCACGCAAGGCTCAACGGCCCCTTTCGCCCCGGGACACGGCAGATCTCAAACGCGGTCTCAGTGAGCCTGTGATGAAGGCTACTTGGCGGGTAGCGAATGCAGGCAGAGCAGGATGCGGCAGGCGGAAGCGGTGATCGCTGCCGGGAGCGGGCAGTGACCTGGTGCGATGCCTGTGGCAGGCTGCGGATCATGGGGTGGTCGTTCAAGGTGCACGGTGGTGTCGCGGCAGGGCTGGGCGCCGTTCTGATGGTGCTGGCCGGGCTCACTCGGCTGCCCGGGACCTTGCTGCTGATCGAGGAGGGGCCGCTGCTGGCGCTGATCGTTGTACTGCTCTTCCCGATCTTCATGGCCGCCCTGGCTCGCCTCTTGCTGGCGCGGGTGGACAAAGCCCAGGTCTGGCAGGCCTTGAGGTGTCTTCCCGGCAAGGTTCAGGCAGGGCTTGCGGTGCTGGTCCTGTCGGGTATGGCGATGATGTTCCTCAGTATGGGGCGGGAGGGGAATCTGCAGTCCGCCGAGGTGAGGGACGGGAAATACTTCGCTTTCGACACCACTGCACGCGGCACGGTCGAACTCTCCCGGGAGCAGTATCAGGCTGTCCTGGAGACCGATCAGCGCAGCCTGCTCACGATGCCCGGCGTGGTCCTCGTCGGTGCCGCATGCGCAGTCCTGGCGGCCGGTGAGTTGCGCCGGGCGGATCGTAGCGTCGTGCCGTCGAGGTAGAGGGTGGCAGCGGGTCCCGTCGCATCGGACGTCGACGAGACCACGCCGTCGTGTTGGGGCGGTTGATGCAGCTCTCGGGCGGAGCGGTCAGCGCAGGCCGTTGACGAAGGTCTGCCAAGCGGGGGCGCTGATGGTGAGGATGGGGCCGGTCGGGTTCTTGCTGTCACGGACCGGGACAGTGACGGTCGGGCAGCCGGCGGCCACCTCGACGCAGTCGCCGCCGGTACTGCCACTGTAACTGGACTTACGCCACTGCATGTTCCTCGGGCTGGGACCGGTCTCCATAGCGCTCCTCCAACACTCGCGCGATCAGTGCCGCTGAGTCCTCCACAGAGAGGGCCGCGGCCTGGAGACGAGCGTAACGGCGGGAAGCTTCCCTGAGGATCTCGGGATTAGCCGTCATGTGACCGGAGATGAGGTCTTCCGTGTAGATGATGTCCGGGTCGTCGTCGAAGCGGAGCAGATTGAACGTCCCGTCAAGGCTGGCGTGTGCGCCTGCTGTGTTCGGGAGTACTTGTACGTGCATCCAGCGGTGACCCGTGAGTTCCAACAAGTGAGCCAGTTGGCGGCGCATGACCTCGCGGCCGCCGATCGGGCGGAGCAGTACCGACTCGTCCAGGACTACCCATGTAAGCGGTGGCTGCTCCCTGTCCAGGATGCGTTGTCGTTCCACGCGAGCTGCCACCAGGCCGTTCAGGTCGTCCGACATCCCCGTGGCGAGCACCGCCCGTGCGTACTCCTCCGTCTGCAGCAGCCCGTACACCACCTGTGCCTGATACGTGGAGATGTACGACGCCTTCGCCTCCATCTCCGCGTACGGCTGGAACCACGTGGGCAGTTGACTGCGTAGCACCAGGCCGATCAGGCGGGAGAAGGTGCCGTCGGTGCCGAGGGCGGCGTCTACGCGTTCGGAGAAGTCGCGGGTGGGGATCTTCTTCGTGGTCTCGATCTGGCCGATCAGCGAGCCCGTGCAGAAGATGATCTCGCCGAGCCGGCCCTGATTGAGGCCGTGGGCCTCGCGTTGGCGGCGCAACTCCCAGCCGTAGTAGTCGAGGGGGGACGCGCTGGGGTCGAGCGTCTGGATGTTGGCCACAGTGGTGCCTCCGGCCTGGTCTTGACGTCTCGCGACGTTGGTTTCGTTGCGTAGTCGAGCGTACGCAGAGCGTCGCATTCTGGTGGTGTGAATCAAGTAACTGGTCCGCGTGCGGCGGACGTCGAGACGCGGTACCGGGCCGAGTTCGCCCTGGGTGAGCACTCGGTACGGCACCTGCGGCGCATTCTGCGGCTCTACCTCAAGGAATCCGGCCTGCTGGAGGTCGCCGACGCGGCTGAACTCGCGCTGTCGGAGCTGCTCGCCAACGTCATCCGGCATGTCCCCGGCCGCCGTTGCGGGATCTGCTTCCTGCTGCTGCCGGGAGCGGTCCGGGTCGAGGTCTCCGACGCGTGCCCGCGACTGCCCGTGGCGGCAGCGCAGGAGGCGTTGGTCGAGGGCGGGCGTGGGCTGCTTCTCGTGGAGGCGGTGACCGACCGGTGGGGTGTTGCGCCGTGCCCCACCGGTGGCGGCAAGACCGTGTGGTTCGAGTGCGTCCTCGGCGCCGCACCCCTCACGACACCGAGTGGGTGAAGATCGGGTTCCTCGTGGTCATGCAACACAAAGAAAACTTTAGTTTTGGGTACAGTGCTACGCAAAACTAAAGTTTACTTTGAGTTTTACGACCAACCTGAGGGCGGATATATGGCCAGAGACCGTGTCGCCAGCCGTGCTGCCCTCTGGCGGATCGCGGCTGGGCAGCGCGGCTACTTCACAGCCGCGCAGGCGGTGGAGGCCGGGTACTCCTACCAGGCCCAGCGCTATCATGCCCAGCACGGCAACTGGCTGGTGATCGACCGCGCGCTCTACCGGTTGCGGGAGTTCTCCGACCTGCCGGGCGAGGGCGACGAACAACTGGTGCGCTGGTCGCTCTGGAGCAGGGGGAGGGCTGTGGTCTCCCATGCCACCGCCCTCGCCGCACACGACCTGGGGACGGCGAACCCGTCCCGTATTCACCTCACTGTGCCGCGAGGCTTCCGGCAGAAGTCGGATGCGGTGATTCTGCACCGCGCCACACTCACGCAGTCGGATGTGGAGGACCGGATGGGATACCGGGTGACGACGCCGTTGCGCGCCATCACCGAATGTGCGGCGGCGGGTGAGGACCAGGATGTCCTGGACGGGGCGGTGAGCGAGGCGTTGGAACAAGGAATGGTGTCCCGCCGGAGGCTGCTTCACGCCGCCCAACTGCTGGGTCCACGAGCGGAACTGGGCGTGGAGCGGGCGCTGGGAGCGATGTCGTGACCGGCCGCTACCGTGACGCCGCCGACTTGCGCCGCGCCCTGGAAACCCGGCTGAAGCAGGAAGCCGACAGATCCGGAACCGATCTGGCCCGCAGGCGGCGCCTCGTCGTCTTCGACCGCATGGCGGCGCGCCTTGCGGAGGATCAGACCAGCGGCTGGGTTCTCAAGGGCGGGGCGGCCATGGAATTCCGGCTCACCGGACGGGCCCGTACGACGAAGGACCTGGATCTGGCGCTGAGGCCCGAGGACGGCTCCGACATGGACGGGAGCGAAGTGCGTGAGCTGCTGATCGACGCACTGGCGGCCGACCTGGATCGTGACGGGTTCCGGTTCCGGGTCGGTCCGCCCGTGTCGTTGACGGCGGACACGGCGGGGCGGGGTGGCTGGCGGTTCTCGGTCGAGTCCCATCTCGCGGGCAAGGTGTTCGCGGGCGTCAGAGTGGACGTCGTGGACCGTGGTGAGGAGATCGCCCGGACAGAATTCCTCCCGCTGCCCAACACGCTTGAATTCGCCGGCACTCCGCAGCGCGTGATCGAGACCGTTGACCGCCGACAGCACTTCGCGGAAAAGTTGCACGCCTTCACGCGTGACTACGGCGACCGTCCCAACACGCGGGTCAAGGACCTGGTGGACCTCGTCCTGCTGGCCGAGGACGGCCTGCCGGGCGACGCGACGCTTGTGCAGGTCGTACGGCATGTCTTCGCCGTCCGCGCCACGCACGAGGTTCCGGGCGAGCTCGCGGACCCGCCGCCCCGATGGCGGGACAGCTATCCCGAGCTGGCCCGGGAACTGGCCACCGAAGCCCCACCGACGCTCGATGCCGCCCTCGAGCTGGTACGAGGGCTGTGGGCGGTGGCCCTCGCCGATGAATCACGCGTCCCGCCTCGTGCCGAAGAGATGGGGCAACCGAGTTGACACGGTATTGGCCAAGAAGGAAGCGGTCGGAATCGGGCCGACATGCCGGACCTTGGTCAGGTCCGCGCGGGAAGTCCTGTCCGCAGGCGCCGCTGTCCGTGGCGGTCAGGTCGCCGCGGGTGCTTCCGCGGAGTGCGTCTTCAGCCGCGCACTTCCGCCAGCACCGCGTCCGTGAAGGGCGGCCAGGCCTCGATCGCCCAGGGGCCGAAGGCGCGGTCGGTGAGGGCCGCACAGGCGACGCCCGCCGCCGGGTCGATCCACAGGAACGTGCCCGACTGGCCGAAGTGGCCGAAGGTACGGGGCGAGGAGGAGCCGCCCGTCCAGTGCGGGGTCTTGGAGCCGCGGATCTCGAAGCCGAGGCCCCAGTCGTTGGGGTTCTGGTGGCCGTAGCCCGGCAGGACGCCCTTGGTACCCCGGTACTGGACCGTCATCGCCTCGGCGACGGTCCGCGGGTCCAGCAGGCGCGGGGCCTGCACCTCGGCGGCGAAGCGCAGCAGGTCGTCCACCGTGGACGTGGCGTCCTTCGCGGGGGAGGCGGTGCCGTCCAGCGACGTCGACGTCATCCCCAGCGGCTCCAGCACCGCCTGCCGCAGGTACTCGGCGAACGGGATCTCCGTCGCCTTCGCGATGTGGTCCCCGAGCTGCTCGAACCCGGCGTTGGAGTACAGACGGCGCTCACCGGGGGCGGAGGTCACCCGGTGCTCGTCGAAGGCGAGGCCGGAGGTGTGGGCGAGGAGGTGGCGGACCGTCGAGCCCTCGGGACCGGCCGGCTCGTCCAGCTCGATCGCACCCTCCTCGTACGCCACGAGCACCGCGTACGCCGCGAGCGGCTTGGTGACCGAGGCGAGGGGGAAGCGGTGGCCGGTGGGGCCGTGGGTGCCCAGGACGGTGCCGTCCGCCCGGACGACGCCCGCCGCCGCGGTGGGAACCGGCCAGTTCTCGATCAGCGCGAGGCTCTTGAGCGACATGCCTTCGAGGGTATGCGTTCACAGCCGCAGCTCGAGCAACGGGTCCGGTCGCCGGGTGAAGCCCATCGAGGCGTAGAGGGGCTCGGCCTGCGCGGACGCGGTGAGTCGGACACGGCGGGCGCCGCGCTCCCGGAACCACTCCAGCAGCGCCTCCATGCAGGCGCGCGCGTGGCCCCGGCGGCGGGCGTCCGGGTCGGTGGCGACGCTGAACACGTAGCCGTCGGTGCCGTGCGGGTCGTACGCGCCGCCGATGCGGTACTCGATCGTGCCGGCCACCAGCGCCGACAGCCCGCCCCGCTCCGGCCGGTCCACGACGAACGCCGCGAACGGGCCGTCCGGCTCGGCGAGCTTCGCGCGCAGCACCGGCAGCGCGTCGGCGTGCCAGTCCGTGGCGGGGGAGGAACGGGCCATCGAGTCGATCATCACCTGACGCAGGCGCAGTACTTCCTCCGCGTCGTCGGCCACCGCACGGCGTACACGAGGTACACGAGTCATGGCCGGCATGCTAATCGGCCAGGGCGCCGGCCCTCCCGCCGTTTTCCCGCCGGCCGTGCTTGCCTGGAGTGCACTCCAGGGATCTAGCGTGGAGGGTATGACGGTGACGGAGACCACGGGTGAGAGCACGGGTGCCAGGACCGACACCTGCGCCGGGCCGCCGCAGGGCGACCGGCGGCCGGACGGCGCGGACAAGTACACGATCAGCGAGGTGGCCGCCCTCACCGGGCTGAGCGCACACACCCTGCGCTGGTACGAGCGCATCGGGCTGATGCCGCACATCGACCGCTCGCACACCGGCCAGCGCCGCTACAGCAACCGCGACCTCGACTGGCTCGCCCTCGTCGGCAAGCTCCGCCTGACCGGGATGCCGGTCGCGGACATGGTCCGGTACGCGGAGATGGTGCGGGCGGGCGACCACACCTACGCCGACCGCTTCGAGCTCCTCAAGGCGACCCGCGAGGACGTGATGACCCGGATCGCGGAGCTCCAGGGCACCCTCGCCGTGCTCGACCGGAAGATCAGCTTCTACGCGGACGCCGGGCGCGCCCTGGCGTCGGAGAGGTCCCGTTAGCGACGGCAGGATCGCGGCGGCGGCACGGGGCGACGGCGGTCCCGACGGGCTGGGCGGCGGACACCGTCGGCCACACCGTTCGGTCGCGGCTCATCTGTGAAGGCCGTGAGCACTGTGCCGCAAAGTGCTCACGGTTTCGCAGGCAATGTGCCTCTGGGGGCGGGATTCTCCTGCATCCGCGAGCCTCCCACCGTGGAACCCGCTGTGGACCCCGGCGGAGCGCCACGACCAGGGCCTACAGCTCCGCCAGCAACTCCGCCTTCTTCGACGAGAACTCCTCGTCCGTCACCAGTCCCGCCTGGTGCAGTTCCCCGAGGTGGCGTATGCGGTCGGCGATGTCCGCGGGGTCGCGGCGCACGGCGGCCGCGGCCACCGCGGGCACCGGCGCGGACGTGCGCGCCGCCGCGAGGACGGCCGCCGCGAACGGCAGTGACTCGTGCACGGGCCCGTAGCCCAGCCCGAACACCACGGCTGCCGGGTCCTGGTCGGCGTGCGGGGGCTGGGCGGGCTCGTCGCGGCGCAGCAGCCGCAGATGCCCTTCGAAGACCTCCGGGGAGCGCCACTCCACGCCGCACAACTCCCCGATGGAGAAGCGCTGGTCGCCGGCCTTCCACTTGGCGGACGAGGCACCCGTCCAGAACCAGCGGAAGGAGACCGTGGTCCCGTCGAAGGCGGCCCTTCCGTCGTACGCCTTGAACCGCAGCGGCGCCTCGGGGGGCGGTACCAGGTGGCGCTCGGCGGGGCCCGACTCGGTGAGCAGGGCGAGGAGTTCGTCGGCGTAGTACTCGGCGAGCGTCCCGCGTTCGGCGGGCAGCACGAGCCGGTAGGGGTCGCAGCTGTCCTTCAGCTGTCCGGCCGCCGCCTCCATCAGCGGGTCGGCGCCGGGCCGCGGCTCGATGCGCAGCACGACGGTGTCGCGTCTGCCGGGGGTCAGCGTCACTCCGGCGATGGCCTCCACGGGGATGCGGCGTTCCCCGAGTGCCTGAAACAACTTGGGTGTTCTGATCCCCCTTTCGTACCGGATGAGCACGGAGTCGGAATCGAACTCCCAGGCAGCGTGAAATCCGGCCAGTACGTCACCCATGCGGCTCATCGTATGCGGCGCGAGCTTTTTCGTCCCCTCCCCGTGCATACCGCGGTTCCTCCGTTCTCTACGCGCGTCCCGATGCGGCGGCGTGGGACAAACCCGCCCGGCATAGGCCGTTCTCGTGTGCGCAGTCCACCGCGCGGTATGCGCCAACGCCGATCTCGGCGAAGTTGCGCAGGCTGTCGGTGCCCGGCACGAAGTACCCGCTGTGTCCCCGGGCCTCACGCGCCGACAGCACGCGCGCTCCGAACGCCGGGGACACCGGGTCGGTCCCGTGTCCCAGCCCGCCGACCTCCAGGTAGGGCACGTCCTGGATCCAGTCGTCGGCGTCCCGCATCGCCCACACTCGTGCGTGGGTGCGCAGGTCGGTGACCGTCCCGGCCCGCATGCCGGGACTGCCGGCCACCGCTATGTCGGTCACCCGGCCGGGCAGCGCGGGCGCGGCGAGCCCGCACACCACGGAGCCGTAGCTGTGGCAGAACAGGGAGACGCGGGCCTCGCCGGGCAGGGCGCGCAGCAGCGAGCCGAGGCGTGCCGCGCCGTCCTCGGCGCGCGTCGCCATCGCCGACTCCATGCCGAGCCCGCTGGGCGCGGTGTAGTCGGCCCAGGCGATCACGGCGGTACGGGTCGAGGGGGCTGCCGTGTGCTCGGCCGCGTAGAGCGACTGGGCCATGCCGACGGGCGCCGCATAGCGACGGTAGGTGCGCTGGAAGGTGAGCAGATCGGTGTCGACGCCGGGGACGACGACCGAGACCCGCTCGGCCTTGCGCAGGTTGCCGAACACCTCGGCGGCCCGGCCGGGGCCCGACGGGTCGAAGGCGAGGATCTGGCGGCCGGAGCTCATCAGGGCCGTGAAGCGGTTCATCCGGCGGCCCGCCTGATGCTGCCCGGCGGGCGTGAGCCGTTTGTCGCGCATCCGTTCCCGCTCGATCTCGCGGGCCTGCCCCAGCGCGATGCGGTTGGCGCGGTAGCGCAGCGTGACCGGGGCGCCGTTCATGTTGCCGACCGCGAGCGGGAAGCGGTGGGCGAGGCCCACCCGCTGCGCCTTGGTGAGGGAGGCGAAGAACCGGGTCAGTTCGGCGGGCGCGGACTGGGGGGCGGGCAGCCGGTGGCCTCCTATGTGGCCCCGCTCCCAGGCGATGAGCGAGGCCGGGAGCGGTGCCGTGTCCCGCTGGTGGCGCAGTGCCGTCCAGCCGGTGGTCGCCAGCATCACGAAGACGACGGCCAGTGCGAGGAGCGCACGCCACACGTTCAGTTGCGGGGTGGTGTCGAAGGAAGTCACTGAAAGGACACACTAGGAGAACGAGAGGGTCTCGCGTCAACCGGGTGACGAGTATCACGTTTTGATGCGTCGGCGTGTGAGCAGTGGTCAACCGGCGGTGGGCCGGGTGCCGCTCCAGGGCCCCGCCAGGGCGGGCCCCAGCTGGTCCAGGTGGGCCGTCGTCAGCTCGCGCAGGGCGGCGAGGCCGGAGTCCCCGGCGGACCAGGACCGTTCCGCCACCCGGACCACGCCGCAGACCGCGGCCACCAGGATGCGTGGCCGGGGATCGGTGTCCAGGTCGACGCCCTCGCGGCCGGCGATCACGCGGGCCAGCCGCTCCTCCAGTTCGCTCGAGCGCCGCAGATGGGCGGCGAGCAGCGCGGGCGTCGACTCGATCGCCCGGTACACCCGCAGGTGCAGCTCCAGCGGCACGACCTGCTCGACGACCTCGTTGATGCCGTCCCAGCTCTCCCGCAGGGCGCCGCGCAGCACGTCCAGCGGAGGCTCGCCGGGCGGGCGCCCCCGTACGGCGTCGACGACGAGGGACTCCGCGAGGTGCGGGACGTAGAACGCGACCTCCTCCTTGCTGGCGAAGTAGCGGAAGAAGGTGCGCTGCGAGACGTGGGCGGTCGCCGCGATGTCGTCGACCGTCGTCCCCTCGTAGCCGCGGGTCGCGAACAGTTCCAGGGAGGACCGGACCAGTGCGTCGCGGGTGAGCCGCTTCCTGTGCTCCCGCAGCCCCGGCGCCGGTACCGCGCCGACGACGGTCCCGACCGTCTCCATGGTTCCTCCCGTGGCTCTCCGGATCCTTTCCCCCGTGGTTCCCCGCGGTTCCCCGTGGTTCCCTCGGGGCGCTTCCGGAACTGTTCTCCCATTTCAGGCTATACGGGCATGTCGACCGAGTTAATGATCGGTGAATTGGTTTGTCAACTGTCAGTGGCTGTCATTAGCCTCGAAGGCATGACTAGTCAGACCACCATCGACGCGACGGGCCCCGGGGACAGGACTCCTCCGGACGCCCCGTCGGACGCGGCACCCGGCAGAGGGCTGCGCGGCCATCCCTGGCTCACCCTCTTCACCGTCGCCGTCGGCGTCATGATGGTGGCCCTCGACGGCACCATCGTCGCCATCGCCAACCCTGTCATCGCCCGTGACCTGGGCGCCAGTTTCGCCCAGGTCCAGTGGATCACCAACGCGTACTTCCTCGCCCTCGCGGTCTCCCTGATCACCGCGGGCAAGCTCGGTGACCGGTTCGGCCACCGGCAGACCTTCCTCATCGGCGTCGTCGGCTTCGCCGCCGCCTCGGGAGCGATCGGCCTGTCCGACAGCATCGCGTCGGTCATCGTCTTCCGCGTCCTGCAGGGTCTGTTCGGCGCGCTGCTGATGCCGGCCGCGCTGGGCCTGCTGCGCGCGACCTTCCCGGCCGAGAAGCTCAACATGGCCATCGGTATCTGGGGCATGGTCATCGGTGCCTCCACCGCCGGTGGCCCGATCCTCGGCGGTGTCCTCGTCGAGCACGTCAGCTGGCAGTCGGTCTTCTGGATCAACGTCCCGGTCGGCGTCGTCGCGCTCGCCCTCGGCGTGTGGATCCTGCTCGACCACCGCGCGGAGAACCGCCCGCACTCCTTCGACGTGCCCGGCATCGGCCTGCTGTCCGGCGCGATGTTCTGCCTGGTCTGGGCGCTGATCAAGGCCCCCGAGTGGGGTTGGGGAGACCTCAGGACCTGGGGGTTCATCGCCGTCTCGGTGGTGCTCTTCGCGCTCTTCGCGTTCTGGGAGAAGCGGGTCAAGGAGCCGCTGATCCCGCTGGCGATGTTCCGCTCCGTCCCGCTGTCCGCGGGTGTCGTGCTGATGGTCCTCATGGCCATCTCCTTCATGGGCGGCCTGTTCTTCGTCACCTTCTACCTGCAGAACGTGCACGGCCTGAGCCCGGTCGACGCCGGTCTGCACCTGCTGCCGCTCACCGGCATGATGATCGTCGGCTCCCCGCTGGCCGGCGCGGTGATCACCAAGGTCGGTCCGCGCATCCCGCTGGCCGGCGGCATGGCCTTCACCGCGCTCGCCATGTTCGGCGTCTCCACGCTCCAGAAGGACACCGGCAGCGCCGTGATGTCGCTCTGGTTCGCCCTGCTGGGCCTCGGCCTGGCCCCCGTCATGGTCGGCGCCACTGAAGTCATCGTGGGCAACGCGCCGCTGGAGCTCTCCGGTGTCGCCGGTGGTCTCCAGCAGGCCGCCATGCAGGTCGGCGGCAGCCTCGGTACGGCTGTGCTGGGCGCGGTGATGGCCTCCAAGGTCGACAGCGACCTCGCGGACAACTGGGCGGGCGCGGGACTTCCCCCGCTCACTCCCGAACAGGCCGCGCAGGCCGCCGAGGCCGTCCAGGTCGGGGTACCCCCGGTGAGCGAGCAGATGCCCCCGGACATGGTCGCGACGGTCACCGACGTGGCGCACGACACCTTCCTCTCCGGCATGAGCATGGCTTCCCTGGTCGCCACCGGAGTCGCCGTCGTGGCGGTGGGCGTCGCCTTCCTCGCCAAGCGCGGTGAGAACGTGGAGGCCGGCGCGGGCGTCGGCCACATCTGACGGACCCGGTGACCGGGTTCGCTCATCAGGGTGAACCGATGCGGTGATCCCTCCCGTTCGGAGGGGGCCGCAGGTGACAGTGGGTCATGCCCTCCGTAGGGCCTGGAGGATGCCGGCTGCGGCGCGCTGCTGGAGGGGGGGGCAGCGCGCAGGCAGCGGCCTGCCCGCCATCGCTTCGGGGGCATTCACGCCCCGAGCGGGGGTACCCGCATGTCGAACCCCACTGCAACTCCAACCAACCCAGGGGTTCTGGGAGTTGATGATGGCGAGTTTCGGAAACGGCACGCGCAGGCACCCCCGCTCACGTGGCCGGACGTGGTCAGGGAGCGGGACGGATCGCGCGACGCTCGGAATCATCGGAGTCATCTGCGCGGTCGCCGGATTCTTCGTGCTGGGCATCGTTCTCGGCCCGGTGGCGATCGTCTGCGGCTGGCTCGCCATGGGCCGCAGCTGGGGCGGCGCTCGCCCGGTCCCGGCGCTGATCGCCGTGGTCCTGGGCGCCATCGACACGCTGCTGGCGGTCATCTGGCTGGCCTCGGCCACCGGCCCGGGCTACGGAGTGTTCTGACGACCCGGGAGATCCGGGCCCGGACGGAGGACTCCGGGTCCGGACGGACGAAGCCCCGGGCATCGGACGGACGCCTCCGGGACGGAACAGGAGTGGGGCCTCCGGCGACTCGCCGGAGGCCCTTCTCCATGCGCTCTGCGCCCCGCACCATGTGAGGCGCTCCGCGCGCCCGTGGGCGGCGTCCGACGCCCGTCACAGCCGTCGGGCCCCGCCCGTCACGGGGTCAGGCGTCGCCGCCCGCCGGACCCGGTTCGGCCGCGGCCACGTCGAGCAGCCGGTAGCGGTCGATGGCCTGCTTCAGCACGGACCGGTCGACGTGCCCCTCGCGGGCCAGCTCCGTCAGCACGCCCACCACGATCGACTGCGCGTCGATGTGGAAGAACCGCCGGGCCGCCCCGCGCGTGTCGGCGAAGCCGAAGCCGTCCGCGCCCAGCGACTGGTACGTCCCCGGTACCCAGCGCGCGATCTGGTCCGGCACCGACCGCATCCAGTCCGACACCGCCAGGACCGGCCCCTGCGCCGAGGACAGCTTCCGGGTGACGTACGGCACCCGCTGCTCCTCCTCGGGGCCCAGCAGGTTGTGCCGCTCGCACTCCACGGCCTCGCGTCGCAGCTCGTTCCAGGAGGTCGCCGACCAGACGTCGGCCCGCACGTCCCACTCCTCGGCGAGGATCCGCTGCGCCTCGAGGGCCCAGGGCACCGCGACACCGGAGGCGAGGATCTGCGCGGGGAGCGAGCCCGCGGTGCCCTCACGGAAGCGGTACAGGCCCTTGAGGATGCCGTCCACGTCCACGTTCTCCGGCTCGGCCGGGTGCTGGATGGGCTCGTTGTAGAGGGTCAGGTAGTAGAAGACGTCCTCGCCGTGCGGGTGCTGCTCGTCGCCGCCGTACATCCGGCGCAGACCGTCCTGCACGATGTGCGCGATCTCGAACCCGAAGGCCGGGTCGTAGGCGACGCACGCCGGGTTCGTGGACGCCAGCAGCTGCGAGTGGCCGTCCGCGTGCTGAAGACCCTCACCGGTCAGAGTCGTACGCCCCGCGGTCGCACCGAGGACGAAACCGCGTGCCAGCTGGTCACCCATCTGCCAGAACTGGTCACCGGTGCGCTGGAAACCGAACATCGAGTAGAAGACGTACACCGGGATCAGCGGCTCGCCGTGCGTGGCGTACGCCGAGCCGGCCGCGATCAGCGAGGCCGTGCAGCCGGCCTCGGAGATGCCGTCGTGCAGCATCTGCCCGTTCGGCGCCTCCTTGTACGCGAGCAGCAGATCCCGGTCCACGGACTCGTACTTCTGACCCAGCGGGTTGTAGATCTTCGCGCTCGGGAAGAACGAGTCCATGCCGAACGTGCGGTACTCGTCCGGCGCGATCAGTACGAACCGTTTGCCGATCTCCTTGTCCCGCATGAGGTCCTTGAGGAGCCGGACAAAGGCCATGGTCGTCGCGATGGACTGCTGGCCCGATCCCTTCTTCACGTTCGCGTACGTCTTGTCGCCGGGCAGCGTGAGTGGCTCGGAGCGCACCACGCGCGTCGGCACATACCCGCCGCAGGACTTGCGGCGGTCGTGCATGTACTGGATCTCCTCCGAGTCCCGGCCCGGGTGGTAGTACGGCGGCAGGCCGGACTCCAGCTCCCTGTCGGAGATCGGCAGGTGCAGCCGGTCGCGGAAGCCCTTGAGGTCGTCGACCGTCAGCTTCTTCATCTGGTGCGTGGCGTTGCGGCCCTCGAAGTTCGGGCCCAGCGTCCAGCCCTTGACCGTCTTGGCGAGGATCACCGTCGGCTGGCCCTTGTGGTCCAGGGCCGCCTTGTACGCCGCGTAGATCTTCCGGTGGTCGTGACCGCCGCGGCCCAGGTGCAGGATCTGGTCGTCGGTCATGTTCTCGACCATGGCGCGCAGCCGGTGGTCGTCACCGAAGAAGTGGTCGCGGATGTACGCCCCGGACTCGGTGGCGTACGTCTGGTACTGGCCGTCCGGCGTGGTGTTCATCCGGTTGACCAGTACGCCGTCCCGGTCCTGGGCGAGCAGCGGGTCCCAGGAGCGGTCCCAGACCAGCTTGATCACGTTCCAGCCGGCACCCCGGAAGACCGACTCCAGCTCCTGGATGATCTTGCCGTTGCCGCGCACCGGCCCGTCCAGGCGCTGCAGGTTGCAGTTGACGACGAAGGTCAGGTTGTCGAGGTTCTCGCGGGCCGCGAGCGTCAGCTGGCCCAGCGACTCCGGCTCGTCCATCTCGCCGTCACCGAGGAACGCCCACACGTGTGACTTCGAGGTGTCGACGATGCCGCGTGCCTGCATGTAACGGTTCATCCGGGCCTGGTAGATCGCGCCGATCGGGCCGAGGCCCATCGACACGGTCGGGAACTCCCAGAAGTCCGGCATCGAACGCGGGTGGGGGTAGGACGAGAGCGCTTCGGGCGCCTTCGACTTCTCCTGCCGGAAGCCGTCCAGCTGCCGCTCGCTCAGCCGGTCCAGCAGGTACGCGCGCGCGTAGATGCCCGGCGAGGCGTGGCCCTGGAAGAAGACCTGGTCGCCGCCGTCGCCCTCGTCCTTGCCGCGGAAGAAGTGGTTGAAACCCACGTCGTAGAGCGACGCCGAGGAGGCGAAGGTGGCGATGTGGCCGCCGACGCCGATCCCGGGCCGCTGCGCGCGCGAGACCATCACCGCCGCGTTCCAGCGGGTCGCGTTGAGGATCCTGCGCTCGATCTCCTGGTTGCCCGGGAAGAACGGCTCCGCGCTGGTGGGGATCGTGTTCACATAGTCCGTGCTGCGCATCTCGGGCACGGCCACGCGCCGCTCGCGGGCCCGCTCGATCAGGCGCAGCATCAGGTAGCGGGCCCGCTCCCGGCCGCGCTCGTCGACTGCGGCGTCGAGGGAATCGAGCCACTCCTGGGTTTCCTCGGGGTCGAAGTCAGGAACCTGACTCGGAAGGCCACCAATGATGATCGGGGTGCGATCGGATGCGGAAGCCACGCTGTTCCTTACCTGTCGAAGGGCCGTGAGGAGGCCGCTGCTTCACTGATGCAGCCGGGTCTGCGCGCTCCCCATGGTCCACCCCCGGGCCGCACACGTCATCTCTACCGATAGGTAACCCGCACGCGACACCGGTACGGTGGCGTACGGACCGAAACTCAAATTCATGCGAGTCTCGTACCCGTACGCAGTTCCCAAACGCCCATTCGGGGCACAAAGGTGTGGTGTGAGTCACTGTGGGCCAGGATGATGTGCCTGGAGTTGCGGTGACCCGGTCAGAATCGTCACCGTTTAGGCGGTCCGGACGGCCGGGTACTTGCGCGATTCGCCCCGCCCGTGTGGACTACGGCCAACGCCGCGCGCCCGCGCGTGGCTGAGATATTCCCAAACCATGATCAGGAGGCAAACCGTGAGCGCGACCGCGGACCACGCGGAGGAGCGGACGAACCCTGCCGCCAGGCTGGGGTTCCAGCCCGGGCAGGTGGTCCAGGAGATCGGCTACGACGACGACGTCGACCAGGAGCTCCGCGAGGCCATCGAGGGCGTCATCGAGAGCGACCTTGTCGACGAGGACTACGACGACGTGGCTGACGCCGTTGTGCTGTGGTTCCGCGACGACGACGGCGACCTGACGGACGCGCTGGTGGACGCCGGCACGTACATCGAGGAAGGTGGGGCGATCCTGCTCCTCACGCCGAAGACCGGCCGTTCGGGATACGTGGAGCCGAGTGACGTCTCGGAAGCCGCCACCACAGCCGGCCTGACCGCCGCCAAGAGCGTCAGCGTCGGCAAGGACTGGAGTGGCAGCCGACTGGCCACGCCGAAGGCGGCCAAGTCCCGGAGGTAGCAGTGGCCAAGTCCCGGAGGTAGCAGGGGCAGCGGCACCGCCCCCACGGGCAGCCGTACCCCGTTTTCAACCCGGACGGGCTGACCAGCTCAGCCCGTCCGGACCATTTTCGTACCCCTTGCGTAGGGTGTTCCCAAGGAACAGACCGGGCACAGCCCCCCCGAAGGGACGAACCAGGCGATGACGATCCAGGTCGGCGACCAGGCCCCCGACTTCGAGCTCAAGGACAACCACGGCGCGCCCGTACGGCTGTCCGACCACCGCGGCCGTCAGAACGTGGTGCTCGTCTTCTACCCCTTCGCCTTCACCAGCGTGTGCACCGACGAGCTGCGCGCCCTGCGCGACGGCCAAGGCCGTCTCGCCGACCGCGACACGCACCTGCTCGCCGTCTCCACCGACTCCGTCCACACCCTGCGCGTCTTCGCCGAGCAGGAGCGCCTGGAGTACCCCCTGCTGTCGGACTTCTGGCCGCACGGGGACGTCTCGCGCGCCTACGGCGTCTTCGACGACAGCAAGGGCTGCGCCGTACGGGGGACCTTCGTCATCGACCGGGAGGGCCTCGTACGGTGGACGGTCGTCAACGCGCTGCCCGACGCACGCGACCTGAACGACTACGTCGAGGCGCTCGACACGCTGTGAGCACGCCCGACAGCGGTGATCCTTCGGCCCCGGGGTCTGCGGTGGCCGGGAACCCATTACTAGGATCGACTCGTTGATCCGATATCCGATATCCGATATCCGACATCCGACGCACGACGGGGCTTCCTGCCCCCGGACATCAAGGGAGGACTCGTGGGAGTCAGCCTCAGCAAGGGCGGCAACGTATCGCTGACCAAGGAGGCGCCGGGCCTGACCGCGGTCATCGTCGGACTGGGGTGGGACGTCCGCACCACGACCGGCACCGACTTCGACCTGGACGCCAGTGCGCTGCTGGCGAACAACACGGGCAAGGTCAGCAGCGACGCCAACTTCGTCTTCTTCAACAACCTCAAGAGTCCCGACGGCTCGGTCGAGCACACCGGCGACAACCTCACCGGCGAGGGCGAGGGTGACGACGAGCAGATCAAGGTCAACCTCGCGGGTGTCCCCGCCGAGATCGAGAAGATCGTCTTCCCGGTGTCGATCTACGACGCGGAGAACCGCCAGCAGTCCTTCGGCCAGGTGCGCAACGCGTTCATCCGCGTCATCAACCAGGCCGGCGGCGCCGAGATCGCCCGCTACGACCTGTCCGAGGACGCCTCCACCGAGACCGCCATGGTCTTCGGAGAGCTGTACCGGCACGGCGCCGAGTGGAAGTTCCGCGCCATCGGCCAGGGCTACGCATCCGGTCTGCGCGGCATCGCGCAGGACTTCGGCGTGAACGTCTGAGACGCTCGCCTCCTGGGCGTTCCCGCCCGGGTTCGGCCGGCTCGCACGGCTGTTCCGTCCGGCGCCGCACGGTTTACGTGTGGCGCCGGACGTGCAGGACCACCTGAGAAGCTGTTGTCCCACCCCTTTCCGGGGCTGGGGAGCCTGGCACCGCCGTCTCCGGCGTTGTCGTCGGTCGCCGACGCTCCGCGTCGACTCCCTCCTCCGCCTTGGATCCGACGGCACCAGGCTCCCCAGCCTGATCCGAAACCGGGCGGGCCAACAGCTTCCAAGAAACATCACCCGGGGAGGGACCAGCATCATGGGCGTCACGCTCGCCAAGGGAGGAAACGTCTCCCTGTCCAAGGCCGCACCGAACCTCACGCAGGTGTTGATCGGGCTCGGCTGGGACGCGCGCTCCACCACCGGAGCCCCCTTCGACCTCGACGCCAGCGCACTGATGTGCAGCGGCGGCCGGGTCATGGGGGACGAGTGGTTCATCTTCTACAACCAGCTCCACAGCCCGGACGGCTCGGTGGAGCACACCGGTGACAACCTCACCGGTGAGGGCGAGGGCGACGACGAGTCCCTGCTGGTCGACCTCTCCAAGGTGCCGGACCGGTGCGACAAGATCGTTTTTCCGGTCTCCATCCATCTGGCCGACGACCGCGGCCAGGCTTTCGGGCAGGTCAGCAATGCTTTTATCCGAGTCGTCAATCAAGCGGACGGTCAGGAACTCGCCCGCTACGACCTCTCGGAGGATGCCTCCACGGAAACCGCGATGATCTTCGGCGAGCTCTACCGCTATCAGGGCGAGTGGAAGTTCAGGGCGGTGGGCCAGGGGTACGCGTCCGGGCTGAGGGGCATCGCTCTAGACTTCGGAGTCAATGTTTCGTAAAGCCGACTACGGTGGCGGGGAGAGTCTCCTCCGGAGGACGTCCGGGGGGAGCCCCCCACACATGATGGGGTAGCCAGTGGTTCTGAAAACCTTCGGCTGGTCGTTCGCGGTCACCGCGCTCGGCCTGGTCGCAGCGGTCCTTTTCGGGGGGTGGACCGCCTTCGGCATCGTGGCGATCCTCTCGATCCTCGAAATCTCGCTGTCCTTCGACAACGCGGTGGTCAACGCCGGAATCCTGAAGAAGATGAATGCCTTCTGGCAGAAGATCTTCCTCACCATCGGCATCCTGATCGCCGTCTTCGGTATGCGACTGGTCTTCCCCGTCGTGATCGTCGCCATCAGCGCCTCGCTCGGACCCATCGAGGCGGTCGATCTTGCCTTCAGTGACAAGGACCGCTACCAGCAACTGGTTACCGACGCCCACCCGTCGATCGCCGCCTTCGGTGGCATGTTCCTGTTGATGATCTTCCTGGACTTCGTCTTCGAGGACCGGGACATCAAGTGGCTGACCTGGATCGAGCGCCCGCTGTCCAAGCTCGGCAAGGTCGACATGCTGTCGGTCTGCATCGCGCTGATCGTCCTGCTGACCGCCTCCCTGACGGTCGGGGCCAACGCCTACCAGCACGGCGGCATGCACGTGGACAAGGCGGAAACCGTCCTCCTCGCCGGTATCGGCGGTCTGATCACCTACATGATCGTGGGCGGGCTCTCCGGCTACTTCGAGAACCGGCTCGAGGAGTCGGAGGAGCGCGAGCACGAGGAGGAGGAGCAGGCCGCGCGGGCCGGCAAGCCCAAAACGGCCCTCGCCATCGGCGGCAAGGCCGCGTTCTTCATGTTCCTCTACCTCGAGGTCCTGGACGCGTCCTTCTCCTTCGACGGCGTGATCGGCGCCTTCGCCATCACCAACGACATCGTGCTGATGGCCCTGGGCCTCGGTATCGGCGCCATGTACGTCCGTTCGCTGACGGTCTACCTGGTCCGCCAGGGCACCCTCGACGAGTACGTCTTTCTGGAGCACGGCGCGCACTACGCGATCGGCGCCCTCGCCGCGCTCCTGCTCATCACGATCCAGTACGAGATCAACGAGATCATCACCGGTCTCGTCGGTGTCGTCCTGATCGGCCTGTCCTTCTGGTCCTCCGTGCGCCGCAACAAGGCCCATGCGGCGGCCGAGGGCGCCGCGGGCGAGAAGACCGAGGTCTCCTCCGGGGTGTGACAGCCCTCCGGGTGAGGAACGCTCTGTTCGGGGCGGCCATCGAGGACCAGTCCTCGGGGCCGCCCCGACGGCCGTCCGGAGCCCGCACGGACGCCGGGCGACCCGTGGGGGCGGGCGGGGCAGCAGGGGCGCCGGCGGGGCAGCGGGGCAGCAGGATCGGCGGGGCAGCAGGATCGGCGGGGCAGCGGGGTTCGACGAGTGGACTTGGGGCGGGAATGGGCTTCCTGGACGGAATGTGGCGCGGAAACGACAGCGCCTTCGACTCGGGCAACGCGGCGACCAACGCCATCGAGCTGAGGAAACGGTATGCGCAGGTCTCCCTGACCAAACAGGGCGCGGCCACCGGAAATCTCCGGGTCAACCTGAGCTGGCGGATGCGGACCTCCGACCTGGGCGGTTCCCAGCGGGAGAGCCTGCTGCGCCACCCCTTCAGGGCGCTCAAGCCCCCGGAGGTCATCGCCCACAGCCAGAGCATGGTCAACGTCGACCTGGACCTCGGCTGCCTGTACGAGCTCCAGGACGGCACCAAGGGCGTGGTCCAGCCGCTCGGCGGCCTCCTCGGCGACGTCAACGGGCCGCCGTACGTCAAGCTCAGCGGCGACGACCGGTTCGGTTCGGGCTCAGGGGAGACGCTCTACGTCAACCTGGATCAGCGCGAGAACATCAAACGCCTGCTGGTCTTCGTGTACATCTACGACCAGACACCCGCCTTCGACCGGACCCAGGCCATGGTCACGCTCTATCCCGGCAACGGCCCGCGGATCGAGATAAGCCTGGACGAACGCCACCCGCAGGCCCGCTCCTGCGCGGTGGTGATGATCGAGAACATCAAGGAAGAGATCATCGTCCGCCGCGAGGTGAAGTTCGTCTACGGCTTCCAGGGAGAGCTGGACCGCCTCTACGGCTGGGGCCTGCAGTGGGGGCGCGGCTTCAAGTCGAAGACGGGGCGGTAGCCGGCGGCCGGACGGGCCCTACCGCCCGATGAACTGCGGCCCCTGCGGGGGCAGGCGGAAGTCGGGGTCGGGGGTGTGGGCGGCCGGGGGCGGGTAGCCGTAGCCGGACGGGGCCGCCGCGGCGGCGGGCACGGGGGACGTCTGGGGGTAGCCGTAGGCGGGCCGGCCGGTCGGCTGCGGGTAGCCGTAGGCCGGCTGGGTGGCCGGCGGCTGCTGGGGCGGGTAGCCGTACGCGGGCTGCGCCGGAACCCCCGGCGGCTGCTCGGGCGGCAGCGGGACGGAGAGATCGGCCGCGGCGGGGGCATGCGCCTGGGTCAGCGCCTCGGAGGGGGCCGAGGGCGCGGGCGTGGCGGCGGCCACAGGCTCCTGTGCGGCCTCCGACTCGTCCACCGAGATCCCGAAGTCCGTCGCCAGGCCCTTCAGCCCGTTCGAGTAGCCCTCGCCGAGCGCCCGGAACTTCCAGCCGTCCCCGCGCCGGTACAGCTCACCGCAGATCAGCGCGGTCTCCCGGCCCGTCTCCGGCGTGACGTCGAAGTACGCCAGCGCCTCCGCGTCCGGGGCCTGCGCGTCGTACAGCAGGATGCGCAGCGTGTCCACGGCGTCGAAGGTGACACCGTCCGCCGACGCCACCAGCAGAATCCGCCCGACGCCCTCCTCGACCCCGCCGAGATCTGTCTGGATCGTGTCGGTCAGGCTCTCGGCGACGCGCTTCTTGCCCAGTCGCCACACCTTGCCGGACGGGTGCCGGGGCTGGTTGTAGAAGACGAAGTCCTCGTCCGACCGGACCCGGTCGTCGAGCCCGAGGAGCAGAGCGGACGCGTCCACGTCAGGTACCCCCTGGCCGGGCGACCAGCGCAGGACTGCGCGTACCGTGGTGGCTCGGAGCGGGACGTTCGACCCCTTCAGCATGGCGTGCGTCATGCGGTCATCCTGCCCTCTCCGTCCTGGTCACGACAATGCGGGGTGCCGGCGCGCGCCGACGCCGACCGGCACCGACATGACCGGGTCACCTGAAGTTCACGCCCGGCGGGAACCGCCGACATCGATACGTACGTACTATTACCGGCCACCTTTCGACATTCCACAGCCATTCCACAGCATGCCCAACGGTCCCGGGGGAGTTCAATGCATCACTTCGGACAGGTCGCCCCTGCGGTGCGGAAACGTCTCTTCCACCGGGAGCCGGGCCTGTTCACGGCCCAGTCCCCGGCCCGCCTGCTCTCCATGGCCCTCGGCGCCACGCTGTACAGCCCCGCGACCCGTCCCCGGCTCGCCGACGACATCGTCAAGCAGGCCGGGAACGGCGTGGTCTCGATGGTGCTGTGCCTCGAGGACTCCATAGGCGACGACGACGTGACCGCCGGCGAGGCGAACCTCGTGGCCCAGTTCGCCGACCTGGCCGGCCGGCCCGGGGCCGATCTGCCGCTGCTGTTCATCCGGGTCCGCACCCCCGAGCAGATACCCGACCTCGTCCGGCGCCTCGGCCCCACCGCCGGGCTGCTGTCCGGGTTCGTCCTGCCGAAGTTCACCGAGGAACGCGGCGTGCCCTTCCTCGAGGCCCTCACCGTCGCCGAGGCCTCCGCCGGGCACCGCCTCTTCGCGATGCCGGTGCTGGAGTCGCCGGAGCTGCTCTACCGCGAGACCCGGGTGGAGACCCTCGAAGGCATCCTCCGCGCGGTCGACAAGTACCGCGACCGGGTCCTCGCCCTCCGCCTCGGCGTGACCGACTTCTGCTCCCCGTACGGGCTGCGCCGCGGCTCCGACATGACGGCCTACGACCTCCAGATCGTCGCCTCCGTGATCGCCGACGTGGTGAACATGCTGGCCCGGGTCGACGGCACCGGATTCACCGTGACCGGGCCGGTCTGGGAGTACTTCCGGGTCCAGGAGCGCATGTTCAAGCCGCAACTGCGGCAGAGCCCGTTCCTCGAGGTGCAGGCCGTGGGGCTGCGCCAGTCACTGATCGAGCACGCCATGGACGGCCTGCTGCGGGAGATCTCCCTGGACCGGGCCAACGGACTGCAGGGCAAGACCTGCATCCACCCCTCGCACGTCCTGCCCGTGCACGCGCTGTCCGTCGTCAGCCACGAGGAGTACAGCGACGCCCAGGACATCCTGCGGCCGGAACGCGGCGCCGGCGGTGTCATGAGGTCGGCTTACACGAACAAAATGAACGAGGTGAAGCCGCACCGCGCCTGGGCCGAGCGGACCGTGCTGCGCGCCGAGGTGTTCGGCGTCGCCAACGAGGAGATCGGGTTCGTGGAGCTGCTCGCGGCCGGCCTGGCCAAGTGACCCGACCCGACCGGACCGACGGCAAGGAATCCATGGAGAAGGCAGTGAACGAGGGAGTGCGCCGCGAGGCGCGCGACGGATCGCGAACCGGCGAGGACATACCGGCCGGGAACATACCCGCCGGGGACGTCTGGTCCGGGAGCTGGGTCGCCGAGCGCCTCGGCGTCGAGCTGGCGGGCGACGACCGGCTGACCGGGCTGCTCGGGCTGGCGCTGCGCCGCAACCCCAAGCGGGCGCACCTGCTGGTGTCCCACGTCCTGGGCAAGCACGTACCGCAGTCGCCCGCCGTCGTGTACGGCCACGGCGTCGCCCTGGGCCGCCGGGTCCGGGAACTGCTCGGCGAACAGGCGCATCGGGCGGTGGTCCTCGGGTACGCCGAGACCGCCACCGGCCTCGGCCACTCGGTCGCCGACGGCCTGGGCGTCGCCCCCTGCCTGCACTCCACCCGCCGCCCGGTCCCCGGGGTCGCCACGGCGGGCGGCTTCGAGGAGTCCCACTCCCACGCCACCTCGCACCTGCTGCTCCCCGAGGACCCCGGGCTGCTGGCCGGGGACGGGCCGCTGGTCCTGGTCGACGACGAGTTCTCCACCGGCAACACGATCCTGAACACCATCCGCGACCTGCACGCCCGCCACCCCCGGCGGCGGTACGTGGTGGTCGCCCTGGTCGACATGCGCTCGCCCGCGGACACCGGACGGCTCGACGACTTCGCCCGCCGGATCGGCGCCCGTGTCGACCTGGTGACGACCCTCTCGGGCACGGTACGGCTCCCGGAGGGCGTGCTGGAGAAGGGACGGGAGCTCGTGGCCCGGCAGGAGGCGGAGACGGCGTCGCGGGTGGCGGCCGGGACGACGACGCGGACCGGCCGGGTCGCGCGCGTCGAGCTGGGCTGGCCGGACGGACTGCCCGACGGCGGGCGGCACGGGTTCACGCCCGCGCACCGCGCCCGCCTGGACGACGCCCTGCCCGCCATGGCCGGCCGGATCGCCGACGCGCTGCCCGACGGCGCCCGCCGCGTCCTCGTCCTCGGCTTCGAGGAGCTGATGTACGCCCCGCTCCGCCTCGCCCACGCGCTGGAACAGAGGCTGGAGCAAAGGCTGGAGCAGACACCGGCCGCCCGGGAGGCCGGTGCCGAGGTCCGCTTCTCGACCACCACCCGCTCGCCCGTCCTCGCCGTGGACGACCCCGGCTACGCGATACGCACCCGGCTGGCCTTCCCCGCCCACGACGACCCCGCCGACGGTCCCGGCGAGCGCTACGCCTACAACGTCGCCGACACCGGCTTCGACACCGTCGTCGCCGTCGTCGACTCGGCCGCCGACACCCCCACGCTGCACGCGCCCGGCGGGCTGCTGGCCGAACTCGCCGCACACACCCCGCAGGTACTCCTCGCGGTCGTACCGTCGTACGTACCCGCCCCACCTGACGTGCCCGCCGGACCGGACGCCCCGGATTCCCCGGCCGCCCCCGAAAGGCCCGCCTCCATGCTGCCCGAGCCCCTTCGCGGCCCCGCCTTCTCCTCGTACGCGTCCGAGGAGGTCGGCTGGCTGCTCCAGGACCTCTCCGACGTCACCCTGGAGGCGCCGACCGAGGAGCGCGAGGAGGCCATCCAGAGCGGCGGCGCGCACTACGCCGAGTCGCTGCCCGTCGAGTACCAGCCGAGCGTGCAGTACCAGGAGCTGTTCCGCGCGGCCCTGCACACCTCGGCGGCCCGCCTCGCCCACGCGGTCGGCGTGGTCACCGAGACCGTGCTCGCCGAGCGGTCACCCCGCCCGGTGCTCGTCTCCCTGGCCCGCGCCGGCACCCCCGTCGGCATCCTGATGCGCCGCTGGGCCCAGTACCGGCACCAGCTGGACCTCCCGCACTACGCCGTCTCCATCGTCCGCGGCCGGGGCATCGACGCCAACGCGCTGCGCTGGCTGGCCGCCCACCACGACCCCCGGGACGTCGTCTTCGTCGACGGCTGGACCGGCAAGGGCGCCATCACCCGCGAACTCGCCCAGGCCGTCGAGGAGTTCGAGAAGACCCACGGCGTCACCGGCTTCGACCCGGAGATCGCGGTACTGGCCGACCCCGGCTCCTGCGTGCGGACGTACGGCACCCGCGAGGACTACCTGATCCCGTCCGCCTGCCTCAACTCGACCGTCTCCGGCCTCATTTCACGCACCGTGCTCCGCGCCGACCTGGTCGGTCCGGACGACTTCCACGGCGCCAAGTTCTACCGCGAACTCGCCGGCGCGGACGCCTCGGTGGCCTTCCTGGACGCCGTCTGTGCCCGCTTCCCCGAGGTCACCGACGCCGCCTGCGCCCAGGCCAAGGAACTGCTCGCCGCCGATCGCACCCCCACCTGGGAGGGCTGGGCCGCGGTCGAACGCATCAGTGAGGAGTACGGCATTCACGACGTGAACCTCGTCAAGCCCGGCGTCGGCGAGACCACCCGCGTCCTGCTGCGCCGGGTGCCGTGGAAGATCCTCGCGCGCGCCGGAGCCGGCCACGACCTCGACCACGTACGGCTGCTGGCCGACCAGCGGGGCGTGCCCGTCGAGGAGGTCGCCGAACTGCCGTACACCTGCGTCGGTCTGATCCACCCCCGCTACACACGCGGCGCGACCGGCGCCGACGGCAAGGCGGTGACGGCCTGATGACCGTCCTCGTCGCCAGCGACCTCGACCGCACCCTCATCTACTCCGCCAACGCCCTCGCCCTGACCGTGCCTGACGCGCAGGCCCCGCGCCTGCTGTGCGTGGAGGTCTACGAGAGCCGCCCGCTGTCCTACATGACGGAGACGGCGGCCCGGCTCCTCACCGAACTCGGCGACGCCGTCGTGTTCGTACCGACCACCACCCGTACCCGGGAGCAGTACCGGCGCATCAGCCTCCCCGGCCCCGCACCGGCGTACGCGATCTGCGCCAACGGAGGCCACCTCCTGGTCGACGGCGAGTCCGACCCGAACTGGCACGCCCGGGTGAGTGCCCGCCTCGCCGCCGAGTGCGCTCCGCTCTCCGAGGTGCGCGGCCATCTGGAGCGGACCGCCGACCCGGCCTGGACGCGCAAGCACCGCGTCGCCGAGGACCTCTTCGCCTACCTCGTCGTCGAGCGCGAACTGTTGCCCGAGCAGTGGGTGAAGGAACTCGCCGTCTGGGCGGAGAACCGCGGCTGGACGGTCTCCCTCCAGGGCCGCAAGATCTACGCCGTACCCAAGCCGCTCACCAAGAGCGCGGCCATGCGCGAGGTCGCCCGCTGCACCGGTGCCGACCTCACCCTCGCCGCCGGCGACTCGCTCCTCGACGCCGACCTGCTGCTCGCCGCCGACCGGGGCTGGCGCCCCGGCCACGGCGAACTGGCCGACGCCGACTGGACGGCCCCCGGGATCACCGCGCTCCCCGAGCGCGGGGTCGTGGCCGGGGAGGAGATCCTGCGGGAGTTCCTGGAGGCGGCACGCCCGCGCCGGTGAGGCGGCCGCACTGAGGCCGAGGCGGTTTCGGTGCGGTCGCGCGGGAGCCCGAGCGGGGTCAGCCGTGGCGTCCCCGGCGGGCCAGGTCGTACCGGCCGGCGGGGTCGTCCTCCCCGGGGGAGTCCGACGGCCGTACCTCTTCCGTGCCCGACTGCCGGTCGCACCCGCCCGCGGCCGCGCCCCGGCGCCCGGGGCGGGGGCCGTCAGCCGCAGCAGCCCCCGCCGCAGCAGCCACCGCCTCCGCCGCCCGCGCGGGGAGCGGCGGCCGGTGCCGGGGCGGCACCGCCCACGGCGACCGTGGACAGGAGCTTCACGGTGTCGTCGTGTCCTGCCGGGCAGTCGGCCGGAGCGGCGGATTCAGCCATGGGACGGCTCAGTTCGAAGGTGTCGCCGCAGGTCCGGCAGCGGTACTCGTAGCGAGGCATGCGCACAGGCTAACCGGCGGACGGCGGTTGTGGCCCGTGGCGGTGGCCGCCGGCTGCGGGTTGCGGGTTGCGGCGGGGGAGCGGGGGCGGCCGGATCCGTACCGGTCAGCCGGCCAAGCCGCCCCGGTCCTCGCGGATCAGGGCCACCACCTGCGCCACCGACTGGCGGACCGCTTCCGTCTCCGTCAGGAAGTGCCAGTAGTCGGGGTGGCGGCCCTCCAGCCCGGCGACGGCCCGCTCCAGCCGGGCCACGGCGCTGTCCAGCGGGTGTGCGTGGCGCGGGTCCGGGGTGTGGCGGCCGGCCATGGCCAGGCGCTGGGCGTCCCGGATGGCGAAGCGGGTGCGCTCGATCTCCTGTTCCGGGTCCTTCTGCACGGCGTTCAGCTGCCGCAGCCGGTCTCCGGCGGCGGACACGGCCTCGTCGGTCGTGTTCAGCAGCGCCCGTACGGTCGACAGCACAGCGGTGGCGTCCGCCCAGCGCTGCTCGTCGCGCGCGGTGCTCGCCTCGGCGAGCTTGCTCTCGGCCTGCCGCACGTTCTCGGTGGCCACGTCGGGGACGCCCTGGAGGTCCTGCCAGCAGGCGGCGCTGAAGCGCCGGCGCAGCTCGCTGAGCACCGGTTCCACCTGCTCGCAGCGGGTGGTGAGGGCCTGCGCGCGGGTGCGCAGGGAGACCAGCCGGCGGCCGGTCTCGGCGGCCAGTTCCGGCAGCCGGTCGGCCTCCGCGCGGATGGCCTCGGCCTGGCGGATGACCCGTTCGGCCCGCTCCAGGGTCTGCGGCACGCCGTGCTGTCCGGCGCCCTGGTTCAGCTTGGTCAGCTCCGGGGAGAGCGCGGCGAGCCGGGCGGCGAGACCATCGGCCCGCAGCCCCGACGCACGGGCGGTGTCCAGCGCGTTAGACGCGGCGAGCAGCGCCTGACGGGCCCGCTCGACGGCGGGGGCGAGCCGGGCCAGCTGGGTCTCGGCCTTGCCGAGGAGGGGGCCGAGCCCGTCGGTGAAGCGGTCCAGTTCCCGCTTGACCCGGTCCAGCTCGCCCTTGGCGGCGGTCAGTTCGGTGCGGGCCCGGGAGGCGGCGGAGGCCTCCAGGTCGTCGCGGTCGAGATCATGGGCGTCGACGGCGTCGATGTACGTGCGGCTGGCCTCGTCGATCCGGCGGCCGAGCGCCTCGAAGTCGGCGACGGCGCGGTGGGCGGCGGGGGAGTTGTCGACGGCGGTGATCGTCTCGATGGAGATCCGCAGGTCCCGCTGGGCGGTGTCCAGCTCGTAGAACGCGGCCGCCGCCGCGTCCTTGGCGGCCTGCGCCTCGGCTCGCTGGCTCTCGGCCCGGCCGCCGAACCAGCGCCGGGTGCCGCCGCCGGCGAACGCGGCGGGCAGGGCCAGCGCCGCCACCAGCGGCAGGACCGTCAGCGCGAGCATGTCACGGAGCGGACCGGCGACCCGGCCCCGGGAGACGGGGCCCCGGGAGACCGGGCCCCCGGACAGAAGACCACGCGTGCGGCACACGCGGCGTCTCGACGGCGAGTACGGCTGCCCTGGTATCGCCGTCACATCCCTCTCCCGTATGTCGTTCACCCTGCCCGATGGCCATTGTCCCACCGGGAAGGACGAACACACGGGTCGGTCAGTTCGCCGTACGGACCGTGAGACTCCCGTCGCCGGTGCGGACGTCCACCACATGGGAGCTGGTGTCGTCGCGGGGCACCGACACCTTCTCGGCGCCGTCACCTGTCCCGGACGTCACCCGGTAGGTGGCCCGGGGCAGTTCGACGGTGACGGAACCGTCGCCGCTGCGGGACTCCACCAGGTCGGGTACGGCGCTCAGTTCCAGGCGGATCGAGCCGTCGCCGGTCCGGGCGCGCACCGTGCGGGACGCGACCTCGGCCCGCACCGATCCGTCGCCGGTGCGCAGGGTCAGGGGGCCGGTGGTGTCGGTCACGTGGATGGAGCCGTCCCCGGTACGGATGTTCAGCGCGTCGCGGAAGCCACGGGCGCGCACACTGCCGTCGCCCTCCTCGACCTTCACGGCGACCCCGCGGGGCACCTCGATACGGTGCTTGGCGGAGCAGTTGGCGACGATGCCGGAGCACTTGATCCGCAGCTTCAGCCGGTCGCCCTCCAGCGACCAGGTGGCCTTCGGGTCCGTGCCGAGCGCGACGGTGCCCTGGAACCACCGGGTGACCTCGACCTTCCCCGACGGGGTGCGGTCCGCGGCGATGATCTCGAGCGCGGAGTCGCCGGAGTCGACGGTGAGGGTGCTGCCCGGCAGGTCGAAGGACCGGCGGTCGGGGTCGGTGTCGTCCGCGGCCGACGCCCCGCAGGCCGTCAGCCCGCCGACGAGCACCACGGCGGCCCCGCCGAGGGCGACCGCGCGCAGGCGCACGCCACGGGAGGAGCCGGTGGTGGCGCGGGTCGTGCCGGTGGTGCTGGACGTGCGGGTCATGAAGGTCTCCCCCTGGGACGGACGGTCGCGCTTTCCGGCGCTCTTCGACCGTACGGAAACGGGCCCCGCCGGGGGATCCGGGCCACTACCGGAATCGAGGTGGGGTTACCCCCCGGACGGAACCGGGGAAGACCCCCTGAGAGGCCTCGGAGGGAACCCCGCCCGGACGGATCGCGGAAGGACCCGGGCACCCGGATCGCTCCCCGGGCCATGTAGGCTGTCGAATCGGCCTGGGCGGTGCGCCCGGGTCCCGGGTGCGTAGCTCAGGGGTAGAGCGCCTGCCTTACAAGCAGGATGTCGGCGGTTCGAAACCGTCCGCGCCCACCAAAACGCCTCTGACCAGGGAAGACCCGTCAGAAGGATCTTGGAAGACAGAGGGACTTACCTACCGGACACGGCTAGGTAAGGAGACTGTCCGACCACTCCTTGCCTAGCCAGGACACAGGCACCTCCGGTGCCGGCTAGGAAGTCATCCAGTGGCGACAGCAGCCAGGAAGTCACCCCTCCGAAGCAAGACCACCAAAGCCACACCGGCCACACCCGACACAGGGACCAGGGCCAAGGAAGCGGCATCCTCGGTAGCACCTGTGATGTCCAGGGCAGCGATGCTCTCGGAGTACGCAGTTCACCTGAGGACCGTGAACAACAAGCACGGTCGGCCCTACCAAGAGAAGACGGTCCGGACCTACTCCGAGGCAGTACGAACCCTGGAAGCATGGATGACCAGGGAACGGCTGGAAGGAGACTTCACTGGTCTGGACACGGCCACCCTGAACAACTTCTTCCGGGCCTATTACGACAGCCACGACCGAGGCGGAACGAACTCGGTACAGCGCAATCTCAGGACGTTCTTCTCATGGCTGGAAGATGAGTTTGACGCACCCAACCCCTACCGGGACAAGCGACTCCAGAGGTACGCCGCTCCGACAGGAGCCACGCCCAAGACACTGGCACCTGAGTTCGTCACGGACCTCTTGAAGGTGACTGGGAACGGATCTCCCAGGGTCCGGGAGTTCGAGAAGGTTCGGGACCACGCCATGATCCGTGTCCTGACAGAGGGACTCAGGGCAGAAGAGTTGCTGTCACTGCGCCTCGGAGACTTGCACCTGAACCAGGGACTCCTTCAAGTCGTCCCGTTGAAGGATGCCAGGGCAGCAGGAGAGGGCCGTGTCATCCCGCTACAGCCCAAGACAGTCATCGCACTGACCCGGTACCTGAGGGCCAGGGAGCACCACAAGCTGAGTGACAGTGACTGGCTCTGGCTTGGCAGCAGGAACCGCGGACACCTGACGTACTCCGGTCTGTATCGAATGGTCAACCGGCGTGCTAAGGATGCCGGCTACGCCTCGGTAAGCCCTCACCAGTTCCGACACACCTTTGCTGATGATCTCCTGTCAGCAGGAGTGGCAGAGGGCGACGTAATGACACTGGCCGGCTGGAAGTCCCGGAGCATGGTCGACCGCTATGCCTCGGACATGGCCACGACCCGAGCCGTCAAGGCAATCAAGCGCATGGGTGACCGGTACTAGGTGACCAGGACCACACCAAACACGGGTAACGGCGATGGCACACAGAGCGATGTGCTTAGTAGGAGGGGGAAATCATGGACGATGCGGCATGGGGCGCAGCAGTGATGGGGGTTGTGCATCGGTTGTCCCCGGCATTGGTGATGGAAGTTGACAGGGGGGAACTGTCACTCGACACGGCAATGCAGATTCTGCAAGAAACAACCCAAGGGGCACTGACCGGAGCCAGGGAGTTCCTGGAAGGCTGTCTGTCCGACCTGATGGACTACCGGCTTGACGGGACCGTGCCTGAGGCGGAGTCGAACGAGAGCGAGACAGCAGAGGGCCTGTGTCCAGATACTACGACAGAGACCCTGTCAGAGCTTGCATGGAGCCTGGTCTATGCCGTGGGAGGTGGGAAGCTGGCACTTAATACGGCAGTCTTCCTGTACTCCATGGCAGCAAACGTGCACAAGGACACGGCAGAGGAAGTAATCTCCTTTGTCTCGGCGGAGTGCCTGACAGGGCAGATGGAAGACGCTGGATAGCTGTCCTGGTGACAACCGAATAAGCAGTACCCCACAGGGGCCCGTGACAAGGAGTTGCGGGCCCTTTCTCATGTCAAGGAGGCAGGGAAATGACAAAGGCAGAGAAGGAAGCTCTGATTGCAGGGCTCGGGGAGGGCGTTGCGGCAGGGGCTATCGAACCGGAATACGCCGTGTGGCTGCTGAACAAGGTAGCCAAATACGCAAAGGTCACGGCCCAACGATCCATTGAAGACGCCGTGGCACCGCATGTAGTGGCTGCTGCCGAAGCACTGACTAAGGGTGTCCAGGCACCGGATGATGAGAGGAACGACTGAATGGAACTCACAGAAGAGAAGGTGGTCACTACCTCCCAACGATCCTGGGAGACTCCGGAAGGGCAGCCGGCGGAAGCAGGACTGTTCACCAAAGTCCACAAGCACAAAGGAACACACCCCATCGTGTCGAATACCGCTCTCAGTACTGACACCAGGCTTATGCATTTCGCTTACGACCGGATCAACAACGTAGGGCATGTCCACCTGGGAACCGGTGAACTTGAGGCAGCATTCCCAGACCTCAACAGATCTACTCTTTACCGTGGGCACAAGAAGCTGTGTGAGGCAGGGTTCTTTGCCCCGGTCTCTACGAAGCTATTCCTGGTTGTGCCCACGGAGATTGCTTCCGTGGCGCTCAGGAAGCGCAGAGGTTGCCCGAGGGACTGTGATGGCAAGTTCTGGTCAACCAATCTCGGAGGGTGGGTCGATCCGCGGGACATGAACCGTACCGGCATTGAAGATGCCACGTGGGCAGCAGGAGTACGGGACAAGGTGGCGCAGAATCCCAGGTGAGAAGGGGTGTTGCATTTTTGCAACACGGGATCGACCTGACCTGCACCTTCTTGAAAGACCCTCTCTAATATAGGGGTTTGGCATCCTGTCGGATGCTTGCCGGGGAGAGGCAAGCAATATAAACCTTAGATGCCAGGGAGCTATTGGGGCTCCCTGGCTCATGGATTGAACAGAAGTACTTACAAGATCACTTAGGTATATCAAGTCAGAGGGGCCCTGGTTTAGAGCCAGGGCCCTTACTGTTCGTCTGAGTAAGAAGTAGACAGAAGGGCCGCGGAACTTAGGGAGCGGCCCCTACTAGTGTCAAGATCATTTGGATATGCATGATGCCGGGGAGTCTTTGGGGATCCCCGGCTATAGATGTTGAGAGATCATCTTGTGTCTGTCGTGGCCCTGGGTGCGAAGGGCCACTCTGTGTGGCTCTGTAACGGCCTCTGAGAGTCTTCCTGGTCTTCCTTGCCTAGGGCTACGCCTGTACGGCCCTTAGGAGGCCGTACAGAGCTTCCAGGGGAAGCCAAATTAGTAACGTGGCTATCACCCATCCGATGGGGGGTTACTCCGCGGAACAGGGTGGGTCTGACCCACCCTACTTACATCCTTGCTGGTCAGAAGGCATGAGTCCGGCCCTGGTTCTGCTAGAGCCGCGGAAACCTCTGTGTGCGTCTGGCGCACAGAGTCCAGACCCTTCCTGGTCAGAAGCTTCTTCTCTGTCTGCTGCTCCCCGGTGTGCCGGCTCTGACCCTCCAGTCCAACCGGGGGGTCAACCAATGCTCTGACCCACGACAGTGTCGTGGGTCAACCGGATGTCTGTTGGTTGAACCAACACACCACTTCTGACCTGGGACGATGTGAACAGGTGGGTTAGTAACCCATCTATCCCTAAGGGGTTCTTCGGCAGGAACCACAAACAAGGGACTTGGTTCCTGTGCCGGCTCTGCACTCCGAGGCTCTGAAGCCTTGGGGACGTCTTCTCATGTGATCTGGCTCTCAGTTTCCCCCATGGTGGTCACAAAGGGGGGTCGATTGTCAGCGACATCATAGATAGAAGGAGAAAACACAGGCTTACTCCTTCTCTGGTTCGTAGTCATGCATTCCTCTCCTTGCCCGGTTCTGGTCTACGGGCATCCCTGGCCCTGGTATCCGTCTCGCCGTGTGCGGGTGCCAGGGCCTTTTTCTTGGGCTCATGCCCTCCCCTAATCACCCTCCGACACGGCAGTAAGGATGTGAGCACCATGAAGGATGTCAACCTGTTTGATCGAGTGAGCTGGAAAGCGGTGAAGGAAGCCAAGGGGCTGACTTACTGGCAGATCAGTGAGGAACTAGGGCTTTACATAGGGTCCGTTGAGAAGTGGTTCAGTGGCGAGAAGAATCCGTCCATCCTCCATGCCATAGCACTTGCCCGTGTCTTGGGTATCCCTCTCTCTAAGTGCCTGGACAACATCAACGATCCCGATGTTAGAGCGCTGCTCAGCATCACTCTCTAACGATTGGAAACACGGCGATATGAATAACTCTCACACTCCGATGTATGCCAGGCTTACCGCGGCCTGATAAGGAGACACACCATGGAAGACACAGAACGACAGACCAATGCAGAGATCAATGACATGACACCCCTTGAAGTCTATGAGGCTTATAAGGCTGGACAATTCAAGGCCAGGGGTGATGAATAATGGATCCCCTGTCCGTTGCTGGTTATCTGATATTCTTCATCTGCGTTTTGGTAGATGGGGCTCTTTGTTTGAAGGAACGCAACGACATTACGAAATATTGGAGCGCTAATGGCTGATTACATTGTTGAACCTCCCCGTGACCTTCCTCTGTCGACCAAGGTAAAGGCGCTCCGTAAGGAGTACGAGGATGCCAAGGCGAAGCTGTCCACGTATAAGCAGGAGAATGCACGGTACCGGACCCGTGATGTTTCTCAGGTAGGCGAGATCAAGGCCCGGTACAGCACTCCTGCCCTTGAAGATGCCAAGGCGGAACTGAAGCAAATGGAGATTGCCGCGGTCAAGGAAGGTAAGGCACTTCCCGATAAGGAAGCGTTCCTTGGCACGGTCAAGGCTCTGGCTGAAGAGTATGACCGCACTGTGTCGGCTCTTGAGGTTCTTATGGCCAGGGCCCGTAAGGCGTTTGATGATGGGGTCAAGGAAGAGCTTGTTCCCATGGGCCGTAAGGAAGCTGCCAAGGCAGCACAGGCTAGGGATGTGTGGGAGAAGGCATATAAGGCTGCCATGGCTGCCAGGGAGACTCTGGAGAAGCATGCCGGCCTGTTCAGTTACTGCGTGACTGCCGGCGGTATGGACGTCCACCCGCGGCATGGACATTCCCAGGGTGACCGGCTGGAATGCTGGGAGCTTAATGAGGAAGGGCTACTGACTTGGGAGGCTTCCCAGGAACTGGATTATGACCAGATTCCGGAGAAGATCGATGGGCTTATCGAGCCCGATCCTAATCCGCCGGTTATCGAGGAATTCAACTACAATCCCAAGCCCCGGTATTTCATTGCGTCGTCTGACGGCTACGGAGACAACTGGGAACATTGACATTTACGGGGCCCCTGGCGTTGCTGGGGGCCCCTTTTTGGCGTTTCAGATCACTCAGATTCTTGAAACCCGTACGCGATCGAAGGAAGGTGCTCCCGGCGGGTTCGCTCGATGCATTCCCAGGCATTACCCCACCCCTGTGCGCACAGACATATATCCGTGGGAGCACAGACAATGCCGGCATGACATAAACGGATGGCACCTGAAACAAGCCCAGGAAATGTCAGATGAGATGCCAATGGGAATGTCAATGATGATGGCAGGCAAAGGCATTGTGATAAACGAGTACAAAGCCTGTCAGGGACCTAGGAAACGTCAGACGACAAACGTTCCCCAACCAGGGGAGGCAGTAACCAGCCCCCGGCGTTTGAGGTCCCGTACAGCCTTGGCCACGGTCGAAGGTGCAACCCCGAACTCCACACCCAGGGGCAATGCCGTTCAGTTAGCGGGTGTTGAGTCGTCCGCTGGTGCTCTGTCGGCGGGTCGTGGGT
>NZ_JBHSOA010000031.1:0-5758 GCF_042655885.1 Streptomyces chlorus
CACCCGACCGGGAACCCGCGTTCGACCACCACCGCTCAAGATCGAAAAGACAACAGCTTCTTAAGGAGCTCCTGGGTCTGTCCCTGATGAACTCTGGGCTTCGCGTGGGCGACATGATCCTGGAAGGCGTGGCCGAAGAGGGCGGCACGCCAAACGGAGCGGGGCTGCCGTTTGAGGCACTCGGCTTCACGCCTACGGCAGTGATCGACAGTCATTTCCTGCCGTTCCTCGGCTACCGCATCAACAGCCACCTCACCGGCCAGAACCGCGAGGACAACTCCTTGGCGCTCGCCGCACTCAACCCTGACGCCGCATACCTGGAGTCGCCCGAAATCTGGACGACCCCGGGCCGGTACGGGTACCTCCAGGACGGTAAGCACCGGGACTCCGTGGAGCAGGCCGGCCTGCTCCACCTGAATCAGCCCGCATTGGAGGTCGCGGTCAGCAAACTGGTGGCGCAGGGGTACCTGTACAACCTGCGCCTCGACACCTACGGGAATCTGCTCTACAAGGCGCTGGTCGACGTCGAGGTAGAGGAGGGTCGGTACCGGACCTTCACGATCGGGCTCCGATTCAATCCAGAGGACAAGCGCGTCGAGCTGATGACATTCTTCTGACCTCTTCCCGGAGGGCATGAATGGTGTCGATGCCGTCGGGAGAGGCTACTCGGGCTCTGGCCTCCGTGCTGGCCCGGCGTTGCGGAGAGTGTGCTCGATGAGACCGGGCTGGTCGATGGTGCTGGTGTAGCGCAGGGCCGCGCCGACGGACAGACCGAACAAGTCGCAGATGCGGCGGGGGTCGCCGCCGGTGGCCTCGGCCTCGTGAAGGAGGCGGTCTTCGCGGAGCCGGCGGGCGGACATGGTGGTCTGGGTACCCGGCGGGCCGAACTTCGTGATCGAGATCAGCTCCGCGTCGAACCCGGCCTCCGCCGAGAAGCTCGTCTTCGCCCGCGACGTCGGCGCCTTCCCGCTGTGGGTCCGCTTCGGCAAGGGCGGCATCGAGACCATCGACGGCGTGATGGTCCTCGACATCCGTGACACCGTTCGGGGCGTGTGCGAGGCCGGTGCTTGAAATCGCCAGGTGAGCATGTCGGTAGAGTCGGCGGGGCCGAAGCCACTCTCAGAGTGCGGTAAGTGATGTTTCCTGCCGTTTCACACCGATGTGATGACATGCCATAACGGGGTGATTCCGGCGGTCGAATGATCAACATCGCCGCCCTGGCCGAGCGCACGGCTCCGGCTCCCCGGTTTGGCTCGACAGCCGAGGTCAGGGGCCTGCTACTCACTGGGACGAAGTGGTGCGAAATTAGCTAGACCATCACTTACCGCACTCTCATGGCTTCGGCCCCGCCTCGTTGTTCAGTTGTCAGGCGTGAGTGGGTGCGATGTACCGGCGGGGTGCGGTCTCCGGCGGCAGCTACACCCTGTCCGAGCTGAGCCGACACCCGGACTGCGTCGTCGGCTACGCCACGCTCCGCAAGCGCGTTGACGACGGCTGGGACGTCACGGAGGCCGCCACCACGCCCGGGCGTGGTGGGCCCGCAACCACCTGACCGCCCGAAGTCCCGATAAGCAAGGCATTGAACTTTAAGGAACAGACCAACTCCCCAGCCAGATGCGCGGGAGGGGCGGGGCGCGGCGCCGTTCCGCACGGTCCGTACGGCGCTCGGGCACACCTTGGCTCTTGGTGGCGGTGGCCGGTCTGTTCCTTAAAGTTCAGATGTGGGGTCGCCGCTGAGCGGAATGGAGAGGCGCAAGCCTTCCGCGGGAATCTTTCGCGGAATACCGCCACGCACCGGCCGGACCGGGAGATTCTTGGCGCGAGCAACGACGGTGAGCCTCTTCTCCGGAACGCTGCACACCACCGACACCAGGGGAGGCACGCATGGGGCGGGTCAAGGCACGCAGGGGGGGACGTCGGGCGTACGCCCGGCTCGTGTCGGAGAAGG
Source organism: Streptomyces chlorus (assembly GCF_042655885.1). Classification (NCBI taxonomy): domain Bacteria; kingdom Bacillati; phylum Actinomycetota; class Actinomycetes; order Kitasatosporales; family Streptomycetaceae; genus Streptomyces; species Streptomyces chlorus. Next base: position 1,949 of record NZ_JBHSOA010000031.1, read on the forward strand.
CGACGCCGTCCGGACACTGCTCGCGGAAGTGGCCCGGGATGAACAGGACCAGATGCAGCTGGCAGAGTCCTGCCAGCTCCTCGACAACGGGGTCGACACAGCCCGGTACGCCGAGCCGTTCCGCCTCCTGGTCTTCGAGCGGCGCCGCACACTGCTGGGCGCCGCACTGGTGCAGCGCGGCAACCTCGGCTCGAAGCCGGGCGCCCACTTGGCCGAGCTGAAAGCGCACCAGAACCTGTATGCCCAGCAGACCGGCATGCAACGCAAGATGTTCGCCCGGGTCAACGCGGTCTGCGCGCACCTGGCCTTCATGGGGGTCGCCGTAGCAATGGCCGCAAAAGCAACGTATATCGCTGGCCTGGGACGATGCCTCTCGGAGAACGGTGTCGTCCGAACCCCAAGCCGCCTACCAGCACCGGACAGGTGGAGTGCGGCCTCATTTGCTGGTCTCCTGGAGTTCCTGGGGATGGGTGGACTGCCATTGCCCAGGGGTCAGGATCCGGGTCCGCTCGGCGAGGCGGTGCAGGGCGGCGAGGGCGTTCTTGTCGAGACTCGCTCCGCTGTAGCCGACGTAGGCCACCACCCCGGGCGCGGGCTCCCAGGCCAGGACACCGTTGCCGTCCAGGGCCGAGGTGACCACAGCCGGATGGCCGTGCACGGTGCCGTACGGCCGGGCGTCGGCCTCGTACAGCTGGTCCTCGATCCCACCGCAGCGGGCGGCGGCTTGGGTGAAGACCAGGCCGTGGCCGAGCGCGTCGGCCTCGCCAACCTCGTCCGCCCCGTAGCGGGCCTCGGTGACGTGGCTGGGGCGTGCGGTGCCGGTGGACGTCACCGTCAGCCCGGGCGCCGCAGTGACCGCAGGCCGGCCGGAGACAACGGTGGTCGCGGCGGCGATGCGCAGCAGCTCGGCCAGGGGCAGGTCACCGCGGACGCGCGCGTAGGCGCCGGCGAGCGGCCAGATAACCTCCCCCTCACGGGCGTACCCCGTCACGTCGCCCACCTTCACGTCCCGGCCCAGGCTGAGCTTGGGCACGGGGAACGTCACCACCGCGCCGCGGCGGGCCAGCGCACCGTCCTGGCGCCGTACGGTCACCGTCCACGGACCATTGTGCGCCGCAGGGTCGAGCCGGCTGAGCGTGTAGCCCCGGGCCGGGGATACCCCTGTGATCACCAGGCCCGGTGTCCGCCCGAGCAGGACCGTGGCATCCGGCCCCGGTGCGAACGAGACGTCCGGCCCGGGCTCGACGGGGCTGGGAAACGGTGTCGACCCGGACGGTGAGGGTGACAACGGGCTGGGCAGTACAGCCTGTTCCGGCGAATCGTCTCCGCCCACCGCGACGATGCCGACCACCAGCCCGGCGACCAGGACCAGGGCCGCCCCGGCCACGATCATCCAGCGCGGTGGTCTGCACGGTGGCCGGTCAGGCCCCCCACTGAGTACGTCCTCCATCTCCATTTCGCCAGTCTGCGGCACACAACTTCCGCCGTACACACGCCCATCGCGCCCCCTTGCCTTCAGCTCAGCGTGCACGCTGAGCCTGCGCTGGTGGGCGGCCCGGCCAGCACATCCCGCTCCGGCGGCGGACATGGGCGAAAACGGCCGCAACGGGGATGTCAGAGTGCGGTAAGTGATGGTCTAGCTAATTTCGCACCACTTCGTCCCAGTGGGTAGCAGGCCCCTGACCTCGGCTGTCGAGCCAAACCGGGGAGCCGGAGCCGTGCGCTCGGTCAGGGCGGCGATGTTGATCATTCGACCGCCGGAATCGCCCCGTTATGGCATGTCATCACATCGGTGTGAAACGGCAGGAAACATCACTTACCGCACTCTCAGAGGCCCGACCACGCCTGTGCAGCAATCGGTGCCCCGGTCAGCGGCCCTGACGGGATGAGTTGTACGCCTCGAAGGGGTCTTCGTCGGTCTCTCCGCGCCGACGCCGTTCGGCCTGGTATGCGACATCCCGCGGGTTCGTCCCGGCTTTCCTCTCCCGTTGCCGCAGGTCAGCCCGGCAGACGGGAGCGAGGGATCCGCACAGCTCATGATGGACCTTCGGGATTCCTGAAGAACCGTCATGATCCCTCCACGGACGCACGGCCCGAGGGCGACGAGGTGCCTGGTCAGGCCCCATGCCGAGGAACCGAGGGGCACTGCGAACTCACGGGATGTTGCACACCCGAGTAGCCCACCAGTCCCGAGGGCCGGATACGACTGGCACGACGTCGACCAGGACCCCATATATCCGGCCTGTAGTCAGTCGCTGTCCTCTGCGACTTCCTCGGTCGCCTCTGTCTCCTCACCCTCCGGCCGGCGCATGTACTTGTCCCATCCCTTGCCCGCGGCCACTACTGTCAGAGCGAATGCTGGGGACAGGGCGATGGTCTTCTCAATCACCGTGTCAGCCGTCTCAGAGGTGAACGACGCCTGCATCAGAGCCGCGAGGACCAGCAGGCCCCAGAAGTAGACGAACAACTGCCGCTGGCGTTCCGGCGTCAGGAAGCCGAAACCCTCCTGCGAGGCAGCGAAGGTCCGTGCCGTATCCGCGAGACCAGTCACCAGGTCGTCGGGGACGTCGTCCGTAGCGCCTCCGGCCTCAGCGGTCCGGTAGGCGTCGTCCAGGACCCGCGAGGCGGTTGCCCACTGTTCGCCGTTCAGGTCTCGCCAGGCCTGAACGTCCCGCAGGGCACGGGCCAAGCCGGTGGTGTCGAAGGACAGGTCGATCTGGCTGAGAGCCTCCTGCATGTGCTGGGCCGTCGTCCGGGTCATGGCAGTCACGGCTTCGTGGAGGTCGGCTTGCACGGAAGCCAGTGCCACCGTCACGGGCTGTACTGCTGCGAGGGTCGCGTTCAGGTCCGTCACCTGCTGCTGAGCGATACGGGCCACAGCGGCCACCGTCTCCCGCATGGGATCGAGCTCGATGTGGGCGAGTTCGGCGAGGGCGGCAGCTACCGGCTGGAAGGCAGTGAAGACCGGCTCCGGAAGGTTAGAGGACGACATGCGCTCACCCTGCCACAGGCGACTGACACGCCGCCGTGGTGCAGGGGAACAGGATCCCGTGCAGCCCGTATGCGACATCCCGCGGGTTCGTCCGGGCCGTCATCTCCTGGTTGCCGCAGGTCAGCCCGGCAGACGGGAGCGATGGATCCGCACAGCTCATGATGGGCCTTCGGGATTCCTGAAGAATTATCACGATTCCCGCACGGACGTACAGGCCGAGGGTGGCGAGGTGCCTGGTCAGGCCCCATGCCGAGGAACCGAGGGGCACTGCGAACTCGCGGGATGGTGCACACCCCTGTTCGTTGGGGGATTCCCTAACGAACAGCCCCCACGGCCCCACTACCCCTTCCGGCCGTATCTCGGCCGACCCCCCAGGTGGAGTCAGCCCCAGTCGCCGTTGATCCACGCGAGCAGGCGGGCGCGCTTCTTGTAGGAGCAAGGAGCGTAGACGGCGCCGGACGTGGCGTACGTTTCGGACCCGCCCCGCAGGTCGTGCCCGTAGTCGCTGGGGCCGTATTCGCCGTCGCGGCGGCCGTCCAGGTCGTCGGCCCAGTCGAGGAGACCGAAGTCGAGGTTGAGGTTCTCGAGGTACCGGGCGGGGTCGGCCGGTTCTACCGGTGCCTGCGTTCCGCGTAATTCGTCACGCCTAGAGGCTCGAACAGGCCGGTGACCTGCGAAAACAGGTAGGAGCGCATCGGTGGCGCGTTTCTCTAGGCATAGAGAAACGCGCAGGTCAGCAAAGCGCCAGACCATGTTGGTCGGCCGACAATGCCCCAGCAGCTCGCCCCACCAAAGCACCGCAAGGCGGCACAAAACGC
>NZ_JBHSOA010000032.1:0-102814 GCF_042655885.1 Streptomyces chlorus
TCAAGGAACGGACGCTTCCTTTGTACTCACCCTCTCGGGCTTTCCTCCGGGCGCTTCCCTTCGATGTTTCCAACACTATCAGCGTTTCTCCTGCTCCCTGACCACTGTCCTGCGAACACGCAGAAGCTGACCCCGGGATAGGATCTGACGAGTTGGATTTGCTGCGAGGTAGTGACGCGAGATCACGCCGTCCAGCCCCAGGCAGGTTGTCGACTGTACACGGGGCTGCGGATCGGGTGCAAATCAATAAGAAGAAGTGGTCTAGACCTCCAATCGGTCCTCTCGCACGGAACCGGTACTACCTATGCCATACGCTGCATCGCAGTGCGCCGTCCGAGACCGACAGTGACGGGCCCCTACCGATCTCCACCCCTGGGAGGCTTCCCATGACCACCGTGACATCCCCGCTCGCAGGACGGGCGATCGGACTCGGCTCCGTGCCCGATCCCGTCTTCTCCGGGTCCATGGTCGGCCCGGGTATGGCGATCGACCCCATACGGGAGCCCTCCACTGCTGTCTCCCCCGTCGACGGTGTCGTGGTCTCTCTGCACCCGCACGCGTTCGTCGTGGTCGACGAGAGCGGTCACGGCGTGCTCACCCATCTCGGCATCGACACCGTGCAGCTCAACGGTGACGGCTTCGAACTGCTCGTCAATAAGGGCGACACCGTGACCCGCGGTCAAGGTGTCGTGCGCTGGGACCCTGCCGCAGTCGAGGCCTCCGGCAAGTCCCCGGTGTGCCCGGTCGTGGCCTTGGACGCCACGGTGGAGGCACTCTCCGAACTGCGCGACGACGGCGAGGTGAAGGCCGGCGAACCCCTCTTCCTCTGGAAGTGACGCCGGTGCCGTCACTCGACGGCAAGCAGGTCAACCCACACGGCGGCGGATACCGCCGCAACTACCGGAGACAGGTGAGATGGAGACAACGCTGCGAGGCGTCGGTGTGAGCCATGGTGTGGCGATCGGCGAGGTTCGACACATGGGAACGGCGGTCCTCGAGCCCCCGGCCAGGCAGATCCCGGCTGAGGAGGCGGAGCGTGAACAGGGGCGCGCCCGCAAGGCCGTGGAGGCAGTGGCGGCCGATCTGATGGCGCGCGGCAACCTGGCGGGCGGCGAAGCCCAGGCGGTACTCGAGGCCCAGGCCATGATGGCCCAGGACCCCGAGCTGATGACGGACGTGGAACGTCGTATCGCCGAAAGCAGCACCGCCGAGCGCGCGGTGTACGACGCGTTCGCCGCGTACCGCGAACTGCTGGCCGCTGCCGGTGAGTATCTTGCGGGCCGCGTGGCCGACCTCGACGACGTGCGGAACCGTATCGTCGCCCGGCTGCTCGGGGTTCCGATGCCAGGTGTCCCGGACAGCGACGAGCCCTATGTCCTCGTGGCCCGTGATCTCGCACCGGCGGACACAGCGCTGCTGGACCCGACCCTGGTGCTCGGTTTCGTGACCGAGGAGGGGGGACCCACCAGCCACAGCGCGATCCTGGCTCGGGCGCTCGGTGTGCCGGCCGTGGTGGCCCTGCCCGGTGCCGGTGAGCTCGCCGAAGGGACACTGATCGCCGTCGACGGCAGCACCGGTGAGATCTTCGTGAACCCGAGCGAGGAGAAGAAGGGACAGCTCGAGGCCGCGGCAGCCGAGCGCCGGGCGGCGCTCGGCACGTCGACCGGGCCCGGTGCGACCTCCGACGGTCACACGGTGCCGTTGCTGGCGAACATCGGCGGTCCGGCGGATGTGCCGGCCGCGGTCGAGGCGGGCGCGGAGGGCGTCGGTCTCTTCCGTACCGAGTTCCTCTTCCTCGACGACAGCAAGAACGCTCCCTCCGAGGAGAAGCAGGTCGAGGCCTACCGTCAGGTGCTCGAGGCGTTCCCCGAGGGCCGTGTGGTGGTGCGGGTGCTGGACGCGGGCGCGGACAAGCCGCTGGACTTCCTCACCCCGGCGGACGAGCCGAACCCGGCACTGGGCGTGCGCGGTCTGCGGTCGCTGCTCGAACACCCCGAGGTGCTGCGAACCCAGCTGTCGGCGCTGGTCAAGGCTGCGGAGGGGCTGTCCGTCCACCTTGAGGTGATGGCCCCGATGGTGGCGGACCGCGCCGATGCCAAGGCCTTCGCCGACGCGTGCCGTGAGGCGGGTCTGCACGCGAAGTTCGGTGCGATGGTCGAGATTCCGTCGGCCGCGCTGCGGGCGCGCTCGATCCTGCAAGAGGTGGAGTTCCTGTCACTGGGGACGAACGACCTCGCGCAGTACACGTTCGCCGCGGACCGTCAGGTGGGTGCGGTGTCCCGGCTGCAGGACCCGTGGCAGCCCGCGCTGCTCGACCTGGTGGCGCTGTCGGCGGAAGCCGCGAAGGCCGAGGGCAAGAGCTGTGGTGTCTGCGGTGAGGCCGCCTCCGACCCGCTGCTCGCTTCGGTGCTGACCGGTCTGGGTGTCACCTCCCTCTCCATGGGTGCGGCGTCCATTCCCTTTGTGCGGGCAGCGCTGGCGAAGTTCACTCTGGCGCAGTGCGAGCGGGCCGCGGCGGCGGCCCGTGCGACGGACAGTGCCGAGGAGGCCCGCAGGGCCGCTCAGGCGGTGCTGTCGGGCGAGTAGTAGGGCAAGAGCGGGACGCGTCTCGGGCTCACTGACGACCGCCGCCGCTGTTCCCGGAGGGGCGCTCCGCTCAAGGGGCGCCCCTCCCTGGTTTCCGTTCTCCTTCTCCGTTCTGCGTTCCCCTTTCCGTTCGGGGCTCAGTGGTGGTGGGTCGGGTTCGGGTCCTCCCCGAGGTCGGGCGGCTCGCAGTAGTCGACGTTGGACTCGGGCGGGATGAGATCTCCCGATTCGACGTCGGTGCAGTAGGCGTCGAAGACCTCCCCCGCAGTGAGGGGCTCGAGGCCATGGGCGCGCAACCGCCAGCCGTGGATGCGGTCGGGGGTGCCCAGGGCGGTGGTCCGCATGACGAGCCCGCCCGGACTGTCGGTGGCGAGACCGACGGCCAGCACCGTGGTGAATTCGAGGATCTCGGCGTCGTCCAGTTCCAGGCGTCCGCCGTTGTCGTCGGCGTGGAGGACGGCGAGCAGGGTCTCGGGTGGTCCGGAGACGCTGCAGACGAGGTGCCGGCTCCCGGGACCTGCCGTGTCGAGGATGCGGACGATCAGCTGGGAGGCGCGGGCGAAGGCCTCGCGGCCCAGGTCCTCGCCGCACGAGGGGCAGGCGCCGAGACGGGCGAGGAGCATGGTTGCGTACTCCCAGGTCGCCTGGCGGACGCCCTCGTCGACGAGGGCGGGCAGGAGGTCGGTCAGAGGCTGTCCCTCATAGGGGACGGTGGCTCCGGTGACCGCGAGTTCGGCCGTGAAGCGGGTGCGGCTGGTGTGGCTGTCCGGGTCGAGGCCGCGTTGTGCGCAGAACTCCGTGTACTCCTCGGGGTCGAAGAGGGCCAGTGTGGTGTGGCTGCCCTGCAGGACACGTGCCCTGAGGACGGCCTCCACGTGTTCGAGGTATGTTCCGTGATCGTCGAAGATGAAGCTTCGGTAGTGCCGCATGGCGCGGAAGTCGTGCTCGTCGGTCAGCAGCCCGATGGTGCCCGCGATCTCGCGGCGCAGGACGCGTCGCATGGTTCGGTGGTCGGTGTACGTCATGTTTCCCCCTGCACAGTCGATCAATGCTCACTCACGGTAACCGTGGGCACTGACAAAGGCGTCCGGGCCGGACGGCTGCGGACCGGGCGGGCAGGGTGAGGTCAGGCGCGTTTGCGGGCCAGGTCCTCGTAGAACGTGAGCAGATCCAGATTGTCGACGGAGCCGGCGTTGACCGCCTTCTCCAGCGGTGTGCCCTGGAGAAGGCGCTTGACCGGGACCTCGATGCGTTTGCCGGTCAGGGTGTGCGGGACGCCGGGTACCTCAATGATCTCGTCGGGGACGTGGCGCGGGGACAGTTCTTCGCGGATGGTCCGCTGGATACGGCCCTTCAGTCCCTCGTCGAGCACGGCGCCCGGTGCCAGGTGGACGAACAGGGGCATCCAGTAGCCGCCGTCGGGCTGTTCGATGCCGATGACGAGGGATTCCTTGATCTCGGGAAGGCGCTCGACGGCCTCGTAGATGTCCGCCGACCCCATGCGGACGCCCTGACGGTTGAGCGTGGAGTCGGAACGGCCGTGAATGACGACGGAACCTCGGGAGGTAAGGGTGATCCAGTCGCCGTGCCGCCAGACGCCGGGGTAGGTGTCGAAGTAGCTGTCGTTGTAGCGGCTGCCATCGGGGTCGTTCCAGAAGTGGATCGGCATGGACGGCATTGGATTGGTGACCACGAGCTCGCCGACCTCGTCGGTCAAGGGCCTGCCGCTCGGGTCCCAGGACTGCAGGTCCGTACCGAGGCAGGGTGCCTGCAGCTCGCCGACGTGGACGGGGAGGGTGGGTACGGCGCCGGCGAAGCAGGAGCACACGTCCGTACCGCCGCTGACGGAGGCGATCCACAGGTCGTCGCGCACCTCGTCGTGCAGCCAGCGGAAGCCGTCGGGCGGCAGGGGAGAGCCGGTGGTGGCGACGCACTGCACCGCTGAGAGGTCGAAGTCGCGCGAGGGGTGCACGTCCGCCTTGCGGCAGGCCATGACGTATGCGGCGGAGGTGCCGTAGAGGGTGGCGCCGGTGCGTTCGGCGATCCGCCACTGGGCGCCTGTGTCCGGGTAGCCGGGGCTGCCGTCGTACAGGACGATCGTCGTCCCGGTGAGCAGGCCGGAGACGAGGAAGTTCCACATCATCCAGCCGGTCGACGTGTACCAGAAGAAGCGGTCCTCCGGGCCCAGGTCGCAGTGGAGTCCGAGCTGCTTGAGGTGTTCGACCAGGATGCCGCCCTGGGACTGGACGATCGCCTTCGGCAGTCCGGTGGTGCCGGAGGAGTAGAGCACCCACAGGGGGTGTTCGAAGGGCACCTGCTCGAAGACCGGTTCGGTGTCCGCGGAGGTGAGGGTCTGCCAGTCGAGTGTCCCGTCCGGGGCGTCGGTGCCGAGTAGGGGGATGTGTACGACGGCGCGCAAGGTGGGCAGTTCACGGCGCAGTTCGGCGACGACGTCGCGGCGGTCGTGCTCCTTGCCGCCGTAGCGGTAGCCGTCGACGGTGAACAGGACGACCGGTTCGACCTGCTGGAAGCGGTCGAGCACACTGCGGGCGCCGAAGTCGGGCGCGCAGGAGGTCCACACGCCGCCCACGGCCGCGGTGGCCAGGAAGGCGACGACGGCCTGCGGGATGTTGGGCAGGTAGCCGCTGACGCGGTCGCCGGGGCGTACGCCGAGGGCGCGCAATTCGGCTGCCAGGGAGCCGACCTGGCGGCGCAACTCGGCCCAGGTGACGGGCCTCGGGTCGTGGGTCTCGTCGACGTGCAGGAGCGCCGGTTCGTCCGCGCGGGTCGCGGTCGCGCGGAGGGCGTGTTCGGCGTAGTTGAGGGTGGCACCGGGGAACCACTGGGCGCCGGGCATCGAACGGTCGCCCAGCACGCGCGCGTAAGGGGTCGAGAAGCGGACGTCGAACCACTCCGTGACGGCCTTCCAGAAGGTTTCCGGCTCGTCCACGGACCAGCGGTGCAGCTCCGCGTAGCCACCCTCGGCGGGGGCGCCGTGGTGCTCGGCCGCCCACGCGTGGAACATGGTGATCCGGGCACGGGCGATGCGTTCCGGATCTGGCTGCCAGAGCGGCTGGGGGTTCACGGTCGACATGGGCGGCTCCCGGACTGTGCGCGTCGTGTGCGTCCTGCGCGCACGGGCTGGGGGGTGCGCGTGACGCGGCTGACAGGGACGATGCCACGTGATCGTCTTCCGTACCAGGGCGTGGCCCACATAGTCCCGGTCGTGAAGATGTGGTCCGATCATGAGTGAACGGCAGTTGAACGACACACGTGCGAGGTGCGGGCAGTGGCAGGGTGAGCACCATGGACGGTCGTGACCTGGTGCGTTCGGTGAGATCGGTCGGCTCGATGGGGACGGCACAGGGTTTGCGTACCGTACGAGCAGCGTGGCGCAGGCGGCGGGCCGATGCCACCGGGCTGCCACCGCGCGGGGCGGAGCGCGCGCGCACTCCCGGGCCGGTACGGGAGGTGGAACCCGGGCCCGGGGGCGGGGTCGTCCGGTTCGGCCGTTCCGAGCTGCGGATCCGCGTCGCCGTGAACGGGGCCGTCTTCTGGGGCTGGGACGGGGCGGCTCCGGAGCCGTCGTACGCGCTGGCAGGGCGCTGTCCCGACCCGGATCCGCGGGCGGTGCTGGAGCCGGACACCAACGGCGGCTGGCGGGTGGTCGCCGAGCGGGTGACGGTCACCGTCTCGTGGCACGGCGCGGTGGAGGTGCTCACTCCGGGGGGCGTGGTGCTGCGTCGGGAGCTGCCGCCGCGGTGGTGGGAGCCGGTGGCAGGGGGTACGGCGCGCTGGATGCAGCGGTCTGAGGTGCGTGCCGACGCCCGGTTCTTCGGGCTCGGGGAACGGGCCTCGGGGCCGAGGCTGCGGGACGGCACCTACCGGCTGTGGAACACGGGTCCCGGTCTCGGTTTCGAGCCCGGCGACGATCCGCTTCCCCTCACGATGCCGGTGCAGCTGGTGCTGGCCGACGCGGGCACGCATCTCGCGTTCCACGACTGTTCGTGGGACGGCACCGTCACGCTGCGGGAAGGCGTGGAGGGTGCCGGCTCCGGGCACGACCGGGCGGGGACCAGCGAGCTGCGGATGGACGGGGGGCCGCTGCGCTGCTGGGTGATGGTGGGGACTCCCGCGCGGGTGCTGCTCGCCTGGGCGTCACTGACCGGTGCGCCCGCGCTGCCGCCCGCGTGGGCCCTCGGCCATCATCACGTGCGGTGGGGTGACGGCAGTGAGCGGGAAGTGCGGCGGGTCGTCGCCGGCTATCAGGAGCACGGGCTGCCGCTCGACGCCGTCCACCTCGGTAGCGGCCACCACGACGCCCACCAGGGGTTCACCGTGGACCAGGAGCGGTTCCCCAAGCTGCCGGCCCTCGCCGACGAGCTGCGGCGGGACGGGGTCCGGCTGGTGTCGGTCGTCGGTCCGGCGGTCCCTGCCGGGGAGGGCAACGCCGTGTACGACGCGGGGGCGGCCCGGGACGCGTTCGTTCGGGACGCCTCGGGAGATGTCGTCCAGGGTGTGTCCTGGCCCGGGGGCGTGGTCTTCCCCGACTTCACGCACCCGCGCGTGCGCGCCTGGTGGGGCGGTCTGTACGCGGAGCGGCTGGAGCAGGGGTTCGCGGGCTTCTGGCACGACATGAACGAGCCGACGTCGTTCGCCGCGTTCGGGGAGCCGACGCTCCCCCGCTCGGCCCGTCACGCCCTGGACGGGCGGGACGGTGATCATCGTGAGGCGCACAACGTGTACGCGTTGTGCATGGCCAGGGCGGCCCACGAGGGGCTGCGGGCGCTACTGCCCGAGGAGCGGCCGTTCCTGTTCTCACGCTCGGGGTGGGCCGGCATGCAGCGCTACGGCGGGAGCTTGTCGGGGGAAGTGGCCACGGGCTGGCCCGGGCTGCGGGCGTCACTGGCCCTGGTCCTGGGGCTCGGGCTGTGTGGTGTCCCGTACGCGGGGCCGGACATCGGCGGCACCGGCGGGAACCCATCTCCCGAGCTGTATCTGCGGTGGCTCCAGCTGGGCGTCCATCTGCCGCTGCTCCGCACCCGCGCGGGGGCGGGGCACAGGGAGCCGTGGGAGTTCGGTGCCGAGGTGCTGGTGCACGCGCGCACGGCTCTCGTCGAGCGCCGGCGGCTGCAGCCGTACCTCGTGACTCTGGCGCATCTGGCCCGACGTACCGGTGCTCCCTATGCGCGACCGCTGTGGTGGTCGGCGCCGGAGGAGCGTGCGCTGCGCGACTGCGAGGACGCCTTCCTTCTGGGCGACAGCCTGCTGGTGGCGCCGGTGCTGGTTCCGGGTGCGGAACGGCGTACGGTGCGGTTGCCCGGCGGGCGCTGGTACGAGACGGCGACGGGTCGGGCGTTCGACGGGCCTGCCCAGGTACTGGTCGACGCGCCCCTGGACCGCATTCCGGTGTTCGCTCGCGCGGGCGCCGTCATTCCCGTGTACGGGGAGGACGGCGGGCTGGAACTGGAGGTGTGGGCGCCGGCCAGGGGGCAGACCGGTGGCGGGACGGTCGTCGCGGACGCCGGCGACGGCTGGGAGGAGCCGGGCATTGAGCGGTACACCGCCCGCTGGGCGGGGTCCCGGATCGTCGTCGAGCGGGAGGGCGAGCACGGCACCGGCGGTCTGCCCCACCCGGTGCGTGTCCGCGGGCTCGGGCCGAACTGAGCGGGGCGGGGAAGAGCCCGGCCCCTGCGTGCCCGTGGGCCGGCCGGGCTGAGCCGTGGGGTCAGATGTACCGGCCCTCGAACCAGGCCCGCACGGCACGTGTGTGCAGCGGGAAAGCAAGTTCCTCCGCGCGGCGCAGCAGGTGCCAGCCCTCCGTCTCGTCCGTGGCGTCCGACGACGGCAGCCCTTCCGCGGGACGTTCCGGGAGCAGCCCGAACAGCAGCAGGTGTCCGTCGGGCGAGCTCATGGCCTCGGCGAGCCGTACGTCCCGGCTCGCCGCGTCGATGCCGGTCTCCTCCTGGAGTTCGCGGACGACGGCCTGGCGCCAGTCCTCCCGGTCGTCGATGTAACCGCCGGGCAGGGCCGTGCCTCCGCGCGCGGGGGCGATGGTCCGGGTGATGACGACCAGGGCGGTGCCCTTCGGGTCGTACACGGGCTGGAGGGCGACCGCGACCGGCAGCGGGTTGCGATAGGCGACGGTGCCGCATGCCGGGCAGGTGCGGGGCCGGCCGGAGACGCCCTCGCCGAAGGGCGTGCCGCAGCTCGAGCAGTGGGAGTCCGGCACAGGATCGGGGCCGGGGGTTTGGGTTCTGGGCACGCGCGGACTGTAACCGATCAGGGCGAGGGCGTCTCCGGGGCCGTTCAGCGGTGGCCTGCGAGCGGCCTCCGGGACACCGGGAAGTCGAAGTAGGTGTCCGGATGGGCCTCCGGCTTGAAGGTGTAATGCCACCATTCCTCGGCCAGGTTCACGAAGCCGAGACTCTTCAGGGTGCTTTTGAGGAGCACCCGGTTGGCCCGCTGTTCTCCCTGTATGCGGGGGTCAAGGGTGTGGCTGAGGGTGTCGAAGCAGTCGTAACCGGTGCCCATGTCGACGGAGTTGTCGGGGAACCGCTCGTCCTGGCCCGCGAAGCAGGGTGTGAGATGTTCTCCGGGGCGGTACGGGCGGGTCGGCGTGGCGGGGAGCCGTACGACGGTGAGGTCCACGGTCGAGCCGCGGCTGTGGCCGGACTTCTCGGCGATGTAACCGTCGGCGAACAGCCGGGACTTGTCGACGTTCGGGTAGAACTCGGCCTTCATCGCCTGGTCGTCGGGGTCCTTGGCCCAGCGTACGAAGTGGTCCACGGCGCGTTGGGGCCGGTAGCAGTCGTACACCTTCAGGGAGTAGCCCCTGGGCAGCAGCTTCCGCTGAGCCTCGTGGAGGGCTCGGGCCGCGGGGCGGGTGAGGATGCACAGCGGCTCCCGGTAGCCGTCGATGCGCTCGCCCACGAAGTTGTGCAGGGTGAAGTAGCGGACCTCCTGGATGATCGTCGGATCCACACTGCTCAGCGCCACGAAGTCCTTCGGGGCCCTGGGCTCCGGCGTCGCCGGGGCGGACGCTGCGGGGGCGGTCGTCGCTGTCAGCGCGGCGAGTGTGGTGACCAGAGCGCATACCGCGGCGGAGAGTTGTGTCATGTCTCCTGCATCTATCAGGAGGCGGGTTCAACGGGGAAGCACCCTGCCCTTGTTCGCTCATCCGTGGCACGCTCCTGACCATCCGTCAGGAATGCTGGACGAGGGTGATGGAGGTGCCGTTGTCGCGCCGCGGCCGGGTGTGGTCGTACACAGTCGCCCGGTACCGGCCTCCGTCACCGTCGCCGAGTCGGCGGTGGGCATGGAGGTGGAGGTCGTCGCCGGCGTACTCCGTGAGGACGGGGAGACGACCTGGACGATCTGGCAGTTCAAACCCACGGGGGTGACCGGGCGACGGGAGAGGTGGCGGTGCTCGGCGCCGGTATGCACCTGTGGGGCAAGTGGGGCGTGGCTTCGTCGAGTACGGCGTGGCGGCGGCCCCCGCGGCGCTCGCCGACACCGGCTGCAGTGGCGGGACATCGACTCGGTGGTGGACGCGGACACCGTGCGTGCCGGCTGTCCGGGGTATGCGGCCGGGGCGACGTTCGCGAAGGCGCTGGGCCGACAGGGGGCCGGCCGGTCACGCTGTCCCTGGCCACGGTGCTGTGCACACCGGACAGTGTGACGGACGACCGACAGGTCGCCGTCTGTCTCGCCCCACTGAAGAAGGCGGCGAAGTCCTTGGACGGGGCGAGCCGGGTTCAGGTGGTGACGGCCTGGCGGCGCTGCGCTGCCTGTGCCATGGCGTGCTGGACGACACCGATGAGGACCGTCTTGACCGACTCCCGGTCCCGGGCGTCACCCATCAGGAGCGGCACGTCCGGGTCGAGATCGAGGGCCCGGCGGATGTCATCGGCCGGGTGGCGTACGGCTCCCTCGAAGCAGTTGACGCCGACGAGAAACGGTATGGAGCGCCGCTCGAAGTAGTCGATGGCCGCGAAGCAGTCCTCCAGCCGCCGGGTGTCGGCAAGGACGACGGCACCGAGGGCTCCCTCGGCGAGCTCGTCCCACATGAACCAGAACCGCTCCTGGCCGGGCGTGCCGAAGAGGTACAGCACCAGGTCCTCGCGGAGCGTGATGCGGCCGAAGTCCATGGCCACGGTGGTGGTGTTCTTGGCCTCCACCCCGCTGAGGTCGTCGACCGGGCGCCCCGCCTCGGTGAGCAGTTCCTCGGTGCGCAGCGGCCTGATCTCGCTGACCGCGCCGACGAGCGTGGTCTTGCCCACGCCGAAGCCGCCGGCCACCAGGATCTTGAGCGTGACGGGCTCGACCGGGGGCTTGCCGCGCTCAGAACGCCCGAAGATCATCGTACTTTTCTCCTGCTCGGTGGGGGTCGGGCGGTGGACCGTAGCCGCCACCGCCGGGGGTCTCGATGACCAGCACGTCGTCGGGGCGGACGTCCGCCGAGTCGCTGCCGTCCAGTGCGGTGACGGTGCCGTCCGCGCGGTCGATCCGGTTGGCGCCGGGCGCGCCGGGCGCGCCGCCCGCCATGCCGTACGGGGGGATCCTGCGGTGCTGGGACAGCGTGGAGACGGTCATGGGTTCCAGGAAGCGGATGCGGCGGACCGCGCCGTCCCCGCCGCGCCATCGGCCTGCTCCGCCACTGCCCGCGCGTACGGCGAACTCGTCGATGCGGACGGGCAGGCGCCACTCCAGGACCTCGGGGTCGGTGAGGCGCGAGTTGGTCATGTGGGTCTGTACGACGGACGCGCCGGGAAAGCCCTCTCCCGCGCCCGAGCCGGAGGCGACGGTCTCGTAGTACTGATGGCGGGCGTTGCCGAAGGTGACGTTGTTCATGGTGCCGGAGCCCTCGGCCTGGACACCGAGCGCCGCGTAGAGGGCGCCGGTGATGCTCTGGGAGGTCTCCACGTTGCCCGCGACGACGGCGGCCGGTGGCTGGGGCGCCAGCATGGAGCCGGGCGGCACGATGATCCGCAGCGGCCGCAGGCAGCCGTCGTTGAGCGGGATGTCGTCGGCCACCAGGGTGCGGAAGACGTACAGGACGGCCGCGTTGACGACCGAGAAGGGGGCGTTGAAGTTGGTGGGCAACTGCGGTGTGGTGCCCGTGAAGTCGATGGTGGCGGAGCGGTCCGCGCGGTTCACGCGTACGCGCACGCGGATGACGGCCCCGGAGTCGGTCTCGTAGGCGTACTCGCCGTCGTCGAGGGCGTCGATGACGCGGCGCACCGATTCCTCGGCATTGTCCTGGACGTGCCGCATGTAGGCCTGGACCACGTCGAGGCCGAAGTTCTCGATCATCCGGCCGACCTCGTCGACGCCCTTCTGGTTGGCGGCGATCTGGGCCCGCAGGTCGGCGAGGTTGGTCTGCGGGTTGCGGGAGGGGTACCGCGCGTCGGTCAGGAGGCGGTGGGTCTCCTCCTCGCGGAACCGTCCGTTCTCGGCGAGCAGCCAGTTGTCGAAGAGGATGCCTTCCTCGTCGATGGTGCGGCTGTCGGCGGGCATGGAACCCGGGGCGATGCCGCCGATCTCGGCGTGGTGGCCGCGTGAGGCGACGTAGAAGAGAACACTTCGGTCACCCTGCGTGGTGTCGGCGGGCCCGGTGCCGAAGACCGGGGTGATCACGGTGACGTCGGGGAGGTGGGTGCCGCCGTGGTAGGGGTCGTTCACGGCGTAGGTGTCACCCGGGCGCGTGGTGGAGCCGCGCCGCCGGATGACCTCCTTGACACCGATGCCCATCGAGCCCAGGTGGACGGGAATGTGAGGGGCGTTGGCCACCAGGTTTCCGTCCGGGTCGAAGAGGGCGCAGGAGAAGTCCAGGCGCTCCTTGATGTTGACGGACTGGGCGGTGGACTCGAGGCGGGCGCCCATCTGTTCGGCGATGGACATGAAGAGGTTGTTGAAGACCTCGAGCAGAACCGGGTCGGCTTCCTGGTCGGATTCGGTGTCGGATTCGGTGTCGAGATCGGAACTCTGCGTAACCGCGACGCGTTCCATGACCACATGCCCGTCATCGTTCGGAGCGGCCCGCCAGCCTTCGTCGACGACGGTCGTGGAGCCGGCCTCGGTGATGATCGCCGGTCCGGTGACCGTCTCCCCGGGGGGAAGGTGCTCTCTGCGGTGGAGGGGGACGTCGCGCCAGGTGCCGCCGGTGTGGAGGCGGACGGGGCACGGGGCGGACGGGCGGCCTTCGTAAGGGGCGAGGGCGGAGAGATCGGGGGGTTCGGTGATGCCGGTGGCTTCGACGGAGAGGGCTTCGACGACGATCGGACGGTCGAGCGTGAAGGAGTACGTGGCGCGATGACGTTCTTCGAAGGCGCGGCGCATGGCGGTGGGGTCGTTCAGTTCGACGGTGAGGGTGGTGTCGGTGCCGTCGTAGCGGAGCTGTGCCCGGCGGGTGACCTCGATCCGGTCCTCGGGGATGTCCTCGGCAAGGAGTTCGGCGCGGGCCGCCGCTTCCAGGTCGTCGGCGATCCGGTGGATGCCGGGCATCGCGGCGGACTCCAGGGGTGCCTCGGCGGAGCGTTCGCGCATGGCCGTGGTGTCGGCGAGGCCCATACCGAGTGCGGAGAGGACTCCCGCCATGGGCGGCACGAGGACGGTGCGAATGCCGAGGGAGTCGGCGACCATGCACGCGTGCTGTCCGCCCGCACCGCCGAAGGTGGTGAGGGCGTAGCGGGTGATGTCGTGGCCCTTCTGGACGGAGATCCGCTTCACCGCGGCGGCGATGTTGGCGACGGCGATCCGCAGGTAGCCCTCGGCGACCTGCTCCGGGGTGCGGTCGTCGCCGGTCTGCTCGCGGATCTCGCGCGCGAGGCCGGTGAAGCGGTCGCGGACGAGTCCGGCGTCGAGGGGCTGGTCGCCGTTCGGGCCGAACAACGCCGGGAAGTGGTCGGGCTGGATGCGTCCGAGCATGACGTTGGCGTCGGTGACGGCGAGCGGTCCGCCGGCCCGGTAGCAGGCGGGGCCGGGGTCGGCGCCCGCCGAGTCCGGCCCCACGCGGTAGCGGGAGCCGTCGAAGTGGAGGACCGAGCCGCCGCCGGCGGCGACGGTGTGGATGTCGAGCATGGGCGCGCGCAGCCGTACGCCGGAGATCTGTGTGGTGAAGACGCGTTCGTAGTCCCCCGCGAAGTGGGACACGTCGGTGGAGGTGCCGCCCATGTCGAAGCCGATGACCTGGTCGAAGCCGGCGAGCTGCGACATACGGGCCATCCCGACGATGCCGCCGGCCGGCCCGGACAGGACGGCGTCCTTGCCCCGGAACTGCGCGGCTTCGGCGAGGCCGCCGTTGGACTGCATGAACATCAGCCGCACGCCGTCGAGTGCGTCGGCCACCTGCCGGACGTAACGGCGCAGTACGGGCGAGAGGTAGGCGTCGACGACGGCCGTGTCACCGCGCGGAACGAGCCGCATCAGCGGGCTGACCTCGCTGGACAGCGAGATCTGCGGGAAGCCGATGCGGGCCGCGAGTTCCCCGACCGCCTGTTCGTGGGCGGGGTGGAGGTGGCTGTGCATGCAGACCACGGCAACGGCCCGGATGCCGTCGTCGTGGGCCCGGCGCAGCGGCCCGCCGAGGGCGTCCAGGTCGGGGACGCGCAGGACGGTGCCGTCGGCGGCGACACGTTCGTCCACTTCGACGACCCGTTCATACAGCAGCTCGGGCAGTTCGATGCGGCGGGCGAAGATGGCGGGGCGGTTCTGGTAGGCGATGCGCAGGGCGTCGCGGAAGCCGCGGGTGACGACCAGGAGGGTGCGTTCGCCGGTGCGCTCCAGGAGGGCGTTGGTGGCGACCGTGGTTCCCATGCGTACGGACTCGACGGGCTCGCGGGAGCCGGCCAGCAGTTCGCGGACACCCGCGACCGCCGCGTCGGCGGTGGGTTCCGCCCCACCGGGAGGACGACCGGGCCGGTCGAGGGCCGGGTTGTCCGACAGCAGTTTGCGTGTGAGGAGCCGTCCGTCGGGTCGACGGGCGACGATGTCGGTGAAGGTGCCGCCTCGGTCGACCCAGAACTGCCAGCCTGTCACGTCAGTACTCCGCTTCCGCGCCGCTCACAGCGCCCGGAGGCCGTTGATCACATCGCGCAGAATACTCTCGTCCGGCAGTTCGGCAGGGGGAACAGGCCGGTTCACGTGGACGGATTCGAGGTCGACGAGATCGCCGACGAGGACGCGTACCACTCCGATCGGCAGGTCGAGTTCCGCCGCGAGTTCGGCGACCGTCTGCGGAGTGTCACGGCACAGTTCGACGATGTCCACGTGTTCCGGGGAAAGTGTGGGGTCCGTCTCCGGATCGTCCGCGTCGGGTTCGGTGACGACCACCGCGATCAGGTCGAGGCGATGCTGGGCCGCACTCGAAGTGCGGCCCCGCGTCATGGCATACGGACGGACGACCGGTCCGGCCTCGTCGTCGAACCAGTGGCTTCTTCCCTCACCGTCAGCACTCATGTCGTCCCACTACCCACCCGGGGGCAGATCGGTACGCGGTTCGGTTCCCAGATGCGGACCCACCCGCTTCACGAGGAGGGTCATCTCGTAGGCGACCTGCCCGACATCCGAGTCGACGTCGGCGAGAACGGCGAGGCAGCTGCCGTCCCCGGCGGCCGTGACGAACAGGAACGCCTCGTCGAGTTCGACGATGGTCTGGCGGACACTGCCTGCCTCGAAGTGGCGGCCCACCCCCTTGGCGAGGCTGTGGAACCCGGAGGCGACGGCGGCCAGATGCTCGCTGTCCTCGCGGGTCAGCTCCTGGGAGGCCCCCGTGGCGAGGCCGTCGCCGGAGAGCACGAGGGCCTTTCGGATACGCGCGACGCGGGCCACCAGGTCGTCGAGGAGCCAGTTGAGCTCCCCCTTGCCGTCGTCGGCGTGGCCGGTCGTGTGCGGTGCGGTCATCGACCGTCCCCCTTAGTCGTTCCTGGTCGTTCCTCGTGGTGCTGTCCCGCCGGGGGCGCCTTCGCCCTCGGCGTTCTCCTCACGACCGCGCTGCCAGCCGCGCTGAAGCGAGGCCATGCGGCTGCGTACTTCCTCCGCGTCCCGTTCGACGGGCTGGGATCTCTCCTCGTTCCGTCGTGGCGCGCTCCGTTTGAGCTGGGGGGCGAGGCTGGCCTGCCGTACGCGCCGGGGCAGCGATGCGGTGTCGGCCGGGCCGGCGCCCGTGTCCTGCGGGGCGCTGCCGGAGCCTGGCTCCGCCGCGGAGTGTTCCTGGCGGGCGGCCGGCGCGATCGTGGAGTGTCCGGAGCCGCCCGGAGGGTCACCGGCGGCCGGGGCGGGTGGGCCGTCGTCCCGGGCGGAGCCCTGGGCCGACTGTTCCGCGGGCCGGTCGTCGGCGCGTGCACCGATCCGGGGACGGGAGGCCGCGCCCCGCCTGCGGGCGGGCAGGGGAGGCGGTTTCCCCTCGTCGGGCGGTCCCGGTTCCCGGTGCGGGGAGGGTTGCCCACCGCGGCGGCGAGTCGGCAGCATGGGCGCAGGTTCCTGCTCAGGGCGGGCGGACGACGTGCCGGTGTCCTGGTCCGGCCGCTCCCGGCGGACGTGCTCGTCGCCGACAGGACGTCCGTGCGAGCTGACCAGCTTGGGCGTTCCCCTGCGGGGCGGCGGGACCGGGGCACCCGCCCGGCCGCGCATGCCCAGGTCCGGTCCGTCCGTGTCCAGGCCCGGTCCGTCGTCGTTGGCCTTACCGATGCCGGTGGCCTGTGGGTGGGGCTCATGGCGGCGGCCCGGCCGCTCGTCCTTGGTGCGGGACGGGGAACGTCGGTGACCGAACAGGCCGCCGTGCTCGTCGTCCTCGTCCCCCGGCGCGCCCGGATAGTCGTCGAGGGCGTCCAGGTCGACAGGGGCCTCGAGTTCGACCGGACCGTTCAGGAGCGAGGCGGGCAGTCCGGGCAGCTGGACGGGCGCCTGGGAGAGCGCGAGACGGCGGCTGTCCTCCGGTTCCCTGTCCTTGGCGCGCCGGGGCCGGTCGAGGCGGAAGCCGACGCCGTTGGTGTCCGGGACGTCGTCGGTGAGGAGTACGTCCGGGATGAAGACGACCGCGGTGGTGCCGCCGTAGGGAGACGGCTGCAGGGAGACCCGGACGTTCTGCCGCTGTGCGAGTCGGCTGACCACGAACAGTCCGAGCCGGTCGGTGTCGGAGAGCTCGAACTCCGGTGTCTCGGCGAGCCGCAGGTTGGCGTCGAGCAGCGCCTCGGCTGCCATGCCGAGACCGCGGTCGTGGATCTCCAGGGTGAAGCCGTTGGCGACGCGCTCCCCCAGGACCTGAACGGCGGTATGCGGCGGGGAGAACACCGTGGCGTTCTCTAAGAGTTCGGCCACCAGGTGGGTCAGGTCGGCGACGGCGGGGCCGGTGACGGCGACCCGCGGCAGCCGGCGGACCTCGATGCGCTCGTAGTCCTCGACCTCGGCGACGGCCGCGCGCACGACGTCCATGAGCTGGACGGGTTTGCGCCACTGCCGGGAGGGCGCGGCGCCGGAAAGGATCACCAGGCCCTCGGCGTGCCGACGCATGCGGGTGGTGAGGTGGTCGAGGCGGAACAGGTCGGCGAGTTCCTCGGTGTCCTCGGTCCTGCGTTCCATGGTGTCCAGCAGGGTGAGCTGTTTGTGCAACAGGACCTGACTACGACGGGCGAGGTTGACGAAGACATCCGAGACCCCGGAGCGCAGTTCGGACTGTTTGACGGCCGCCTCCACGGCTGCGCGCTGCAGGGTGTTGAGGGCCCGGCCGACCTCGCCGATCTCGCTCCTGTCGTACTCCAGGCGCGGGACCTCGGTCTCGACGTCCACCTGTTCCCCCGCCGAGAGGCGGCGCATCACGCTGGGCAGTCGCACACCGGACGCCTCGTGGGCCTCCAGGCGCAGCTGCCGCAGGTCGCGGATGAGGCCGCGGCCGACGCGCACGGACAGGAAGAGCGAGACGAGCAGGGCGATCAGTCCGAGGAGGCCGGCGACGACGGCCTGGGTGATGACGCCCATGGCGACGGGTCGAACGCGGTCCTGGTAGCGGTCGGTGGCCTGGTAGTTGAGGGTACCGAGCTCGGCGAGCACATTGTCGGCGGCGGTGTCCCAGCTCTTGGCGGTGACGGAACGGGGCGTGTCGGATTCGGAGTTGATGACCGCCTGCTCAGCGGAGCGCAGCGGGGCGGTGGAGGCGTTCTCCCAGAACCACTCGTAGCGCTCGCGTTCCGTCGACGGCAGCGCAGGCAGGCTGATGTCGTACATCAGCCTGCGCTGGGCGACCAGGTCGGAGACGTCACGGGTCTCGTCGCGGGTGAGCTTGCCGACCACCAGGGCGGAGCCGAGCAGGGCGTCCTCTCGGGAGAGGAGTTCATGGGCGCGGCTGAGGTTGAGGAGGGCGCGGCCCTGCTGGTCCATCTCCACGTTGTCGATGCCGTCGAGGGAGGTCAGGAGGGTGTAGCAGGAGTCCACGAGAAGGTTGTACTGGTTGAGGGCCTCGAAGCGGTTCATCGTGCCCTGCTCGATGCTGGCGCGCAGGGAGTCGATGCCGTCGAACGCGTCCAGGACAGCGGTGAGCCGGTCCTCGCCGCCCGTGCTCAGCCCGTCGCGGACGTCGGGGTTGTCCGCGTTCTTGTGGACCTTGGCGATGGCGCCGTCGGTGGCCGTGCGAGTGGTGCGGAGCGCAGAGAGCGTGTCCGAGGCCCGCGGATCGGCGAGATGGACGAGGGTCTGGCGGCGTTCCTGCTGGAGGACGCGGACGGTTTCCTCGATCGGGTAGCCGATGTCCTCGACCGCGGCGGAGACCCGAAACAGCTGAGTGACCGTCCGTCCCGTGAATACCGTGGCGAAGCCCCAGATCGCCGTCAGGGACACCAGCGGCACGAGAAGCAGCGCCACGATCTTCCGGCGGATGGACTTCCCGCGAAAGCGCATGGACTCCCCCAGCTCGACCCCCACCGGCAGGGGGTACGCATGTACGTCACCAAACGGCGCGAGCCTACTACTGGCTCACAGGTAACTCGAAGACTCTTCCGGAGGCAGAGCTTCCGTACGGGCCCGGGAGGATGAGGAGTTGTCCGCTCATTGGGGGAGATTGCCTCCCCGAAACCGGTGGCGGCCTGGAAGCCCGTTCCGGCGGGCACACACGGTTATTTGGCCGGAATTTTTCGCCGATGGGGAATCTTCATAACCCGCCGCTCGTCCTTCTCTGCAGGAAATGGGGGCGGAATCGGCCCCAGGAGCCGCACCCTGCACCCGGGCGGTGTAAAACAGCGCAAGCCGGGCAGCCACAGGAGAATCGGGTCTTCGGACAGGGATGAGCGGTCCGCCGACGGTGGGGAGCAACACGGTGATGAGCACGGCGCAGCGGCAGGAGGCGTCCGGGAAGGACGTGGCCGCACAGGGCACGGCACGGCGGGACACCGATGCGCGGGACCGCGATATTCGGAGTGAGCGGGAACCCGCTCAGGAGCGGCCCTACTACCGGCCGTTGTGGAGAGAGGAGCCAGCGAAGCGGCGCAGGCTGCCCGACCCGGTGCGGACGGCAGCCGTGCGAGCGGTGCTCATCATCTCGGTGACGCTGATACAGGCCATGGTGGCGTTCCTGTGCACCTTGGCCGGGTCGTGGCTGGCATTCCCCATGGTGCTCAGCAGCGTCGCCAGCACCGTGGTCGCCACCTGGGCCGCGCTCGACGTCTGGGTAACGCGCCAGGTGTGGAATCAGCGCAACGGCGTGGTGTCGGCACCGAGCAGCACCGCCCGTGCCCTGCGGCGCGAGCGGCGCAGGGCACGACGGCAGGCCCAGGCCGCGGAGCGGGCCCAGAGGCGCATACGCCGACAGGGCGGGAGGGGGCAGTTGTCGCATCCTTGAGGGAGCCGAGGTCGTCGAGCGGGCGAGCACTGACCTGTGAACACGAACGGGCGGGCCCGAGGGCCCGCCCGTTCGCCGGCTTGTGCCGGTCAGGCCCTGGCGTACTCCCAGCCGCCGCAACTGTACGGGGTGCCGCTGGATGTGTCCTGGAGACAGGCGCGGATCTGCAGGGTGGTGCCCTCCGCGAAGGACAGGTTCCATTTCCCGACGGTGGCATAGCCGCCACCGTGGTAGTAGGAGTGGGTGGCGGAGCTGGAGTTGTAGCGCCATTGGGCGGCGACGCCGTGGCCGTCGCTCTTCATGTCGAGGGCGGAGAGGATCTCGCCGTCCGCGGCGAACTCGGTCTTCGCGCTCGGCGAGGTGATGGAGTTGTAGGCGCTGTAGACGGAGCCGGCGGCATGTGCCGGGGCGGTACCCAGGGCGAGCGCCGAAGCGGAGGCCGCAGCTATCCCGAGGACAGTCGTCAGACGACGGTAAGTCGTGCGCAAGGCAGAGTCCCTCTCTTCGGACAACTGATCGATCCTGAACTTACCGCAGGGAAAAGCGGGTTGATAGCCGGATTTCTCCGTGCCCGGCGGTGCGGCAGGAAACGGGAAGGTCGTTGGACCGTTACAGGTCATCTCGCTGTGCGATCGGCTCGCCCGACAGGCGAGCCGACCACGTCCGCCTTCGGCTGTGGTCGGCGGCACGGGTATCCGGCTCCGACGCCGCTACGAAACGCAAGAGCAAGCACGTTCTCCCTGTCACAAGCACCGGCTGCACCCGCGCCGCGGAGCCGCATATCGACACAGTCCCGCGCCCCTAGGGGGTTGCAGGTACCGGCCGTTTGAACATCCGGGTGGCCGTGATCTCGCTGTGCACGGCTTCCTCGTCGGAGGTCTCCCGCGGCAGGCCCGGCCTCAAGTGCTCCTCGACACTGATGTACTTGAGGCCCGCTCGCAGGTCGGCGTCGTTCCGCAGACGGATGACCAGGGGGAACTCCGCGAGTGCCGTCGTGTCGAACAGGCCCGTGGTGTAGAGGAGTTGCACACCGAGCGCGTCGGCCACGGCCCTCTGGAGCTCCAGCAGGTAGGTGGCGTTGGCGCGGCCGATGGGGTTGTCGAGGAACAGGGTGCCGGCGTGCCGGTGCCGGTCGCGGCCCCGGTCGTTGGAGCGCAGCGCGGCCATCGTGCAGTACAGGGCGATGGCCGCGGTGAGCAGCTGTCCTCCGGAGAACACGTCGCCCATCTGTCCGACGGGAACCCGCTCGGCGCGCAGCACGGCGTCCGGTTTGAGGATCTCGACGGCGATGCCCCTCGGCCGGAGGGCGGCGGCGACTCCGCGCAACAGCAGGGACATGCCGTCGCGGCGCAGGTCGGAGTTCTTGCGGACGGCTGCGCGGGTCGCCTCGTCGACGACCTCGCCGAGCCGCTCGGTGAGGGTCGCCTGGTCGGGTTCCTCGAAGCGGATACGCAGGAATTCCTGCCCGGACCACTCGCCGAGCCCTTCGGGCAGCCGCGACAGCCGCTGCGCGGAGCGCAGAGTGGCGAGGGCCGATTCGACGAGCCCTCTGAGCCGGTCCACGATCGAGTCGCGGTTGCGTTCCAGCTGTTCCAATTCGTCGGTGAGGACCCGGAGCCGGGGCGCGAAGGCGTCCGCCCACTTCTGGGCGTGCTCGGGCAGCGCCGAGGCGGGCAGCTCACGGATCTGCTGCCGGGCGGGGGTGCGAACCTGCTCGTAGCGTGTGGAGTTGGCGTGCCTGACAAGAATGTCGCTCGCCTCGCGCACCGTGGACTCGGCAGCGGACAGGTCGGCGGCGCAGCCGCGGAGTGACCTGCGGGCCTCCGCGGCGGACCGGCGGGCCTCCTCCGGGCTGCCGGGATAGGGCTCTGGCTGCTCCGGTTCCTCCTCGGAGGTGTGTTCCCGCAGCAGGTCGCGGAGCATGGCGGCGATCTCGTCGAAGCCCTCGGCCGCGTCCTCGGCGCCGCGGTGCGCGCCGAGGAGATCGCCGTGGATCTCCCTGGCGCTGTCCAGCTCCTCCGTCCGGGAGGCCAGTTCGGCCGTGACGGTGCGTAGCAGCGCCTGTGCGTGCTCGGCGTCGCGCGACACCATCTCCTCGGGGAGCGCGGTGTGCTGCCCACCGTCCACGGGCGCCAGTCGCTCGGCCTCGCCGCGCAGCCGCCCGAGCTGCTCGCTCGCGCTCGACATCCTGGTCTCCAGGAGCTGCACCAGTTCCTCGGCGCGGGCGGCGGCGGCCTGCCGGCTGGGACCGTCCGAGCCGTCGGGTGACTCGAGCAGCTGCTCCGCGCGGTTGCGGACCTTGTTGCTCAGCCGGTCCAGCTCCGCGCGGGCCGCGCTCTCGTCGCTCTCCGCACGGACCTGCTCGGCGCGCAGGTCGGCACCGACTCCGACCTTCTCGTACACCTGGGACGCGGCACGGTACGCCTCGCGCAGAGCGGGCAGGGAGATCCGCGGCGGCTCAGTGCCGGCCCCGGGCACGTCGTCGGGTACATCGTCGGGGGCGCCCGCGATCTCGGAGCGCTCGGCGCGCAGCGCACGCGCGGTGCGCCGGGCATCGTCGGCTGCCCGCTGCGCGCCGCGCCGGTCCTCGTCGGCGGTCCGCGCGCGCTCCAGGCAGGCCTGGGCGCGGGCCTCGGCCTCGGCGGCGTCGTCGGCCAGTTCGCGAAGTTTGGCCTGCCAGCCTGCCCGTTCGCGGAGCCGGAAGGCGAGTCCCGCGAGGGCGTCGGCGGCGCGCCGGGCTTTCTGCGCGGTCTCCTGGAGCTCGTCACGTACCCGGGCGGCCTCGGCCGCGGCCTCCTCGGCCTCCGCCCGCACGTCGCGTGCCTCGGCCAGCTCCGCCTCGGACTCCTGGGCGAAGGCGCGGGCATCATGCGCCGCACGGGCCAGTTCGGTGAGCCGGCCGACCGGGCAGCCGGTGCGCCAGGAGGTGAGCCGCGCGGTCAGTTCGCGGTCCTTGGCGAGCCGTGCCGCGAGCGCCCGGATCTCCTCGTCGCGTGCGGTCGCACGGGCGCGCAGTGTCTGCCGTTCCTCGTCGGCGGCGTGTTCGTCGTGCATGGCCGGGTTCGGCGGTACGAGGAAGACGTCGCCGGTGTCCGCGCCCGATGCCGGGGTCGGCGCGAGGAGGGCGGCAGCCGTGCCGACGGCGACCGCGGAGCGGGGCAGCAGGGCGGCGTCGCTCAGGGCCGCGCGGGCGCGGGTGTGGGAGTCCGGGTCGGTGATGACCACGCCGTCGACCAGTTCCGGGCGGGCGGCCAGCACGCGCGCGTGGTCGGCGGGGTCGACGGCCTGGGCGAGGTAGCGCCAGCCGGGCAGGGCGGGAATGCCGTGCTCGCCGAGGAACTCGACCGTGGCCAGCACGTCCGGCCCGGGCGGCAGCAGTCCCCCGTCGCCGAGGGCGCCGAGGATGCGGGCGTCGTCGGCGGCGGCGGTACGCAGTTCGAACAGCTGGCGTTCGGCGGAGGAGACCGCTTCCTCGAGCAGTTCGCGCAGGTCGTCGGTGAAACGGTCCAGTTCCGTGGCGGTGAGGGTGCCTTCGGTGGCGGGGCCGCCGCCCGGTCCGGCGTCCGTGTCGGGGCGGGGCCACGGAACGGAGGGGCGGGACTTCGTTCCGGGCAGACCGAGGAGCTCGGCCGGCCGTTCCTCCGCGGCGAGGGCCTGTGCGGTGCGCAGCTCGCCCTCGTGGGCGCGGCCGGCCGCCGTGGCCGCGTCCGCCGCGCGGGCGGCGGTGAGTTCCGCACGGGCCTCGGCGGCGGCGGCTTCGCGCGCGTGCTCGGTCGCCCGGTGGGACGTCTCACGGGCCGCGTCCCAGGCGGTGACCGCGGTCTTCTCCGCGTCGCTGGCCGCGAGCGCGGCGCGGGCCGGGTCGGCGTCGGGGGCTCTGTCGTCGATCCAGCCGGCCCGGACGGCCTCTGTGGTCTCCTGCTCGACCTCGGCGAGCCGCTGCCTGAGGTGGCCGATCTCGCTGCGGGCGCGCTGTGTCTCGGTGGCGGCGGCGGTGGCGTCGCGGTGGGCGGTGTCGCTGACCTCCTGGAGGGCGGCGGACCGCTCCTCCTCCTCGTTGGCGAGGTTCTCGGCGTTCCGCGCGGCCGTGTGCAGGGCGCGTACGAGGTCGACGGCGGCCTTGGCACGGGCGGCGAGCGCGGGCGCCGCGTCCCGCTCGGCCTCCTGGATCGCGGCGGAGACCCTGGCGGCCCTGTCGGCGGCGGCGCGGTGGCGCAACGCCACCTCGGCAGCCTGCCAGGCCGCGTACAGGGTGCGGGCGTCGGCGAGTTCGCGCTTCTGGGCGGCGGCGGACTTCTCGGCCGCCGCCAGCGCCAGGGAGGCGTGCCGGTAGGCGATCTCCGCGGAGATCAGCGCGCTGTGCTCGCGGGCCGTCCCGGCCCGGGTGACGGCGTCGGCGGCGGCGGTGACCCGGTGGGCGAGCTCGGCGGCGCGGACGCGTTCCTGGCGGCCGCGCGCGGAGAGCCTGCGGGCCAGGGTGCGGGTGCGACGCTCGGCCGCGGTGTGGATCTCCCGTGCCCGGGTACGGGCGCCGGTGGCTTCGACGATCCGGCCGAGCAGTTCGACGGACCCGGCGGTGAAGTCCCGCTCGGCGATCAGCTCGGCGCGCCGGCCCAGTTTGTTGCCGAAGCCGCCGACCAGGTCGGCGAGTCCGTCGGTGTCACGGGTGTCGGTGACGGCACGCAGCAGCAGGTCGGTGAAGTCGGAGTCCTTCTTGACCGCGAAGAGGCCGGCGGCCTCGCCCTCGTCGGCGTTCATCTCCCGCTGGTAGCGGAAGAGTTCGGGGTCGAGTCCCAGGTCGCCGAGGTGCTCGGTCCAGCGCTCGTGGGTCTCCTCCCAGTACACCTCCAGGTGCGGATACGTCCTGCCCGCCTCCGTGAGCGCGTCCCGGAAGCCCTTCATGGTGCGGCGGCGGCCCCGCGCGCCGGACTGGCCGTCGGCGGGCAGCCGTACGGCGGTGGCCTCGGCGACGGGAAGGTTGTCCAGGCTGAGCCCCGGACCGGGTCGCAGCGAGTACCAGGCCTCGGCGAACTTCCTCGGGTCGTTGGAGACCTGGCGCCCACGCCATTCGCTGACCTTGCCGACGACGACGCACTCGCCGGTCAGCACATGCTGCCACTCCAGGGCCACATGGCCGCAGTCGTCGGCCAGCAGGAATTTGCGCAGCACGCCGGAGCTGGCGCCGCCGAGGGTATTGCGGTGGCCCGGGAGCATCACGGAGAAGATCAGTTTCAGCAGAACGGACTTGCCGCCGCCGTTCTCCAGGAAGAGCACCCCGGCGGGCGCGGGCCGACGGGGCGGGCCGACGGGCTCCTCCGCGAAGAACTCCGCCTGCGTCGGCGCGGGTTGCGGCACGGTCTCGCCGACACCGCGCAGGTCAAGCACGGTGTCGGCGTAGCGCGCACCGGCGGGCCCGATGGAGTAGAGGCGGACCCGGGACAGCTCGTACATGGCGGACTCTCGAATGTCTTCGGCAGGTCGGGGTGGTTCGGGACAGAGAGGGAACGGGAAGGGGGATGTGGAGGGGACAGCGGGTTCGGACAGCGGACGTGGCACAGTAGTGCTGGGGCGGCTCAGGTGGAGTGGAAGGGCAGACCGGCGTCGGCCACCAGGTCCAGGTCCTCTCCACTGTCCGCGGGCAGCAGGGTCGGGGTGCCGTCGGTGACCGGGACGACGCCCAGCTCCAGCAGTTCGGCCAGGGCCGCGCTGCCGGCCAGGTCGCACACCTGGAGCTGGTAGCGGGCCGTGGTGCGGTAGGTGCCGCCGTTGTCGTCGCCGGTGCGTTGCAGGAAGCCGGAGTCGGTGAGAAAGGTGACGGCCTTGGCGACGATGCCGGTGGTCGAGCCCGCGAGCCTGCGGGCGTCCTTGGTGGCGCCGGTCGCGCTGCGTCTCGCCCAGATCCGCCAGGCCGTCTCCAGCCCGGGGGCGTCGCTGGCCGGGTCGGTGTTCTCGCCCTGTTCCGCGGCCCGCTCCTCGAGCCGGTGGCAGGTCTGGCGCACGAAGGCGTCGACGCCGTTGACGGTGACCCGCCCGATGTAGCCGTCGTCGGCGAGGTCCTCGGGGCGCGGGAACGCCATGACGGCGACGGCGAGGTGCGCGAGTCCGTGCAGGAACCTGTCTCCGCCGTCGGCGGAAGTACGCCGCGCGTAGTCGCCCATACGGACGGCGAACACCGAGTCCTCGGCGGCGGTCACGGCCATTCCGGCACGCGGGGACACCTCCAGGACGATCAGCCCGAGGCCCGTGGCCACGGCGTCGGCGAGCCGCGCGAACGGCGGGTCCTCGCGGTAGCGGCGCAGCAGGTCCGCGTACTCCTGGTCGCGGGCCGGCTGGAGCTTGGGCTGAAGGCCGAAAGCGACGAGCCTCGCCGCGTCGGCGGCGTCGGCGGGGGTGACGGCGCCGCTTGCCGGTGCGACGGCGGGCTCCGCCTCGCTCCACTCGGCATACTCGGTCACGGACACGGTTCCTCCTCGCACGGGACAACGACGGGGGCGGCAGGGACGGCGGGCAGGGCGGTGACGGCGCCGCGGACCGTATGGGCAGTGCGGGCAGTGCGGGCGGCTGCCCCGGGGCCGCCGGCCGCGGCCGGCTCCCGGGTCCCCGGCGGAAGGCTCATCACGCCGCCTCCGTCCGGTCCGCCGCCATCCCCGCCGCGTCCAGCAAGGCCGTGCCGACGACGAGGTCGGCGCCGCCGAACTCGGGGTCGTCCAGCTCGACGCCGTCGTCCACCGCGAAGAGCAGCCGCCGCTCGCCCTGGCGGTAGGCGGTGCCCACCGGAGGGCTGGCCGCATGGACCGCCAGCAGTGCCACCAGGTACGGCAGTTCGGAGTCCTGGCGGCGTGCCTCTGCGAGCAGTCCGGACAGCCGGCGGGGCGCGTCGGCCGGCAGTTCCAGCAGCGTGGTCGCGGCTGCCAGCTGCTCCTCGGTGAAGCGGCTGTCGTCCGGTGTGGCGATCAGATCGGGTTCCGGCATCTCGGCGCCCAGGTGCTCCCGCTCCACCGGCGGGGTCAGCAGGATGTCGACGAGATCGGCGACCCGGACGGACACCGGCGTACGCAGCCCGGTGCCGCGGGCGAAGAAGGTGTCCGTGACCCGGACCGCCTGCTCCAGGGGCAGCGGAAGCAGCGGCGCCAGGAGGTGCCCGTAGAGGTCCGTGCCCGAGGAGGACGCGGGGGTGGCGAAGGCCTGTCGGTCCTGTTCGGCACGGAACAGCGGGCCGGCCTCCAGCAGCCGGGACTGCAGCTGGGTGTGCCTGCGGATGCAGTCCTTGACGATGTCCACCAGCTCGGCGGCCCTGCGCTTGTGCTCCGGCTCCTCCGACTCGTCGCGGGCCCTGCGGATGTTGGTGAGGATCGCGTTCTCGTGGCGGTAGCGGTCCGCGACGTGGTCCAGGGCCTCGGCGATCATGTCCGGGATGGCAGTGAGCCAGTCCACCGCGCGCACATTGCGCCGGGTGGCGTCCAGGGCGCGGCGCAGGGATTCGGAGTACTGCACGGTCCGGTAGCGGGCCTGCTCAGCGGCGAGCTGGGCGTCGGCGAGTCTGCCCCGGCTGATGAGCACCTCGAGCTTGACCTCGGCGGCGATCTGGGCACTGGTGACGTCGGTGTCCAGGGCGCCGACCAGGACGTTGACCGCCTCGTCCGTGGTGCGGAGGTAGACGGTGCCGCCCGGGCCGGGGACCTCCTCGATCAGCTTGAAGTCGTAGTCGCGGCGGACGTAGGCGCCGTCCGCGCCGAACACGCCGTACACCGCGCGGAAGCCGCGGTCGACGCTGCCGACGTTGATCAGGTTCTCCAGGACCCAGCGGGCCACCCGCTCGTGCTCATCGGCGGGCCGGCGCGGGGCCTGGGCGGCGATGCGCGGGAGGAGCCGGGCCACTATCTGGTCGTGGTCGGCGCCCGTGTCGAAGTCCATGTTCAGCGTCACCAGGTCGATGGCCGCCAGGGCGATCTCCGCCATGCCGTACACCGAGTACTCGCCGGCCAGGTTGGCCTTGCGCGCGTCGAGGTCGTGCAACGGCGCGGTGCAGGCGAGCGCGCGCAGCCGCCGGGCCAGCCCCTCGTCGGCCGCCGGGCCCAGCGCGGGCCGCTGCCCCGCGCTGAGCTGGGGCGGAGCGCTGTCCGTCGATGCTGGTGAAGTCACGGTGCACAGACTAGGTCCTCGGTCTGACAACAACCCAAACGACGCAGATGTGTCACGCTGTCGCGGTTGTCACACACCCTGTTCCTCCTCCCCAGCCTGCGCCGGTGCACCTGTGCCCTGCGCTCGAGCGAGTCGTCGAGGTATCCCGTCGGCAGCGCCCCGGCCTGCTCCCGCTCCCCGGACCGCAGAACCCGAAGGGTGTCTGCATTACGCGCCATATGCGGTTCGTGGAGTCGGCGGAACTCGCCCATCCCATGGAAAGCGAGCCCCGGTTCGGCGAACACACCGCGCATCAGTTCGTTCATGCGGTCGCCGCCGGCCGGCGCCACCAGTTCCCGGTGGAAGTGGATGCCGGCCGTGCCCACTCCGTCCCGGTCGCCCTCACGCGCCTTCCGCGCCGCCCCGGAGAATGCGTCGGGCCGGTGGGCGGCTCCGGGAGCCCTCGTACGACGGCGCACGCGACGAGACGGCGGGTGCGGTGGGTGTCCTCGACGTCCTCCGCTTCACTGCGGTAGGGCGCCGCTGAACCCCTGCGAGGTGCCCGGCCGTTGCTCCCCCGCCGACAGCGCGGCCAGTGCCGCCGACACCGATGCGGAGGCCCGCAGGTCGAGCCGGATGCTCGTGCCCCGCGCGCGGTGCCGCAATTCGTCGGCGGCGAGCGCGAGAAGCTGGGGCAGCAGGTCGGTGCACCGGCGGGCCACCCATCCGGTGCCGGCGGTGGCCATCCACCACAGGTTCGCCCCCGGGGTGGGCGCTGCGGACTGCGGCTCGGGCGAGGGCGCCGGTCCGGTCACGAGGCCGCGTTCCACCAGCAGCGCGTGGAACCTCACGGCCAGTTGACGGTGCCCCCGCTCGCCGGGATGCATCCGGTCCACGCTCCACATCGCGCGGTCGGTGACCCAGTCGCCCTCGCCGGCGTGCAGGTGCACCGCGTCGTACCGGTCGGACAGCGCGTGGACGACGGTATTGACCGCACGCTGCCGCCGGGCCAGCGGCCTGGCCAGTACCCCGGGCAGGCCCATGACGCCGCCGGGGTCGGGCAGGCACGCGGTGAGCAGCACGGCACCCTGGGCGGTGCAGGCCTCGTACACCCGGTCCAGCCGTCTGGCCACGGCGTGGATGTCGAAGCTCTGGCGCAGGGTGTCGTTGACCCCGACGACGACCGAGACCAGGTCGGGCCCCAGATTCAGTGCCACGGGCAGCTGCGCTTCGAGCACGTCGTGCGTCTGCGCCCCGCTCCTCGCGAGGTTGGTGAACCGCGCGGGCTCCTCGCCGAGCGACCCGGCGAGCAGCGCGGCCCAGCCCCGCCATCCGCCGTCGGTGCGATCCCCCACGCCCTCGGTCAGCGAGTCCCCGAGGGCCACGAAACGCACGGGTCTCACAGCGGGCCTCCCGGCAGCACCGCGGGTACGTGCCGGCCCGGCGCCATGCCCTCCCGCGCGCCCTCCCGGACGCCTTCCCCCGCGCTCTCCCGCGCGTCGTCCCGTACGGCTGCCTGCCGCGGGGCCTCGTGGGCGTCGAGGAATGCCGCCACCGCCGCCGCCCACCCGAAGCATTCCGCACGCGCGCGTGCCCCCTCACGCCGCTCCGTCTCCGTCCGTCCCAGCAGGAGTTCGACGGCGTCCGCGAACGAATCACCCCGGTCTCCTGCGGTCGCCCCGGAGGAGCCGATCACCTCCGGCAGCGCGGACGAGGTGCTCGCCACCACGGGCGTGCCGCAGGCCATCGCCTCCAGCGCGGCGAGCCCGAAGGTCTCCGCGGGTCCCGGCGCCAGACACACGTCGGCGGAAGCCTGGAGGGCCCCGAGGAACGTCCGGTCGAGAACGTGGCCCAGGAAGACGACGGGCAGTCCGCGTTCCCGCGCGCGCTGTTCGAGCCGCGTCCGCAGCGGCCCGTCCCCGGCCACCACCAGCACCGCCTGCCGTCCGCGCCGCCGCAGCACCTCGAGCGCGTCCAGCGCCGTACCGGGCCGCTTCTCCACGGACAGCCGGGTGCAGGTCACCAGCAGTGTCTCCGCCGCGCGCGCGTAGCGGGCCCGCACCGAGGGGTCGAGCAGCGCGGGATGCCGCTCCGACAGGTCGACGCCGAGCGGTGCCCGTACGACGTTGCGGGCCCCGATCCGGGCGAACTCCCGCTCGGCGAACTCGGTGGTGCACACCACGCGCGCGTACGTGCGGGCGGTACGGATGTTGAGGGCGTCGGCGGTGCGCCGCGCGGCCCCCTCCGGCATCCCCCAGGTGCGCAGCACGCCGTCGGCGGTCTCGTGGGAGACCATGACCGCCGGCACCCGGGCCCGCCGCGCCCATCTCCCGGTCCAGCGCAGGGTCGTACGGTCGGACACCTCGAGCCGGTCGGGAGCCAGTTCCTCGAGCAGGGCGGTCAGCCGCCGCTTGTCGGTGAGGACGCGGTAGCCGCCGGTGCCGGGCAGCAGCGGTCCCGGCAGGGTGATCACACGCCCCTGCTCTGTCTCCCGGTCGCTCGCCCGGTCGCCGGGGACGACGAGCACGGACTCGTGCCCCGCCGCCCGGTAGCCCTTGCCGAGCTCCCGCAGCGCGGTGCGCAGTCCACCGGAGGCCGGTGCGACGAAGTTCGCGAGCCGTACGATCCGCAGCGGACCTTCGGCTCCCTGGGCACCGTCCGCCGACGCCGACGGCGTGCGGACCGCCGGGGCTGCGGCAGACGGGGATCCGGCAGACGGAGAACCGGTCGGCGGAGCGCCCGTTCCCGCGGTCCCGTTCATGCCGCCACCGCCGTCCGGCGCCCGGTCAGCACATCCGCGTAGTGGCCGATCAGCTGATCCCCGACGGCGGCCCAGGTACGTCCCTCGACCATCGCGCGCCCCGCCGCCCCGTAGGAGGCCCGCAGTCCGGGGTCGGCGGCCAGGGACCGGACCGCGTCCCGTACGGCGGCGGCGTCGCGCGGCGGCACCAGGAACCCGGTGCGCCCGTGGACGACCAGGTCCAGCGGGCCGCCCACGGCGGGCGCGACCACGGGTATGCCGCTCGCCATGGCCTCCTGCACGGTCTGGCAGAAGGTCTCGAAGGGGCCCGTGTGGGCGAAGACGTCCAGCGAGGCGAAGATGCGGGCGAGTTCGTCGCCGGTGCGGCGCCCCAGGAAGACCGCGCCGGGCATGGCCTGTTCCAGGTTCGGTCTGCTCGGTCCGTCGCCCACGACGAGCACCCGTACTCCGGGCAGGGTGCTCGCCCCGGCCAGCAGCTCGACCTGCTTCTCGGGGGCGAGCCGGCCGACGTAGCCGACGATCAGCTCGCCGTTCGGGGCGAGTTCCCGGCGCAGCGCCTCGTCGCGCAGGCCGGGTCGGAAGCGGACGGTGTCCACGCCGCGCGGCCACAGCTTGACCCTGGGGATGCCGTGCGCCTGGAGGTCGTTCTGCGCGGCGCCGGACGGGGCGAGGGTGAGGTCGGCGGCCGAGTGCACGGACCTGATGCGGCGCCAGGCCGCGGCCTCTCCGGCGCCCATGTACGTGCGGGCGTACCCGGCGAGGTCGGTCTGGTAGACGGCGACGGCGGGCAGTCCGAGACGCGAGGCCGCCGCCATGCCACGCACCCCGAGCACGAAGGGGCTGGCCAGATGGACGAGATCGGCCCGGTGCTCGGCGATCGCCGCGGTGACGCGTCGGCTGGGGAGAGCGACGCGGACCTGCGGGTAGCCCGGGAGCGGAAGGGAGGGGACCCGGACGACGGGGCACGGAGCCTGGTCGTCGGGCTCGTCGCCCACGGTGGCGGGGGCGACAACGACAGGGGCGTGACCGCGGTCGACGAGGTGCCGGGCGGTCTGGAGCGCGCAGTGAGCCACGCCGTTCACATCAGGGGGAAAGGATTCGGTCACGATGACGACTCGCATACGGGTGTTCTCGCCGTGCCGGACGTGGCCACGTCAACGTGGATCTTTCCGGTGGGGGAACGTCCCATGAGCGTTGCATCGCACACCCACGCGGGCGAACGCCATCCATGCGCGCCTGACCCACGGGTCATCCCTTGTTCACACTGCGCGCGCCCGGACGGTCACACGACGGTCTCCCCGGGGCCGATCCGGCTGCGTACGGCGGTCTGCACCTCGGCTTCCTCCGCCGGGTCGGCGGCGAGCCTGCGCAGGCGCTCGACGACCCGGGTGTCGCCGGTCTCGGCGTGCCGCGCGGCGATCTCGCGGGTGGACTCCTCGCAGTCCCAGAGACACTCGACGGCGAAGCCGCTGCCGTAGGAGGGATCGGTGGCCGCGAGGGCGCGGGCGGCCCGGCCGCGCAGGTGGGAGGAGGCGGTCTCGCGGTAGATGTGGCGGAGTGCAGGAGCGGCGCAGGCGATGCCCAGGCGTCCGGCGCCGTCGACGAGGGTCCACAGGGTCGGCGCGTCGGGGCCCTCACCCCGCACCGCCTCGCGCAGGGCGGCAAGGACCAGGTCGCGGTCCTGGACACCGCCCCGGCAGGCAAGGACGCGGCCGGCGGCGGCGCCCAGGGCGTCGGGCCGGCAGGCCCAGCGGCGCGCGCGGTCGACGGCGGCGAGACTCCGCATCCGTTCGAAGGCGTCGACGGCGGCCTCCACGACGGGCGCCGGCCCGGTGGCCACGGCGCGCTCGATCAGGGTGAGGGCGTCCGGATCGTTGCCGTCGGCGAGGTAGCGCAGGGCGGTGCAGCGGGCTCCCTCCGTGCCGCCCTCGGCGGCACGGACGATCTCGGGCCGGTCCTCGGGGCCGGCCACGGCGGTGAGGCAGCGGGCGGCCGGGACATGCAGGGCGGCGCCGCGCTCGATTCCTTGCTGGGCCCATGCGAACACGGCCTGCACGCTCCACCCGGGGCGGGGCCCGGTGGGGCGCATCTGCCGCTGCCAGCGGTCGAAGCAGCCGGCTTCCTGGGCGGCCCGCACACGCGTGGCGACGGATTCGCGCGGATCGTCGGCCCACAGGCGCCAGGGGCGCGGTTCGAAGGCGTCGCGGACGGTGGTGGCCAGTTCGGCCTCGCCCTCGGGGTCGGTGGCGAACCGCGCGAGCACGGGGGTGGCGAGGGCGCGCAGGCCCGCGTCGTCGTCCCGGAGGGCCAGCTCGTCCAGGGCCCAGGCCCAGTTGGCGCCCTGGGCGGCGTACCTGCG
This sequence comes from Streptomyces chlorus, assembly GCF_042655885.1. NCBI lineage: Bacteria > Bacillati > Actinomycetota > Actinomycetes > Kitasatosporales > Streptomycetaceae > Streptomyces > Streptomyces chlorus. The sequence goes on from NZ_JBHSOA010000032.1 coordinate 32,656, forward strand.
CAACAGGGTGAGTGCGTCCCGCCTGCCGTAGGAGGCCAGATGTCCGAGCACGGCGAGGCCAAGGCCGGTGCGTGACTCGTCGGTGTCGAGGACGTCCTCGGCATCGAAGAGGTGGGCCTCAATGGCGTCCAGTTCGCCGTGCAGGTCGAGGTAGAGGCGGGCGTAGTAGAGGGAGCGGTTCTCCACCTGCCAGTCGTGGCGCGGGTCGTGGAGCACGCAGTGGTTCAGCGCCTCGATCGTTTCGGAGCGCGGGGCGGTGAGCGCGTGCAGCGTGCCGTCGCCACGACCCCGTTGGAGCAGGCCAAGCAGCGTACCGCTGGGCGCTATGACCGGATCGAACATGGGAAACAGCCTCACATCAAGCGTCGACGCAACCGGGGACCTGCATTACCTGGCCGCGTGCCAACACGTCGGGGCGCCCGCCGTTTCCTGCTTGCTGTAGACCATCTTCCTCTGCCTCTCGTCGGTGGCCCATGCGGGCCGCATCACGGCCCGCGCGGTGCGGCAACATCTGCCCAGCCATCACGTCCGTGAATCACGTCGTCATGATGACCCGGCGGTCACATCTGCCGCGACCGAATTCCGGCGGCCTCGTACCGCCTCCCCCGTTTACTGTGTGTTTCCGCTGCCGTTCCCGTGTCTTCGCCGGTCGGAGCGTGCGCGTCTGTGCGATTCAGTGCCGTTCAGCGCGTTTCGCCGGTGCGCTTCAGTGCACGCCGAACAGCTCGAGCAGCTCCGCGCGGCCGAACATCCGGGCCGTGTCGATCGCCGAGGGAGTGCCGGCGGCCGGATCGGCACCGCCCTGCAGGAGGGCCTTGACCACTTCGGTGTCGCCCTTGAAGGCGGCTCCCGCGAGCGGGGTCTGTCCCCGGTCGTTGATCCGGTCGGCGTCGGCGCCGCGCTCCAGCAACGCACGGACCGCGTCGGCGTGGCCGTGGTAGGCGGCGAGCATCACGAGCGAGTCGCCACGGTCGTTGGTGAGGTTGGCCGGCACGCCCGCCTCGACGTAGGCCACGAGCTCCTCGGTCCGGCCACTCCGGGCCATGTCGAAGATCTTGGTCGCCAGCTCCACGACCTCGGGGTCGGGGGCTTCAGTCATATCGGCCGGACCGCCTCTCACCACGGATCATTCCGCATATCGGAAACAGGGCGTACGTCTGCGAGCGGTGCAGAGCCGTACAGGTGAATCGCCAGGGTACTGGCTCGCGCGGCACATGGGCCGACGTGCCCGAGGTAAAGATCACGGCAGGCTCGACCGTGCGCAACCGCCCACGTCGTTCAGGCCGGGAACAGTCCGCCGACCGGGCGAAATCAACTGATCTTCACCCAGTTGCACCTTTTATCGTATGGATACATTCTGTGATTCTGGAAGTACTCATGGTGACTGTCCCCCCGTGAACCAGGAGAACTCACATGATCCTCTCGATCTCAGGCGTCGTCCTGCTCGGCATCGTCCTCTTCATTTTCTGCCGCAAGGACGACCTGAAGCTGTTGCACGCCGTGGTGGCGATGCTGTTCGGCTTCTATCTGGCCAGTACGGCCATCGCGCCGAGCATCAAGGCCGGCGGCGAGAGCCTGGCCGGCCTTCTCGGCGGCATCAAATTCTGACTCAAGCCCCCCAAGCCCCCGCCCGCCCGTATCCCACGCCCTGGAGGCAGCAGTGGCCCGGCGCCCCCTCCCCCGCATCCTGAGCAACCGCGGCGCTCACCTCGCCCGGAGCCGGGAGCTGGCCCGGACGGCGGCCGACAGCGCCACCGACGTCCTCCACCCGCTGATCACGATCGTGCGCGGACTGCACCGGCTGGCCTCGGCCGGGCGGCGCAGGTTGCTCGACACCCCCAAGGACCGGCGCGGCGCGCTGCTCTTCCTGGCGGCGTCGGTGGTCCTGGTCGTGCTGCTGCTCCCGTACGGTCCGCTGCTCGCCGTCATCACCCTGATGGCGACAGCGGCCTGGCAGGGCCGGGACCGCGCCCCGGCCGCACCCGAGGGCCCCGACGAGACGCAGACCCAGCGCCTGAAGTCGCTGTACGACGCCCTGGCGCCGTACTTCTCCTCGGCCGGTGACCCCGACCCCCTGTACGCCCACGGCGGCTCGTGGGAGAAGGCCTTCCCGGCGTACGAGTTCGACGGCACCGGCCGCATCACGCACCTGGTGATCGCCTACCCCGCGTACTACACCGACGGCGAGGCGGAGTCCCGCGCGCGGATCGAGCATCTGCTCGCCGCCAAGTCGGGGCGCGGTCGCGAATACCACTTCGCCTGGGACGAGGAGGGCAACCAGCTCACGGTCCAGGTCCTCGCCCCGCTATTCGCCGACATCGCCGCCCAGCGCTTCGTCACGTCTCCCGGTGAGACGGTCCTGGGTTTCACCGACCCCACACAGGTGCGCCGAACCCTGCCGCTCACCCACGGCGAGGAGCAGCGCGACGTCCCCCCGGTCGTCTGGCGCACCGGCATCCGCTCCACCGAACCTCACCTGCTGGCGGCCGGGCAGCCCGGCAGCGGCACTTCCACCCTGCTGCGCTCCGTCGCCCTCCAGGCGCTGCGCCACGGCGACGTGGTGATCATCGACGGTGGCGGCACCGGCGAGTACGCGTGCCTGACCGGCCGGGACGGCGTGCTCGCCGTCGAGTGCGGCCTGGCGGGGGTGCTGGAGAGTCTCCAGTGGGCCGCGCACGAGACGGAGCGCCGTCTGATCGCCGCCAACCGCGCCCACCAGGCGGGCGATCCGCCGCCCGAGGACACCAAGCGGCCGCTGTGGATCCTGCTGGACCGCCCGAGCACGTTCACGCACCTCGCCGCCGCCGACGGCCGGGAGGACCCCCAGTCGCTGCTCCAGGTCCCGCTGCGGCACGGCCGCCCGGCGAACGTCACGGTCGTCGTCGCCGATCAGCTCGACAGCCTGGAGACCCTCAACGACGCGGTACGGCAGCACGCACGCGCACGTGTCGTCCTCGGGCCCGCGACTCCGGAGCAGGTGACGGCCGTCCTGGGCGCTCCCCCGCACACCACACCCCTCGATCACGTCCCCGCGGGTCGCGGCTACGCCCGCCTGGGCACGGGTCCGGTGCACCGCCTCCAGGTCCCGGTCACGCCGAACCCGTACGACGACACGACCAGCGCCCACCATCGGCAGGCGGTACTGGACCTGCTCCCGGCCCGCTCCGCTCGGGACGACGCACAGACGGAGCCGGAGCGGACGGCCCCGGAATCCGACCCCGTGCGCAGAGCCCCGGCGGACGCGGCGCTCATGGGCAAGCACTCCCTGGAGAAGAAGCCCGTGGACCTGCCTGCCGTGGACAAGACCGTCACAGACACGTATGCGGCGGACACGGACAAGGCCCCTCTGGAGCCGGTTCCCGCGGAGGCGGCCGCCGCCGAATCCTCCTGACGGCCCGCCGCGCACCAGCGGGCACACCCGCGCCGCCCCGGGCGCAGGCGCCGCTCCGTCCGCTACGCCACGAAGATGCGTGGCATCTCCACCCCCGACGTCCCGCCGTTCTCGACTATCCGTGCCGCCGCGGCCAGCCGTACCGCCGCCTCCTCGGCCACCGCGCCGCCCACGGTGAAGGGCAGCCGCACATACCCCTCGAACGCCCCGTCGACCCCGAAGCGGGGCCCTGACGGTGCCCGTACTCCGACCCGTTCTCCGGCCTCGGCGATCCGCGATCCCGAAAGCCCTCCGGTGCGCACCCACAGGGTGAGCCCGCCCCGCGGAACCTCGAACTCCCAGTCGGGCAGCTCCCGGCGCACCGCCCCGACCAGCGCGTCCCGGTTCTCCCGGGCCTGTGCGCGCCGTATCTCCACGGCCCGCTCCCAGCCGTCCGTGCCGAACAGCCAGTTCACCGCCAGCTGTTCCAGGACGGGCGTGCCCAGATCGGCGTACGCGCGCGCGGCGACGAGACTGCGGATCACGTCGGGGGCCGCGCGCACCCAGCCGATACGCAGACCGGCCCAGAAGGCCTTGCTCGCCGAGCCGACCGTGATCACCGTCGACCCCGCCGGGTCGAAGGCGCACACGGGGCGCGGCATCTTCACGTCCGGGTCGAGCCAGAGCTCGCTCATCGTCTCGTCGGCGACCAGCACCGTCCCCGCCGAGCGCGCCGCGTCCACGAGCCGGCGGCGCTGGTCCTCGTCGGCGAGCGCGCCGGTCGGGTTGTGGAAGTCGGCGACGACGTACGCGATGCGCGGTGCCGCCTCGCGGAGCACCTGGCGCCAGCGATCCATGTCCCAGCCGGCCAGCCCTTCCGCCATGGCCACGGGGATCAGCCGGGCCCCGGCCTCCCGCATCAGCTGGAGGATGTTGGCGTAGGACGGCGACTCGACGGCGATGCGCTCGCCCCGTCCGCCGAAGAGGTGGCAGATGGCGTCGATGGCGCCCATCGCCCCGGTCGTCACCATGATCTGCTCAGGCATGGTCGGGATGCCCCGCGCGGTGTACCGGTCGGCGATCGTCGCGCGCAGCGCGGGCAGTCCGGCCGGGTAGTCGCCGTGGGTGTGTGCGTAGGGCGGCAGTTCCTCCAGAGCGCCCTGCACGGCGCGGGTGAGCCAGGGCTCGGGCGCGGGCGGCGCGGCGCAGCCGAGGTCGATCATCGAGCCGAGGGCCTCGGGGGGCAGCGGTTCCAGCCCCCGCGCGGGGACCGGGTTTCCGGCCGGGACGGCGGTCCAGCTGCCGGCACCGCGCCGTGACTCCAGGAAACCCTCTCCGCGCAGCGCCTCGTAGGCGGCCGCCACGGTGGTGCGGCTGACGGAGAGGGCCAGGGCCAGTTCCCGCTCGGCGGGCAGCCTGGCGGCCACGGGGACGCGCCCTTCGAGCACCAGGAGCCGGATGCCGTCGGCGAGGGCCCGGTAGGCGGGCGGGCGGCGGGTGCCGGGGCCGGCCGGGCGGTCCTGCTGGGAGTTGAGCAGCCGGGCGAGCTGCGCCGCACCCACCGCTGAGGTCCACTGCGCCATCCGAATCAGTCCACCTTCCCTGAATTGGCCATGGATGAGATCTCCATCCACGCCACAGGGTGTCATGCGTCGGTCCACTTCCACCACAGGGGGTCACCTTGTCCAGCCACCCGCCCCGGCACGGACATCTCGCACGGCGGCTGTTCCAGCTGTACGCCGGACTGGCGCTGTACGGCGCGAGCTCGGCGCTGCTGGTCAGGTCCGGGCTCGGCCTGGAGCCGTGGAACGTGCTGCACCAGGGCCTGTCCGAGCACACTGGCCTGTCGATGGGCGTGGTGCTGACCGTCCTGGGCGCGGCCGTGCTGCTGCTCTGGATCCCGCTGCGCCAGCGCCCGGGGCTGGGAACCGTCTCCAACGTCCTGGTGATCGGGGCGGCCATGGACGCGACCCTGACCGTGGTGCCCGAGGCGCACGGCACGGTCGTCCGAGTGGCGATGACGGCGGCCGGCATCGTTCTGAACGGCGCGGCGACGGGGCTGTACATCGCGGCGCGCTTCGGGCCCGGTCCGCGCGACGGGCTGATGACGGGCCTGCACCGGCGCACGGGGGTATCGATCCGGCTGGTGCGCACAGTGATCGAGGTCATGGTGGTCGCCACGGGCTTCCTCCTCGGCGGCACCGTGGGCGTGGCGACCCTGCTGTACGCGGTGACGATCGGCCCGCTCGCCCAGCTGTTCCTGCGGGTGTTCGCCGTTCCCCGGGCATCCGACGGCAGCACGGTCGTTGCCACAGGTCAACCGCGCGGGGCGATACTGCGTCCGTGACTCCACGGATACGCCACCCGTACCTCGACCATCCCGGCCCGATCGCCTTCGCCCACCGCGGTGGTGCGGCGGAGGGCCTGGAGAACACCGCGCGCCAGTTCCGGTGCGCCGTCGAGGCGGGCTACCGCTACATCGAGACCGATGTCCATGTCACCCGCGACGGCCGGCTCGTCGCGTTCCACGACGCGACCCTGGACCGGGTGACGGACGGAGCCGGCCAGATCGCCGACCTGCCCTGGCGGGACGTGGAGCAGGCGCGCGTGGCGGGCCAGGAGCCGGTGCCCCTGTTCGAGGAGCTGCTCACCGCCTTCCCCGAGGTGCGGTGGAACGTCGACGTCAAGGCCGAGCCGGCCCTCCTGCCCTTCCTGGACCTGATCGAGAGGACGGACGCCTGGGACCGGGTCTGCCTCGGCTCGTTCTCCGAGGCCCGCGTGGTGCGCGCCCAGCGGCTGGCCGGGCCCCGCCTCGCGACGTCGTACGGCACTCGGGGGGTGCTGAACCTCCGGCTGCGCTCGTGGGGGGTACCGGTAACGGTGCGCCGGTCGGCCGTCGCCGCCCAGGTACCGGAGGCCCAGTCCGGCGTCCCGGTGGTGGACCGCCGCTTCGTGCGCACCGCCCATGCGCGCGGGCTCCAGGTGCACGTGTGGACGGTCAACGAGCCCGAGCGGATGCACCGGCTCCTGGACCTGGGGGTGGATGGCATCATGACCGATCACATCGACACACTGCGCAAGGTCATGGAGGACCGCGGCATCTGGGTCTGACACCCTGCCCGGCCACCGAGCGCGTTCACGGGGAAGCGAGGGCACGGGTGGGCAACGACACCGTGCGACCGTCGGTGGCGGACGAGGCGGCCGGCCGACGGTACGAGCAGCGCGGCTGGTACGTCTACGACTGGGCATGCTCCGTGTACTCCACGAGCGTGCTCACCGTGTTCCTCGGCCCCTATCTGACATCGGTCACCGAGGCCGCCGCAGACACGGACGGGTTCGTACATCCGTTCGGCATTCCGGTGCGCGCGGGGTCCTTCTTCGCGTACGCGGTCTCCCTGTCAGTGATCCTGGCGGTGCTCGCGATGCCGCTGGTGGGCGCCGCCGCCGACCGCACCGGCCGCAAGAAGCCGCTGCTCGCGGCCGCCGCCTACACCGGGGCCGCCGCGACGGCGTGCATGTTCCTCCTCGACGGCGAGCGCTATCTGCTGGGCGGCGCGCTGCTGGTCGTGGCGAACGCGGCGCAGTCCGTGGCGATGATGCTCTACAACTCCTACCTGCCACAGATCGCGACGCCCCAGGAGCGGGACGCGGTCTCCTCGCGGGGCTGGGCCTTCGGCTACGCGGCGGGCGCCCTGGTCCTCGTCGCCAATCTGATCCTCTACACCGCGCATGACAGTTTCGGGCTCTCCGAGGGCATGGCGGTTCGGATCTGCCTGGCGTCGGCGGGCCTGTGGTGGGGTGCCTTCACCCTGGTGCCGCTGCGACGGCTGCGCGACCGCCGCGCCCCCGCGCGGGAGGCGGGCGCCCCGACCGGCTTCCGGCAGCTCGCGGCGACCCTCCGCGACATGCGCCGTCACCCGCTGACACTCGCCTTCCTCCTGGCGTACCTGGTCTACAACGACGGTATCCAGACGGTGATCTCGCAGGCCTCGGTCTACGGCTCGAAGGAGCTGGGGCTCGGGCAGTCCACTCTCATCGTGGCCGTGCTGCTGGTCCAGGTGCTGGCGGTGGTGGGCGCGCTGGCACTGGGTCGGCTGGCCCGGATCCACGGGGCGAAGCGCACGATCCTCGGCTCGCTGGTCGCCTGGACGGTGACACTGGCCGCCGGATACTTCCTGCCCGCCGGGGAGCCGGTGTGGTTCTTCGTCCTGGCCGCGGGGATCGGCCTGGTCCTCGGCGGCAGCCAAGCGCTGTCCCGGTCGCTGTTCTCGCACCTCGTGCCCCCCGGCAAGGAGGCCGAGTACTTCTCGGCGTACGAACTGAGCGACCGCGGGATGAGCTGGCTCGGGCCGCTGCTGTTCGGGCTGACCTACCAGCTCACGGGAAGCTACCGGGACGCGATCATCTCGCTGGTGGCCTTCTTCGTACTCGGTTTCGCGCTGCTCGCGCGGGTGCCCGTGCGCCGGGCCATCGTCGAAGCGGGGAATCCCGTTCCGGAGAGGATTTAGCACTCGGGACGAAAGGGCGGTAGTGTACGCGTTTGGCCTGCCAGGTGTACCGTTACTGCGCGTCAAAGATGCCGAAACGCTGTGTCATACCTGCCATCAGGTGTGACAAACCAGGCGCCGGTGGGTACTGCACTGGTTGAGAAGGCTGCGGCTACGACGGCGACACATGGCCCGGAACGGGAATCTTTACCGCCGACCGGACGTTGACCGGATGACGACGACAGCGACACCTGTCCTGTGGGCGACAAGCCCGGGAGGCACGATTCATGAGTGAGCGAGCTCTTCGCGGCACGCGCCTCGTGGTGACCAGCTACGAGACGGACCGCGGCATCGACCTGGCCCCGCGCCAGGCCGTGGAGTACGCATGCGAGAAGGGGCACCGCTTCGAGATGCCCTTCTCGGTCGAGGCGGAAATCCCGCCGGAGTGGGAGTGCAAGGTCTGCGGTGCCCAGGCACTCCTGGTTGACGGCGACGGCCCCGAGGAAAAGAAGGCCAAGCCCGCGCGTACGCATTGGGACATGCTGATGGAGCGACGCACCCGAGAGGAACTCGAAGAGGTTCTCGAGGAGCGTCTCGCCGTTCTGCGCTCCGGTGCGATGAACATTGCGGTTCATCCCCGGGACAGCCGAAAGTCGGCTTGATCCCGGCGAAGGATCCGGCCGGGAGAACTCAGCACAGCAGCACACAGGACCGCGGGCGCCGTACCTAGTAGGTACGGCGCCCGCGGTCCTCTGTGCGTCCGGCTGATCTGTCGGCGCCCGGCGCCCCTGCGGCTCTCAGACCTCGGCGGCGCTCAGTGACTCTCAGCGGGAGAGCGGCGGGCGGGGCCCTTGCGGGAAGTCGCCCGGCGTGGCCCCGGGCTCGTCCCGGATCACCTCGCCCTGGACGACCTTGCCGTCGGGCCGGTGGATACGCGCCTGTTGGAAGGCATCGCCCAGGGAGCCCCCGGCGGCCTCGCGAAGTTTGCGCTCGAGGGTGCGCTCGGCGTAGCGGCTCAGGGCCTTCTGGACCGGGGGCACGAGCAGGAGCAGACCGACCGCGTCGGAGACCAGGCCGGGAATGATCAGCAGCAGTCCGCCCAGCATCATCAGGCCGTTGCCCTCGCTGTTCGGGCGCGGCTCGGTCAGCACGCCGTTCTGCTGCTGTTGCAGCGTCTCGGTGAGGCTCTTGAAGGCGCGCCGGCCGGCCCGCTTGATGGCCACCGAGCCGAGAACCAGACCGGCCAGCAGCACCAGGAAGACCACCAGCCCGTTCGACGCCCCGGCGACGATCGTGAGCAGCCAGATCTCCAGCACCAGCCACGCGGCGACGCCGAGCGGCAGGAAGGTACGCAGCCTGGAGCGCCGGGGCCGGGCGGGGTTCGGGGTCTGAGCGCCAGTCGTCATACTCCCAGTGTGCCGAACGCCGGCTCAGTACGGGATAAGCGGGCCCTCCGGAACAGCGGGCCCCAGGGACGCGCGACGCTGGGACAGTCCGAACGGACAGGCCGGTCCTACGGCTTGACCTGCTCCGTATGCCCGGACCGCTCGGCCTCCGTCGGCCCGGCAGCCTGCTCTGCCCGCTCGCTCGGCTTCGGCGGCCCGGCCCGCTTGTCGTCCTCGCGTCCGAAAACCTTGCCGACCCTCTCCCCCACGCCCCACGCCGTGACCCGCCACAACGCCTCGACGAGAATGTCGCGGCTCATCTTCGAATCGCCGAGTTCCCGCTCGACGAAGGTGATGGGCACCTCGACGACGTGGTAGCCGGCCTTGACCGTGCGACGGGCGAGATCGACCTGGAAACAGTAGCCCTGGGAGGCCACCTCGTCCAGGCCGAGACCCTCCAGGGTCTCACGCCGGAACGCGCGGAAGCCGCCGGTGATGTCGCGCAGCGGCAGATCGAGCGCCACGCGCGAGTAGAGGCTGCCGCCGCGCGAGATGTACTCACGGGACTTGGGCCAGTTGACCACCCGGCCACCTGGCACCCAGCGTGAACCGAGCACCAGGTCGGCGCCCTTGAGCGCGGTGAGCAGACGGGGCAGCTCCTCGGGCTGGTGGGAGCCGTCGGCGTCCATCTCGACCAGTACGCCGTAGCCGTGCTCCGCGCCCCAGTGGAAGCCCGCGAGGTAGGCGGCGCCCAGGCCCTCCTTGCCCTTGCGGTGCAGCACTTGGACCTGGTCGTCCTCGGCGGCCATTTCGTCGGCGAGCGCGCCGGTGCCGTCGGGGCTGTTGTCGTCGGCGACGAGAACGTCCGCCTCGGGAACGGCCTTGCGCACCCGGCCGACGATCGCCTTGATGTTCTCCGCCTCGTTGTAGGTCGGAATGATCACCAAAGCCTTGCCGAGCGGGCCGAAAGTCCTCCCCTGGGCCTCCGCCGCGCGGGTCCCGTCGCCGTCGTTCACTGAAGCCCCTTCATCTCCTGTGCAGAGTCCCACCATAGTGGTCACAGCAACCTGCGATGACGTGAAAAGACGTTCATATGATGCTGTTGGTTTCCGAGGGTCTTCCGAGGATCGGGCAGCAGCGTGCCATTCCGTGTACGGCGGAGGGGTGCCCGGCGCCCTTCGGGCCGACCTGGGACCCGCTGGCTGCGAGTCGACCTGAAGCCGTTGTCTACTGAGCGACCGGGCCCCACCCGGGGGCACACCTTCCCGACCCGCCGGAACGTTCCCTCGGCGCGCCGACGCTGAGCCGGCTCCCAGTGGCGATGGACCGTGCGGCACACCGTCCCTGGCCCGGCGGCGCCGCCGCGAGTGAGCGGAAGTTCCCCGGTCGGGCGTCGGTGTCCCCGGCCGAACCTACCGGCCCCCCGCCGCTGCCTGTCAACAACCGCTCGACCTGCGCCATGTGGTTCTCATGCCTGGTCAGCGGGGAGACGCGCAGGTCGCACGACGGGGGCACGCCACATGATCGTCACCGAGCGACCGGCGTAGATCACTCGCCCGGCCGTACGAAGACCGTGCGTCCGCCGACCACCGTGCGCCGGCAGACGGGCAGGTCACCGCCCGGGGTCAGGTCCGGCAGGCCGGGGGTGCCGGAGCGGGGGTCGGTGGACCACCGTGCCACCCGGTCGTCGGGTGCCTGCACCACGAGAGCACCGGTGTGCCAGACGGCGTAGTCGGCGGGCGCGCCCGGCACCAGGACGCCCCCGTCGTCGCGCCCGATCGCCCGCCAGCCGCCGCGCGTGTGCGCGGTGAACGCGGCGCGCACGGAGACGCGGTGCTCCGGCGTGCGGTGGAAGGCTGCAGCCCGGACGGTGCCCCACGGGTCGAGAGGGGTGACCGGACTGTCGGAGCCGAAGGCGAGCGGGACACCGGCGCGCAGCAGGGCCGCGAAGGGGTTCAGGGTGCGGGCCCGCTCCGTGCCCAGGCGCCGGGCGTACATGCCGTCCTCGCCGCCCCACAGGGCGTCGAAGGCGGGCTGGACGGAGGCGGTCAGGCCGAATTCGGCGAAGGCGGCAATGGTCGAGGGGGTGAGCATCTCGGCGTGTTCGACGCGGTGCCGGGCGGCGCGGATGCGGTCGAGGCCGACCTTCTCGGCGGCGGCGCGCACTCCCCCGGTCACCGCGGCGACGGCGGCGTCGCCGATGGCGTGGAAGCCCGCTTGGAGGCCCGCCTCGGTGCAGTCGACGACGTGGGCGGCGATCGCGGCGGCGTCCAGGTGGGCGGTGCCGGTGTGGCCGGCGTCGGCGTACGGGGCGTGCAGGCACGCGGTGTGCGAGCCGAGGGCGCCGTCGGCGAACAGGTCGCCCGCGGCGCCGGCCGCGCCCAGGTCGCGCGCCCTGGCGACGTTCCGCTCGGCCCAGTAGCCGACGACACGCGGGCCGGGTCCCTCGGCGGCGAGCCGCAGCAGGCCGGTGAAGTCGTCCTCGGAGGAGATCTCCGGGCCGCCGCACTCGTGGACGGTGCCGATGCCGAGCGAGGCGGCGTGCGCCAGCGCGGCGCGCTGGGCCTCGGTGCGCTGGGCGGGGGTGACGGCACCCAGGGCGGCGGCGCGTACGGCGTGATGGGCGTCGCCGGTGAGAGGCCCGTCCTCGCGGGTGACCTCGCCGGCGCCCTCGCGGGCGACGAGGTCGAGCAGCGCGGTGCTGACCACCGCGGAGTGGACGTCGATCCGGCTGAGGTACAGGGGGCGCCCGCCGGTGGCCGCGTCGAGTTCGGCGCGGGTCGGTGGACGACCGCCGGGCCAGCGTGCGGCGTCCCAGCCGTGGCCGAGCAGGACCCTGTCGGCCGGTCGGGCGACGGCGAACTCCCGCACCCGGGCCAATGCGGCCTCCAGGGAGGGCGCCTCGGACAGATCGAGGCCGGTGAGCGCCAGTCCGGTGGCCGTGGTGTGCACATGAGCGTCGGCGAACGCCGGGGTGACCAGCGCCCCGTCGAGGTCGATCACCTCGTCCACCCCGTCCGCGAAGGAGTCGGCGGCACCCTCGGAACCGACCCAGGCGACCTGACCGCCCTCGACGACCATCGCGGTGGCGAAGGGGTCGGCGGGGCTGTGGACCTCTCCGCGGCGGAGCAGGACGGTGCGCGACGGGTCTGTGTGCGGCGGGGCGGTGCGTTCGCTCATGGCCACAGTCTCGCCCCTCGGAGGGCCCGGCCCGCACCCAGGGCCGCTCTGTTCACGCCTTGGGTGCGCCCCGTACGCCCGCGCACGCCGACGCTCCCGCGCGGGTGACGGTTTCAGACGCGCGGCGGCCGGGCTTCGTACGGCGTGGACAGGACCACGGTCGTCCGGGTGGAGACACCCGCCAGCGAGCGCACCCGCGCGAGCAGTTCCTCCAGTTGGTGCGGGGTGGCCACGCGCACCTTGAGGATGTAGTTCTCGTCGCCCGCGACGCTGTGGCAGGCCTCGATCTCGGGCGCGCCGGCGAGGCGGTCCGCGATGTCGTCGGGGGCGCTGGGGTCGAACGGCTTGACCGAGATGAAGGCGGTCATGGGCAGGCCGACGGCATCCGGGTCGACAACCGCGGCGTAGCCGCGGATGACGCCACGCTGTTCCAGTCTGCGCACCCGCTGGTGCACGGCCGACGTGGACAGGCCCGTGGCCTTGCCCAGGTCTGTGTAGCTCATCCGCCCGTCCTTGACGAGCAGCTGCACGATCTGTCGGTCCAGCTCCTCCATGGCGCAAGAACCTACAGTGCCGTTGATCCCATCGGATACCTGAGCTGTCCAGGTCATGGCCGGTTCGTGATGTGCCGGGCGTCCGTCCCGGGCCGGGCGGGGGACAAAGCCGTCGCAGGGGGCACCTGCGATCGGCGTGTGACGAACACCACAGCCTTCGAACGGTCTCCGTGATGTTCTCGTGATTACCCCCGACGGGGGACGGGAAGTGCTTGCTGTGGTCGAGGCCGCAGCGCCTTCACGGCCCAGCCCGAGGGGGAGAACCCATGCAGAGTCTTAAGCGCCCTGGTCGCAGCACGCCCAAGCGGCAGCAGCCGGTCGTCGAACTCGTCCCGGATTACGTCGATCCCGACGCGCTCGACGACGAACTCGACGCGTACGACACCTTCGAGATGTACCGGGTCGTGTGCCCGGACTGCGCGCAGCCAATCGCCCTGCTCGCGGACGAGGAGGTCCTGCCGGAGCACGCGTTGTGCGCCACGCCGTGGAACCCGTTCGGGCTGACGGTCTGCGCCGGTACGGGCCGCAGTGCCGACGACGCTCGGCCGGCGGACGAGTCCGCCACGCCCCAGGAGCAGGACACCGCCCTGCTGCTGACGCTCCCTCAGGGGCTTGACTGGCGCACCCAGCCGTTCTCGCACGTCGGGGGTCCGGCTTCGCGCCCGATGAGGGTCCCCGCCATACGGCGCCACGCGGCCTGAGCCGCCCCTGTCCGCCCTTGGCCGCCCCGTCCGGCGCCGAACGGCCCACGGACGCGCACCGGACGCACCCGGCGTACCGGCACGCGCGTCACGCCCGCCACGCGCACCGCGACCCGCACTACGCGGTGCGCCGCCGGATGCCGGAAGCCGGACCATCCGGTCGACCGGTCGGCCGTGAACGCACGCACTATTCGGGCGGTCGGTGACCTGCCCGGTCGCTCCCGCGTTGCCCAGGTATGACGACCCCCACGCGCTCGACGACCGGGCGTCAACGACTTGCCCTCGCCCCGCCACCCGAACCTCAGCCCGCACCGCAGCCCATGGTCCGCACCGCGGTCGCGCCGCTGACCGTACCCGCGGCGCCGCTGCCACTGCCCCAGCTGCCGGATCCACCGATCTACCGGGAACTGATGCGGGCCTGGGCCGACAAGGGCCGCACCCTGCCCGGACGGCACGACCCGGAGTGGGCTCGGCTCGCGGCGCCCTGGCGGGGGCTCGGTCAGTTCAGCTCGTCTGCGGCCCCGCGAGATGGCGGGCGATGACCATGCGCTGGATCTGGTTCGTTCCCTCGACGATCTGCAGGACCTTGGCCTCGCGCATGTAGCGCTCGGCCGGGAAGTCCGCGGTGTAGCCGTAGCCGCCGAGGATCTGGACGGCGTCGGTGGTGACCCGCATCGCCGTGTCCGTGCAGTGCAGCTTCGCCATGGCCGCCTGCTTGGCGAACGGCCGCCCGGCGTCCCGTAGTCGGGCCGCCGCAAGATACAGCGCGCGCCCGGCCTCGATCTGCGTGGCCATGTCCGCGAGCATGAACCGCAGCCCCTGGAAGTCGGCGATCGGCCGCCCGAACTGCCGTCGCCCGGACGCGTAACCGAGCGCCTCGTCGAGCGCGGCCTGCGCCAGGCCGATCGCGCAGGCCGCGATGCCGAGCCGTCCGCCGTCCAGCGCAGACAGGGCGATCGCGAAGCCCTGCCCCTCCTCGCCGATCCGCCGGCCGTCGGAAACCGGTACGCCGTCGAAGTGGACCTGCGCGGTGGGCGAGCCCTTCATGCCCATCTTCTTCTCCGGTACGGCCGCGCTCAGCCCTTCGGCGTCGCCGGGGACCAGGAACGCGGTGATTCCGCGCGGGCCCTCCTCGCCGGTGCGGGCCATGACGGTGTAGAAGTCCGCGATACCGCCGTGCGTGATCCACGCCTTGGTGCCGGTGAGCGCCCAGTCTCCCCCGCCTTCACGCACCGCCCTGGTGCGCAGTGAGGCCGCGTCCGACCCGGAGGACGGCTCGGAGAGGCAGTAGGCGCCGAGCAGGCCCCCGCCGAGCATCGCCGGCAGGTACTCGGCCTGCTGCTCCTTGGTGCCGTGGGCGGCGAGCGCGTAACAGGCGAGGGTGTGCACGCTGACCCCGAGGCCGACGGTCAGGCGGGCCGCGGCAAGCTCCTCGAGGACCTGGAGGTAGACCTCGTACGGCTGGTCCCCACCGCCGTACGCGGAGTCGTAGGGCAGGCCGAGCAGTCCGGACCCGGAGAGCAGGGTGAATACCTCGCGCGGGAAGCGGGCCGCGTCCTCCTCCTCTGCCGCCTTCGGGGCGATCTCGCGCTGCGCGATGTCGCGGACGAGCGAGATCAGGTCCCGCGCCTCGTCCGTGGGCAGTTGCCGGTCCACCGGCTGCGGGGCGTGGTCGGACATGGCGACGCTCTCCTCCCTGTTCGGGCACGTCGGCGGCTCTGCGCCTCGGGTTGGGGGCGACTCCGCCGGGTCGTTCCGGCGCCTGGCCAAGGGATCGGCCTCCGGGTCTCGGAGGCAGTCGGCCAGCCGCTGTGAGCTGTGAGTATGCCCGATCGAGCAGGGCACGTCACTTGTTAACGACCGCTTACTCGAAGAATTTTCCGGACGCTGAAATTGGTCCGCACCATTGACCGCACTGGTCTAGTCCTCCTACTGTTTCGCTCCACCGAGTCACCGCGTTCATGCCAAACGGCTCGCGTTTCCCCTCCCCCACGAGGAGACACACCGGATGCAATCCCCCCACCGCCACCGCCCTCTGCGGGCGCTCGTGTCCGCCGCCTGCGCCGCCGCGCTCGGCGCCGGACTGCTCGCCGGTGCGGGCACCTCGACCGCCGCGGCGACCCCGGCTCAGGAGGCCGCCGCAAGTTCCAGGATCATCGGTTACTTCACCGAATGGGGTACCTACGACCGCGTGTACCACGTCAAGAACATCGATACCTCGGGCTCCGCGGACAAGCTCACGCACATCAACTACGCCTTCGGCAACGTCACCGGCGGCAAGTGCGCGATGGGCGACAACTACGCGGCCACCGAGCGGGCCTACACCGCCGCCGAGTCCGTCGACGGCGTGGCCGACACCTGGGACCAGCCGCTGCGCGGCACCTTCAACCAGCTGCGCGAACTGAAGGAGAAGCACCCCGACCTGAAGGTGCTGTGGTCGTTCGGCGGCTGGACCTGGTCCGGCGGCTTCGGCGAGGCCGCGAAGGACCCGGCCGCGTTCGCCCAGTCCTGCTACGACCTGGTCGAGAACTCGCAGTGGGCCGACGTCTTCGACGGCATCGACATCGACTGGGAGTACCCGAACGCCTGCGGCGCCACCTGTGACACCAGCGGCCGGGAGTCCTTTACGGACCTGATGTCCACGCTGCGCGCCAGGTTCGGCTCCGACAACCTGGTCACCGCGGCGATCACCGCCGACGCCACGGTCGGCGGCAAGATCGACGCGGCGGACTACGCCGGCGCCGCCGGGTACGTCGACTGGTACAACCCGATGACGTACGACTTCTTCGGCGCCTGGGACGCCGCCGGTCCCACCGCCCCGCACTCGCCGCTGACCACCTACGACGGCATCCCGAAGGCCGACACGCACACCGCGGCGACCATCGCGAAGCTCAAGGGCCTAGGCATCCCGGCCTCCAAGCTGCTGCTCGGCATCGGCTTCTACGGCCGCGGCTGGACGGGCGTCACGCAGTCCGAGCCCGGTGGCACCGCGACCGGTCCGGCGACGGGTACGTACGAGCCGGGCATCGACGACTACAAGGCACTCAAGGAAAAGTGCCCGGCGACCGGCACGGTCGGCGGTACCGCCTACGCCAAGTGCGGCAACGACTGGTGGAGTTACGACACCCCGGCCACCGTCGCGACCAAAATGGACTACAAGGACCAGCAGGGTCTCGCCGGCACGTTCTTCTGGGAGCTGAGCGGCGACACCGCGAACGGTGAACTGATCGGCGCGATCAGGTAACCACGGGCGCCACGCCGGGGGCGGAGGTCCCCCGGGGGACCTCCGCCCCCGGCGTGGCGCCCGTGGTGTCAGGCGTCGCGACGGGCGGGCTCCGGGGCCGGGTGCGCGGGGTCCAGTTCCTCGATGGCGCGCATGGCTCCGCCGAGCGTCTTCACCAGCAGCTCGCACATGGTCTCGCGGGGCAGCCCGGGGCGGTCGATCCAGTCGAGGGTGGCGCCCTCGACGCTGCAGACCCAGGACAGCAGGCCCATCCGCGCCACGGGCGTGATGTCGGCGGTCCCGTACGCGCCTTCGGCGATGGTCGCGACGATCGCCTCGCGCACCCCGTCCCGGACGGCGTGCACCTCGGCGTCGAAGCCGACGCCGCCGCTGACGATCGTGCGGTACGCGGCCTGGTTGTGCTCGGCGTAGCGCAGATAGCTGTCGACGGTGCGGTGCACCCGCTGGGCGGGCGGCAGCTCGACACCACCCGCGGCGAAGGCGACCAGGCCGTCGACCGAGTCGCGGATGATGGCGAGGTAGTAGCCCCGCTTGGAGTGGAAGTAGTAGTAGATCAGCCCCTTGGCAACATGCGCCTGACGTGCGATGTCGTCCATGGAGAGCGCGTCGTACGACGTGTCGGCGAACAGTTTCCGGCCGATGGCGATGAGTTCGGCACGACGTGCCAGCGAACGCTCGGTGCTGCGCGCTCCGGGGCGCACGGCAGATTGCTGACTGATATTCAATCCTGACCTGGCTTCCTGCGGAGGACGGGACATCCGCAGTATGGCAGGTCGGCCCTCGCGGCAGGTCGGAGCGGTCCGGAGGCCAAAGCAGTCCGAAGGCCGGAGCGGCCCGAAGGTCAGAGGAGCCCGAGCTGCGTCACGAACATCGCGACGACCACGACGAGGGCCCATCCCATGACGTGCTCAAAAATCTTCGGGCCGTCCTCCCGAGGGCCGCCGGTGCGGGCACCGGGGACGGCGGCAGGGGCTGTGGCGGTGGCTGCGTTCGCGGTCATGGCTTCTCGCTGGTCTCGGGGGCCGTGGACTCCCCCACGGCACTGTCCACCTTGCCACCATGAGCGGCTTTTGCGGCCGAGAGCTTGGTCACACGGTACGCGCCGGTGCGGTGCGGCGGGCCCTCCGACGACCGTCGGACGACCGGACGGAGCCCGCCGCACGGACCGGTTGGCGCAGGTGCCGAGTCGCACGGCTCCTGGGTGCCAGTACACCGTCCGGCCATGTCCGGGGGCACGGTCATTCAGCCCGGCAGAGCGGCCTCGAGCCGCCCCGGCTCCTCCGTGCTCAGCCTGAGTTCCACAGCCTGAGCCGAGTCCTGGATGGAAACCGGGCGGCCGGCCCCCGGCACCGGGATCACTGCCTGGGAGCGTGCGAGCAGCCGGGCCAGGGCGATGCCGCCGTCCAGCCTGCGGTCGTGAGGCGGCCGTGGGGCCTCACATGGTCAGGCCAGTCCGAGCGACCGCAGAACGCGCTGCTGACGTGGTGTTGAGTTGACGGGCCAGAAGATGTAGCAGACTCCGCCCGTACCCCCTCTGACCTGGCCGTTTGCGCCATATCGCTTCGTCCGCAGCCAGATGTTCTCCCATTCGCGGCGCCGGTAGACGCGGCGGACCGACGCATTGTCCGGGGAGGCGGGATCGTTGGCGATGACGTCGCCGTCGGAAGTGAAGCCGATCACGGTCATGAGGTGCCCGGCAGTGCCGTACCCCGCTCCGGTCAACTCCTCCTCGCGGAAGGACTGGGACGTGATGACCGGGATGCCCGCCGCGATCAGCGTCTCCAGGTCGGTCAGCGAGCCGAGCCGGGTGACGACGCCCTGGAGGCCCTCGAAAGTGGCCGCGTAGGCCGCGTTGAACGGCCAGTTGCCGCAGCCCGCGTACTGGTGGTCGTAGGTGTGGCGGGCCGCGTGGCACACCTGCGGGTCGGCGTAGGACGGGTCGACCCAGGCCAGTTGCTCCTCGGTGAGCCGTCCGCCCCAGTACTCGACGATCATCTGCGAGGAGGTCGGACTGCACCAGGCCTCGCCGCCGTTGTCGTACTCCGGGTACTGGCCCTTGTGGATCTCCTGCGAGTAGCGCGGGACGATCAGTTCCCGGGCCGGGCCGGGGGCGGACGCCGGGACGGTGAAGCGGTCGGGGACGTCGGAGCCCATCGCACCGAGCCGCCACACGGTTGGGGTGAGCGAGGTGCCGGGACGGCGGTGGAGGGTCAGCCGCAGCCGGTACGAGACCAGGCGCAGGCCCGAGGCCGCGTCGTCGACGGCGAGGGTGTCGGTCCACACCGTGCTGCGGCCGTCGCTCTGGTCGTCCACCGAGGTACGCCGGATGTCCTGGTCGCCGGCCGCCCAGCGGCCCATCACGTACCAGGGCGTGTCGGTGCCGTCCGTGTACGCGCCCTGCAACTCGGCCTGGATCCAGGTGCCGTCGGGAGTGCGCGCGTTCCAGGAGACGACGGCCTCCGTCGCCGGCACGGTGAGCCGGTGGACGGGCGAGGTCCAGGTCGCGTACTCCCATGCGGCGGTGCGGCCGGTGTGCGGATCGATGTAGTCGGTGGTGCCGGCCGCCTTCGCGATCACCAGGCCGGGGCGGACGCCCGCGACGGCGCGGGTGCCCCCGGCGCTGCCGGCACGCCAGTCGCCGTACGAGGTCCAGGCCCGGTTGTCGACGCGGCGGGCCGCGGCCGCTTCGGGGTCCGCGGAGCCGCCTGCCGTGCCGGCGGGCAGGCCGGTCGCGGTGCCGGCGGACGCCGGGCCCGCGCTCGACGCGACGGCGGCGACGACCGCCGCAGCCAGGAGGGTTCTGCGGGACGGCTGTTCGGCTCTGCTCATGGGTGAAGGACCCCCCAGGTGTCGGAGTCGGGCTCGGAGTCGCTCCACCCGGTGGACGCGGGCCGGACGGACCGCGTCCACCGGGTGGAGCGACGCCCGCCCACTATGGACGCACCGGGGCGGGCCCCGCCAGCACCCCGGGCCGGGCCGCGCCGACCGTCATCGGACTCGACCAATGACACGCGCGGCGGCAGCCGGCGGTGGTTCGGCAGCTCGACTGATCAGCGGTTCGGCGGCTGTGCGGCTGTGCGGCTGTGCGGCTGTGCGGCTGTGCGGATCGTTCCGGGAGGGCAGGGAGGTTCTAGAATGAGACTCCGTCACCGTCTCTCCCCACCCCGCCCCGACCCGCCTCACCCCGGAACCAGTCATGCACGATCTCGTCTCCCGCATTCGCCGGCTCGCCCCCTCCTGCGGACCGGTCCGGCTGGTCGGTGTCGACGGACACGCCGGCTCCGGGAAGTCCACGTTCGCCGGACTGCTGGCCGACGCACTGGACGGCGCCCCCGTGCTGCGGCTCGACGACATCGCCAGCCATGAGGAGCTGTTCGGCTGGACCGGGCGGCTGCTGAGCCAGGTGATCGGTCCGCTCGGCCGCGGCGAGCAGACGTCCTACACCCCCTACGACTGGCGGGCCCGCGCCTTCGGACCGCCGCGCCCGCTGCCGCCCGCCCCGGTGGTCGTCGTCGAGGGCGTCGGCGCGGGGCGGCGGGCGCTGCGGCCGTATTTGGCGCTGCTGCTGTGGATGGACCTGCCCGCGGAGGCCTCCTGGTCGCGGGGGCGGGCGCGGGACGGGGAGGAGCAGCGGGAATTCTGGGACGGTTGGGTCGGGGCGGAGCAGCGGCACTTCACCGACGACCCGTCACGCCCCTTCGCCGACCAGCTGGTTCGGGAGCGCGGGAAGGGATATGAGGTGCTTCCCGGGCCTGCCGGGGCTGCTGATCCGAACCCACCCCTCACGCACGGTGACGAGTCGTCCGCGGTGTGTTGAACTTGCGAAGAACCTCTCCCGGGCAAGCCGCCGGAGTGCTCCAACTCCGCTTGACCGGGGGCCGTACAGGTCTTACGTTTTCAATGTGCGGCCATTCGGAGCCGCCCACAGACGCGAAGCCCCCGGTTGTTCCCCCGTGATCGGGGGCTTCGTTCTGCCTTCTTCACCTCTTCCGGACGCCGAGCGGCATATGACGATCACCCTCGGTCACAACATAGTGCGGACGCTCCCCTTCCCCCTGTCGTCCCGCTGCGGGTACGGCCCCCTACGGAGGTCGCGGCGCCGCAGGTACGATGCCTTCGGTGCGACCTACGGACGTTGCTTCGCGCACCGTGCAACTCCGGTCCGCGGCACAGCGGTTCGCCCCAGGGCAGCCGGCGGGCGAGGGCCGGTAAGGCATACCGACGGGGCACGGTTTGTGGGGGACGTGATGGACTTCGGCACGCAGGGCCCGCAGGCCCCTGCCGACCTCGCCTGGCTGCGGGGCGTGGACGCCTACACGATGGGCGCCTATCCACAGGCCGAGGAGGAGTTCCGGGCCGCGGTGCGGATCGACCCGGGGATGGCGGACGGCTGGCTCGGGCTGCACGCGCTGCGCGTCGACACGACGGCCTCGCTGCTGCGGATGTTCCGGCACCGGGGCCGTTTCGGCGAACAGCGCGCCCGGCACCGCCGCGCCCTCAACTCCTGGTACTGGCTCGGCTGGTGGGTGCAGCCGGTGCTGGAGAGCCCGCGCGATCTGCTGCTCGCGCACGCCTCCCACTGGCTGGACGGCCGCCATGTCCCCGAGCTGGACCGCGCCCTTGCCGGGCTCCCTCCGGTGGACACCGACCCGCAGGTCCGCTTCCTGCACGCCTGCCGCGCCTATCTGGTCAAGGACTGGGAGCAGTTGGTACGGCACACCGACCCGCTGCACGGTGATCCGCTGCTCGGGATCGAGACGGGTCTGTTCGGGGGGATGGCCCGGGTGCGTCTGGAGATGTACGGGCAGGCCGAACCGCTGCTGTCGGCGGCCCTGATGCGCTGCCGCAGCGAGCAGCCGCAGCGCAAGGAGCTGCGCTACTGGCTGGCGCGCGCCCACGAGGGCACCGGCCGCAGCGCCGCAGCGCTCCCCCTGTACCGGGCAGTGCACCGGGTCGACCCCGCGTTCATGGACACGTCGGCCCGGCTCGCCGCCATCTCCGAGGGGGACGGCTACGACGACGGTGCCGACCTCGGCGCGGTCGGGCTCGGCGGTGCGGGCGCGGATCTGCTGGACGGGCCGGACACCCTCGACCCGCTGTTCGACACCGAGGGCCGCGATCTGATGCTGTCCGAGCCGGATCCGCCGCCCGCGCCCCTGCCGCCGGTCACGGGCCCTTCGGTGCGCGCGCGGGCGGGCGACCCGGTGACGCCACTGCCGACCGGCCCCACCGATCCCGCCTTACTGGAGGAAGCGCTCGCCGAGCTGGAGCGCATGGTCGGCCTGGAACCGGTGAAGCGCCAGGTCAAGGCGTTGTCGGCGCAGCTGAACATGGCGCGGCTGCGGGCCGGGCAGGGGCTGCCGGTACAGCCGCCGAAACGGCACTTCGTCTTCTCCGGGCCGTCCGGCACCGGCAAGACCACGGTGGCCCGCATCCTGGGCCGGGTCTTCTACGCCCTCGGGCTGCTCGGCGGCGACCATCTCGTAGAGGCCCAGCGGGCCGATCTGGTCGGCGAGTACTTGGGACAGACGGCGGTGAAGGCCAACGAGCTGATCGACTCCGCGCTCGGCGGGGTCCTCTTCGTCGACGAGGCCTACGCACTCTCCAACTCCGGCTACGGCAAGGGCGACGCGTACGGCGACGAGGCGCTCCAGGTACTGCTGAAGCGGGCCGAGGACAACCGCGACCATCTGGTGGTCATACTGGCCGGCTACCCGGAGGGCATGGACCGCCTCCTGGGTGCCAACCCTGGTCTGTCCTCCCGTTTCACCACCCGCGTCGATTTCCCCTCCTACCGGCCCCTTGAACTCACCGCGATCGGCGAGGTGCTGGCCGCCGAGAACAGCGACGTGTGGGACGAGGAGGCGCTGGACGAACTGCGGTCCATCGCCGGGCACGTGGTGGACCAGGGGTGGATCGACGAGCTGGGCAACGGGCGCTTCCTGCGGACCCTGTACGAGAAGAGCTGCGCGTACCGGGATCTGCGGCTGTCGGCGTATCCGGCGTATCCGGGCACGCTGACCCGGGAGGACCTGGCGACGCTGCGGCTGCCGGATCTGATGCAGGCGTACGGGGAGGTGCTGTCCGGGCGGGGACCGCAGGACCCTCCGGCGGCGTGACACCGACGGATCCCCACGGCTCCTGCCCGGCACACCCGCCGGCATATCCGCCGGTACGCACTCCGGTGCTTGCTCCCGGGGTACCGTGCCCCTGATGTCAGCCGGTGAGCGCTCCCTTCTGGGCGCCGCTCCTGGGTTCGGTCACCCCGGCAGCCGCCCCCGTGCCGGGCCGCGCTCCACTGTCCGGTGGTGATCCGGTGCCGGGCCGCGTTCCGGGGTCAGGCCTCGATCCGGCGCCGGGCCGCGTCGCGCCGTTCGCCTGCGTGCCCGGTCTCTCGCGGTGCGCCGGGTCCCGGACCTCGCCCACCAGCAGTTCCAGGACGTCCTCCAGGGCCACCAGGCCCCGTACCCGGCCGGACGCGTCGGCCACCTGGGCGAGGTGGGTGGCGGCGCGGCGCATCACGGTGAGGGCGTCGTCGAGTGGGACTTCGGGCCCGAGGGTCGGCATGCGCCGCCAGAGCTCCTGCGGCACCGCCCGGTCAGGCTCCTCCAGGTCGAGTATGTCCTTGACGTGCAGGTAGCCCATGAAGGCGCCATCGGGTGCGGCGACCGGGAACCGGGAGTACCCGGTGCGGGCGGTCAGTTCCACGATCCGGGCCGGGGTGACCTCGGAGCCGACCATCACCAGTGACTCCCGGGGCAGCAGTACATCCGTCACCGGGCGAGAGCCCAGTTCCAGGGCGTCCTCCAGGCGCTCTGCCTCCTCGGGGTCGAGGAGGCCCGCCTGACCGGCGTCCTCGACGAGCCGGTTGAGCTGCTCGCTGGTGAAGACGGCCTCGATCTCGTCCTTAGGCTCGACGCGAAAGGCCCGCAGGACGGCCTGGGCGCAGGCGCCGAGGGCCACCGTGACGGGTCTGCACGGGCGGGCGAACCAGACCAGTCCGGGGCTCAGCCACAGCGCGGCCTTCTCGGGGGCCGCCATCGCGAGGTTCTTCGGAACCATCTCGCCGATGACGAGGTGGAAGAAGACCACCGCGGCGAGCGCGATGACGTAGCCGAGCGGATGAATCATGCCGTGCGGCAGACGCATCCATCCGAAGACCGGCTCCAGCAGGCGGGCGACCGTCGGTTCGGCGACCGCGCCGAGGGTCAGCGAGCAGACGGTGATGCCGAACTGGGCCGCCGCCATCATCTGCGGCAGATGCTCGAGCCCGTACAGGACCTGGCGGGCTCGTGCGGTGCCGAGCGGTTCGATCTGGCTGCGGCGCACGGAGACCAGCGCGAACTCTGCGCCCACGAAGAAGCCGTTGGCGAGGACGAGCAGCGCGGCGAACAGGAGTGGCAGCAGGCTCATCCGGCTGCCTCCACGAGCGGCGGAGCCGCCTCGGCTGCTCGGACCAGGCGGACGCGCTCGGCGCGGTTGTGTCCGACGCGGCGCACCGAAAGCCGCCAGCCGGGCAGTTCCGCGCGGTCACCGACGGCCGGGATCCGGCCGAGCAGATCGGCGACCAGGCCGGCGACGGTCTCGTAGGGCCCGTCGGGCACGTCGAGGCCTGTGCGGAGCAGAACGTCGACGCGGACGCTGCCGTCGACGTCCCAGGCGGGACTGCCGTCCTCCGGCGGAGCGGGGACGGGCTCGAGGGCCTCGCCGAGCAGGTCGTCGTGTTCGTCGAGGACCTCGCCGACAATCTCCTCGACGATGTCCTCCAGGGTGACGACACCGGCCGTGCCGCCGTACTCGTCGACGACGACCGCGATGGGCTGCCCGCTGCGCAGCCGTGCCAGCAGCGGCCGTACGGGCAGGGATTCGGGGACGAGCAGCGCGGGGCGGGCGATGCCGCCGACGGGGGTGCGCAGCCGGTCGGGCGGAGGCACCGCGAGGGCGTCCTTGAGGTGGACCATGCCGACGACCTCGTCGATCCGCTCCCGGTAGACGGGGAAGCGGGACAGGCCGGTGGCCCGGGTCAGGTTCACCACGTCCTCGGCGGTCGCGGAGTCCTGCAGGGCGCTGACCTTCACGCGCGGGGTCATGACGTGCTGCGCGGTCAGCCCGGCCAGGGACAGGGTCCGTACGAAGAGGTCCGCGGTGTCCTGTTCCAGGGCGCCGGCCCGCGCGGAGTGCCGGGCCAGGGAGACGAGTTCGCCGGGGCTGCGGGCAGAGGCCAGTTCTGTGGTGGGCTCGATGCCCAGGGTGCGCACGAGCCGGTTGGCCACGGCGTTGAGCCCGGCGATGACCGGGCGGAACACGCGGGCGAAAGCATGCTGCGGGCCGGCGACGAACCGCGCGACCTGCAGGGGGCGGGACACCGCCCAGTTCTTGGGCACGAGTTCGCCGATGACCATCTGCACGGCGGAAGCCAGCAGCATGCCGATGACCACGGCGACGGTGGAGACCGCGCCGGTGGGGACGCCGATGCCGGTGATGGGGCCGTGCAGCAGTTCGGCGAGTGCGGGTTCGGCGAGCATACCGACGGCCAGGGAGGTGAGGGTGATACCGAGCTGGGTGCCGGAGAGCTGGAAGGACAGCTCCTTGAGTGACTCGACGACCCGGCGGGCGCGCCGGTCGCCGCCGGCGGCGGCCTGTTCGGCATCCGGCCTCTCGACGGTGACCAGGCCGAACTCGGCGGCCACGAAGAACCCGTTGGCGAGAATCAGCAGGAACGCGGCTGCGAGGAGCAGCAGAGGGGTGGTCATGATGCCGCCGCTTGTGCACGGTCGCGGACCTCGGAGAGTGGGTTCGCGCTATGTCGACAGGGGGCGGCGCAGGTACTGCAGGACGATCCGTCCATCGCCGGAGAGGGTCACTCCTCGGGTAGCTGGAGCCCCTGGGGCACCGGGCGGGGCGGCAGGGGCGAGGGCGCGGTCGTCGCGCCTGTGCCCAACAGATTAATCAAGACAGTGGCGACTGCGGCAGGGTGGACAACCCCGACATGTCCCCGAGGTGTTCCCGGATCAGCCCTGGGAGGTCCGGCCGGTGGTCGTGGTCCGTGCCACGGCGAGCGCCCGCAGGGCCCGCGCGTCGGCGATGGCGCGCTCCCGGGCGATGCCCGGCTGGATGCCGAGCACCGGCAGGCTGGTGCCGTCGCTGAGGTCGAGGAAGACCCAGGGGTCACCCGGACGGAGGTTCACCTGAAGGATCTGGGCCCACTCCAGCCGGCGCCGGGTCACGATGTTGACGACGGTGACGCCCGTCTCGTCGGCGTCGACCCTCGGCCGGGCCAGCAGGACCAGGGCTCCGGCCAGGAGGGCGGCGGTGAACACGAAGCTGAGGCGCTCGCCCGGGTTGAGCTGCTTCAGCAGCAGCGCGATCAGGGAGATGGCCGCGAAGAGCGCGACGGCCGCGGTGAGCAGCACCGCGCGGGTCCGGCCCGGCCGGAAGGTGACGGGCAGGGCGGGCAGTTGGTCCGACGGGGTGCCCGGGGTGGCATCCGGGGAGGTGTCGGGGGTGGCGTCCGGCATGGTGCGGCTCCGGGATCGGTCCGGGTCAGAGACGGCAGGCGTGGATGGCCGTGGTGAGGATGGCGCGGGCGCCGAGGTCGTAGAGATCGTCCATGATCCGCTGGGCCTCCTTGGAGGGGACCATGGCACGGACGGCAACCCAGCCCTCGTTGTGCAGCGGGGACACGGTCGGGGACTCCAGGCCGGGGGTCAGCGCGACGGCCTTCTCCAGCTGCTCGACCCGGCAGTCGTAGTCCATCATCACGTAGGTGCGGGCGACGAGGACGCCCTGGAGGCGCCGCAGGAACTGGCTCACCTTGGACTCGACGGTGTCGTCGGCCCCGGCCTCGGCGCCGGTGCGGCGGATGACGATGGCCTCGGAGGTCATGATCGGTTCGCCGATGACCTCCAGGCCCGCGTTGCGCAGGGAGGTGCCGGTCTCGACCACGTCCGCGATGACCTCGGCGACACCGAGTTCGATGGCGGTCTCGACGGCACCGTCGAGGTGGACCACGGTGGCGTCGATGCCCTGGTCGGCGAGGTGCCGCGCGACGATGCCCTCGTAGGAGGTGGCGACCGTGCTGCCGTTCAGGTCCGCGACGCTCTTGGCGGCGCTGGGCTTGGCGGCGAAGCGGAAGGTGGAGCGGGCGAAGCCGAGAGGCAGGATCTCCTCGGCCCCGGCGCCGGAGTCGATCAGGAGGTCGCGGCCGGTGATGCCGATGTCGAGACGGCCGGACGAGACGTAGATGGCGATGTCGCGGGGGCGGAGGTAGAAGAACTCGACCTCGTTGACCGGGTCGACAATCCTCAGTTCCTTCGACTCCCGGCGCTGCTGGTAGCCGGCCTCATGCAGCATCTCCGCCGCAGGGCCTGCCAGTGAACCCTTGTTGGGGAGTGCGATGCGCAGCATGAGGTCGGCTTCCTTTGCGGTGTTGTCGTATCAGGGGTGGGAGGGGCTGTCCGCGCTCATAGATGGGCGTAGACGTCGTCGAGGGAGATGCCTCGGGCGACCATCATCACCTGAACGTGGTAGAGCAGCTGCGAGATCTCCTCGGCGGCCGCTTCCTTGCCCTCGTGCTCGGCGGCCATCCAGACCTCGGCGGCCTCCTCGACGACCTTCTTGCCGATGGCATGGACGCCCTTTTCCACCAGTTCGGCGGTGCGGGAGGTGGCGGGGTCGCCGTGCGCGGCCTTGTGCTGGAGCTCGGTGAAGAGCTCCTCGAACGTCTTCTTGGACATGGTGGTCCTCACCCTACGCGGTGTCGGGGGCTGCTCACCGCCAGGGTTCGGATACCGAACGCAGCGTGGCCGCGGTCGCCACCGCCGCCGTGACCGCCTCGTGCCCCTTGTCCTCGGTGGAGCCGGGCAGTCCGGCACGGTCCAGCGCCTGTTCCTCGGTGTCGCAGGTGAGCAGGCCGAAGCCGACGGGCACGCCGGTGTCGGTGCTGACCTGGGTGAGTCCCTGGGTGACGCCCTGGCACACGTACTCGAAGTGGGGTGTGCCGCCCCGGATGACGACGCCGAGGGCGACGACCGCGTCGTAGCCGCGTCCGGCGAGGACCTTGGCGACGACCGGGAGTTCCCAGCTGCCGGGGACCCGCAGCAGGGTCGGCTCGTCGATGCCGAGGTCGTGCAGGGCGCGCAGGGCGCCGTCGACCAGTCCGTCCATCACCTTCTCGTGCCACTGTGCCGCGACGACGGCGACGCGGAGGTCCTCCACGTTGCGTACGGACAGTTCCGGTGCACCCTTGCCGCTCACGTCTCTCCTCGATGATTCTCTTGCCGGCCGCCGCGGGCAGGCTCTCCTGCCGGCTGCCGTGGTGGGTGGTCGCCCCGGGCGGGCGCTGTCATTGGTTGCCGCAGGCGGGCACGGTCGGCGTGTCCAGCCAGGGCAGGTCGTGGCCCATCCGGTCGCGCTTGGTGCGCAGGTAGCGGATGTTGTGCTCGCCGGCGGTGACGGGCATCGGCTCGCGGCCGGTGACCTCGATGCCGTACCGGACGAGTGCCTGGGACTTGTCGGGGTTGTTGGTCAGCAGGCGGACTCCGCGCACCCCGAGGTCGGCGAGTATCTGCGCGCCGGCGGCGTAGTCGCGGGCGTCGGCGGGCAGGCCGAGCTCGAGGTTGGCGTCGAGGGTGTCGCGTCCGCGTTCCTGGAGTTCGTAGGCGCGCAGCTTGGACATCAGGCCGATGCCGCGCCCCTCGTGTCCGCGCAGGTAGACGACGACGCCCCGCCCCTCCGTCTGGATGCGGTCCAGGGAGGCGTCCAGCTGGGGGCCGCAGTCGCAGCGCTGGGAGCCGAAGATGTCGCCGGTGAGGCATTCGGAGTGGACCCGCACGAGGACGTCCCGGCCGTCGCCGATGTCTCCGTGGACGAGGGCGACATGTTCGACGCCGTCAATGGTGGAGCGGTAGCCGTAGGCGGTGAACACGCCGTGGGAGGTGGGCAGCCGAACCTCGGCCTCGCGGCGGACGGTGGGCTCGGAGGTACGGCGGTAGGCGATCAGGTCCTCGATGGAGATGATCGTCAGGCCGTGCTTGCGGGCGAACGGAATCAGTTCGGGCAGGCGCAGCATCCGGCCGTCCTCGCCGGCGATCTCGACGATGGCTCCGGCCGGGCGCAGTCCCGCGAGGCGGGCGAGGTCGACGGCGGCCTCGGTGTGGCCGTCGCGTTCGAGTACGCCACCGGAGCGGGCGCGCAGCGGGAAGATGTGGCCGGGGCGGACGAGGTCGGCGGGCTCTGCGGTGCCGCTCGCGAGGAGTTGGAGCGTGGTGGCCCGGTCGGCGGCCGAGATGCCGGTGCTCACGCCGTGGGCGGCGGAGGCGTCGACGGAGACGGTGAACGCCGTCTTCATCGACTCGGTGTTGTCCTCGACCATCTGCGGGAGGCGGAGCCGGTCCAGTTCGTCGCTCTCCATGGGGGCGCAGATCAGTCCGCGGCATTCGCTCATCATGAAGGCGACGATCTCGGGGGTCGCCTTCTCGGCGGCGACGACGAGGTCGCCCTCGTTCTCGCGGTCCTCGTCGTCGACGACCACGACGGGGCGGCCGGCCGCGATGTCGGCGATGGCCTGTTCGACCGGGTCGAGCATGGGGTCCTCGAACTCCTCGGTGCTGTGAAGGATGGGTGCCGTGCTCATGCCTGCGCTCCTTCCAGGGCGGGGCGCGCGTCCTCGCGGGAGCGCAGCCACCAGTCGCGCAGTCCCCACAGGACCAGTGCGCCGTAGATGACGTAGACGAAGCCGGAGAAGGCGAAGCCGTTGGCGAAGTTCAGCGGTACGCCGACGAGGTCGACCAGCAGCCAGGCGAACCAGAACTCGACCATGCCGCGGGCCTGGGCGTACATGGCGACGATGGTGCCGACGAAGATGTACGCGTCCGGCCAGGGGTCCCAGGACAGGGACGGGTACAGCGTGAACAGCCCGCCCACCGCGAGGGTGCCGACCGCCGCGGCGCCCACCATGAGCAGGCGTTCGAGGCCGGTGGCGAACCGCACCGCGATGGAACCGTCCTGCGCCTGCTGCCGACCACGGTTCCACTGCCAGAATCCCCAGGCGGCGACGACCATGACGACGATCTGCTTGCCCGCGCTGCCGGAGAGGTGGGCGGTGGCGAAGGCCGTGAAGAGGATGACGCCCGAGACGAACTGGGCGGGCCAGGTCCAGATGGAGCGCCGCCAGCCGAGGGCCAGGGCCGCCAGACCGATCACGTTGCCGATCATGTCCGACCACTTGATGTGCTGGTCGAAGAGGGTGAAAGCCTCCGAGTTCAGCCAGTTCACCGCGCGGCCCCCTCACCGGCGGCCGAAGCGTCCACGACGGGGACGCCGACGGCCGGAACACCGATCGCGCGGTCGCCGATCAGCCGCTCGACGTATTTGGCGATGACGTCCACCTCGAGGTTGACCGGGTCGCCGCTCTGCTTGAGCCCGAGGGTGGTCAGGGCGAGGGTGGTGGGGATCAGGCTGACGGTGAAGAAGTCCTGCCCGGCGTCGACGACGGTGAGGCTGATGCCGTCGACCGTGATGGAGCCCTTCTCCACGACGTAGCGGGAGAGTTCGGCGGGGAGCGAGACCCTGACGATCTCCCAGTTCTCGGACGGCTCGCGCCCGAGGATCCGGCCGGTGCCGTCGACGTGCCCCTGCACGATGTGGCCGCCGAGGCGGGCGCCCAGGGCCATGGGGCGTTCGAGGTTGACGCGGGAGCCGACGGCCAGGGCGCCGAGGCTGGAGCGGTTCAGGGTCTCGGCCATCACGTCCGCGGTGAACTCGTCGCCCTCGTGGTCCACGACTGTGAGGCAGACACCGTTGACGGCGATCGAGTCGCCGTGCTTCGCGCCCTCGGTGACGGTGGGGCCTCGCAGCCGGAAACGACAGGCGTCGTCAAGGGTCTCGACGGCGGTGATCTCACCCAGTTCTTCGACGATTCCGGTGAACACTTCCCGGGTCCTCCTGCCTCTTCGGGCACGGACTCCGGGGCTGTCGACGACGACAGAAAACGGGCGAAGGCACCGGGAGCGACGCCGGACGGAGCCCGTCACGAGGACGGACCGGTACGGCGGCGCGCATGGATGCCCGCCCGCCGCGCACTGCCTCCCATCCGGACTTTAACCGTCGGTCCAGGAATTTCACCTGGTCAACCGGCCACTGGAAGCGGCCGGGTCGCGGACTGTAACCGCCGGTTCGGACTTTCACCGACCCCGGAGTGCGCTGCTGCTGGTACAGGGCCAGTGTGCCACGCCCGCCCGCCGTCCATACGGGCACCGGATGTGGGCTGCCTCACAGGAAGTGACACCGTACGCCGTCACCGCAGGGCAGACTCCCGGAGGACGGCCCGCGATCACCCGACCGCCGCCCTCTTTCGCACCCTTGGAAGCCACCGGAGCGCGCCTGAATACCCCCCACATCTGGTCCATACCTATTGACTGAATGGTCTAGTCCTCTTACCGTCTGCTTCAGCCTCCCCAGAGACCGGCCCGGCGGCGGTGACGACGGCCCTTGCCCGCCGCCGGGCCTCACCACCTCGCCCTCCGGCCCGGTTCGCGGCCCCGTGTCACATTCCCGGCGGCCGTTCCGTCTCTCTCCTGATGAACTGGGCAAAAGCGCGCCGACAGGAGCGCCGCGTCCGACGACAGGACCTGAGGAGCTGAACGGCATGACCACAATCCTGGTGACCGGCGGTACGGGAACCCTCGGCCGGCATGTCATCGAGCGGCTGCGGACGGGCGCGCAGGAGGTGCGGGTGCTCAGCCGGCACTCCCAGCCGTACGCCGTCGACCTGCGCCGGGGCGGCAATGCGCTGGACGCGGCCGTCACCGGCGTGGACACGATCGTCCACTGTGCGACCACCCCGCGCGGCGGCGACGAGGAGGCGGCGAAGAACCTCGTGGCGGCGGCGCGGCGGGCCGGGGTGGGGCACGTCGTCTACATCTCGATCGTCGGCGTCGACCAGGTGCCGTTCGGCTACTACAGGACCAAGTTCGCGGTGGAGCGGCTGATCGAGGAGTCGGGGCTCGGCTGGACCGTGCTCCGTACGACCCAGTTCCACGACCTGGTGCTCACCCTCCTCCAGGGACTGGGCAAGGCTCCGGTGATGCTGCTGCCGGCCCATGTGAAGGACCAGCCGATCGAGGTGACCGAGGTCGCGGACCGTCTGGCGGAACTGGCCCGGGGCGGGCCCGCGGGGCGCGTCGCGGACATGGGCGGGCCGGAGGTGCGCACGTTGGAGTCCCTGGCGCGTTCCTACCTGGAGGCCGCGGGCCGCCGCCGCGCGGTGGTCAAGGTCCCCCTTTGGGGCGCGGCGTACCGCGCCTTCCGTGCCGGCGGCCATCTCGCCCCGGAGCACGCGGTGGGCAAGGGCACCTTCGAGGAGTTCCTGGCGGCCCGGGCGCAGCGCGCACGCGCGGGCAAGTGAGCGCGCACCAGGTGAATGAGCTGCCGCGGGCGCCGAGGGGGCGTGCGCGGCGCCGAAAGGGCGCTTCAGTGGGCGTGCCCCTGCGCGGCCGGGCCGAAGAGTTCGTCCTGGGCGTGGTCACGGGCTGTCAGGAGGGCGCCTCGCAGCACCGCTCCGCCACCCAGGACACTCGCCCGCACCTCAGTGGGCAACGGTGACATCCGGGCCGTCCGGTCCTGCACGCGGGCGGCGAGTTCCTCGCCGCCCGCCTGTCCGATCTCCCCGCCGAGCACCACGCACCCGGGATCCAGCAGCGCGGCCACCGACGCGACCCCCACGGCGACGCGGTCGGCGAGGGCGTCGAGGAAGCGCGCGTCCACAGAGCCCGGCTCCTCCCCCGCCCGCGCGACGGCCGCCCGTACCGCTCCCGCCGCCGGTTCCCCTCCGGGCTCGGCCACGACCCCGTACCCCCCCGCCAGTTCCGCGACCGCCGCCGCCGACGCGAGGGAGTGGAAGCCGCCGCCGCAGTCCGTGGCCGACGGCAGGCCCGGTGTGCCCGGGACCGGCAGGAAGCCGATCTCACCCGTGCCGCCGGAGGCGCCCCGGCGCAGAGCGCCGTCCAGGATCACGGCCGCGCCGGTACCGTGGCCGAGCCACAGCAGGACGAAGGTGTCGCGGCCGCGAGCGGCCCCGTCGCGCTGCTCGGCCAGGGCTGCGAGGTTGGTCTCGTTCTCAAGGCTGACCCGCGCCTCGGGCAGCCGCTCCTGAAGCGCGGCGACCAGTCGGCGGTGCCATTCCGGCAGCCCTGTGGAGTCGCGCAGTTCGCCGCTCGCGGGGTCGATCAGCCCAGGGACGCCGACGCCGACGGTGTGCAGCCGGTCTGCGCCCGCCTCCTTCAAGGTCCGCTCGACCAGGGTCACCGCCCGCTCCACGGCCGGGCCTGTCCCGGCGGCCGGCGCGATCGGTGCGGAGGCCTTGGCCAGGACCGTGCCGACGAGGTCGGACACGACCACGGCGACACCCTCGGTCCGCACATCGAGTGCGGCCAGGTGTGCCCGGTCGGCGACGATCCCGTACAACTTCGCGTTCGGTCCACGCCGTTGCTCCCCGGCCTCCCCGACCACGGCGATCAGCCCGGCTGCGGTCAGCCGCTCGGCGAGGTCGGCGACGGTCGGCCGGGACAACCCGGTCAGCTGCTTCAACTGCCCGGCCGTCAGCGGGCCTTCCTGCTGGAGCAGCCGCAGGGCGAGCCGGTCGTTGATGGCTCGGGCAGTGCTCGGGGATGCGGCCATGGCGTGATCCTTCCAGATCGGCGGTCTGCCGACGGCGGGCGGCCGCGGTCACGGCAGCAGGACCGGACCGGGCTGGGCTGGACTGGACTGGCGAAAATCCCCTTATCTTTCAGGCAGGGTCCCTGATAGTTTACGCGGCGCGTCAGGGATGCCTTGGGCGACCGGGAGGGGCGGGACCATGAGCGCAGAGGTGTACGGGCAGCGCGAGGTGCGGCGGGCACGGTACGCCGTGGGGGCGGTATTCGCCGTGCACGGCGCCGTCACGGGCTCGTTCGCCACCCGCGTACCGTGGATCCAGGACCATGCCGGAGTGAGCCCCGGACAGTTGGGGCTCGCGCTCGCCTTCCCCGCGCTCGGCGCGTCCGTCGCGATGCCGCTGGCGGGGCGCATCAGCCACCGCTTCGGCGCCCGGACCGCACTGCGCGGGCTGATCGCGCTGTGGACGCTCGCGCTGGTCCTGCCGTCCGTCGCCCCGAACCTGCTCACCCTCTGCCTGGCCCTGTTCGTCTACGGCGCCACGGCCGGCATGTCCGACGTGGCGATGAACGCCCTCGGCGTGGAGGTGGAGAACCGGCTCGACCGGTCGATCATGTCCGGACTGCACGGCATGTGGAGCGCCGGCGCCCTGATCGGTTCGGCGGCCGGCACGCTCGCCGCGCACCTCGGTACGGACGCCCGGCTGCACCACACGCTCGCGGCCGGTGTCCTGACCGTAGTGGGCGTCCTCGCGGCCGGCCACGTCCTCGATCTGCGGTCCGCCGCCGACGAGGAGCCGCCGCCGAGGTTCGCGCTGCCGCCCCGCTCCGCGCTGCTGATCGGCGCGATCGGCTTCTGCGCGGTCTTCGCGGAGGGCGCGAGCCTCGACTGGTCGGCGATCTATCTGCGCGACCAGCTGGAGACCTCAGCCGGTCTCGCGGCGGCCTGCACCACCGGTTTCACGCTCACCATGGCGGTCGCCCGGATCACCGGGGACCGGGTGGTGGACCGCTACGGCGCGGTGCGCACGGTCCGCGCGAGCGGTGTCGTCGCCGTCTGTGGCGGACTGCTGATCGTCCTCGCGCAGCACCCCGCGGCGGCGATGGCCGGCTTCGCGCTGATGGGTCTCGGCATCGCGGTGGTGGTGCCGCTGTGCTTCGCCGCGGCCGGCCGCAGCGGCAGCAACCCGAGCCTCGCCATCGCGGGCGTCGCGACCATCACGTACACCTCGGGGCTGATCGCTCCGAGCGCGATCGGGCTGCTGGCCCAGGCGACCAGTCTGGCGGTGTCGTTCGCCCTGGTCACGGTGTTGTCGTGCGGTCTGGCCGGCTTCGCGGGCGTACTGCGCGCCGGGGACCGGGTGAAGATCACCCGGCCCGACGCGGCGGTTCCCGAGCCGCGGCCCTGACCGTCGCGTTCCCCGGGACCGGGCATGCCCGGGGACTCTCCGGGCGGGCGCTCCGCGCGAACGCTCCCCGCCCTCCCCCGTGAACGGAGCATGCCTGATCAGCCCTCACAATGGTCCGGACACGCTGCACGAACGACGAAAGCGACAGCCCATGGATCTCGGCGTCCGCTGGACACTGCACGGCGACGGACGCACCCCGGCCCCCGGCGCGGTGGTCCGTCCCGACGAACGGCTCTCGTGGCCCCGCACCGCGGGACTCGGCGCCCAGCACGTCGTGGCGATGTTCGGGGCGTCGTTCGTCGCCCCGGTCCTCATGGGTCTGGACCCCAATCTCGCGATCATGATGTCGGGCGTCGCGACCATCGTCTTCCTGCTGGCCACACGTGGCCGGGTGCCCAGCTATCTGGGCTGCTCGCTGTCCTTCGTCGGCGTCGCCGCGGTCATCCGGGCGCAGGGCGGGTCCAGCGCCACCGTCACCGGCGCGGTGTTCGTGGTCGGGGCCGCACTGTTCCTGGTGGGGCTCGCGGTGCGGCACTTCGGGGCGCGGATCATCCATGCCGCGATGCCCCCGATCGTCACCGGTGCGGTGGTGATGCTGATCGGCTTCAACCTGGCGCCGGTCACGGCCGCCACCTACTGGCCGCAGGACCAGTGGACCGCCCTGTTCGTGATGCTGTTCACCGGTCTGGCGGTGGTGTGCCTGCGCGGTTTCTGGTCCCGCATCGCGATCTTCCTCGGACTGGTCTTCGGGTACGTCCTCTCCTGGGGCCTCGACCGGGTCTTCGGACAGATCCACTCCGCGGACGCGAGCGGCGAGGTCACCGATCACTGGCGCCTGGACCTGTCGGGCGTCGGCCAGGCCGACTGGATCGGCCTGCCGACCCTGCACGGCCCGTCGTTCGAGTGGTCGGCGATCCTGGTCGCCCTGCCGGTCGTCATCGCGCTGATCGCCGAGAACGCCGGACACGTCAAGGCCGTCGGCGAGATGACCGGCGACAACCTCGACGACAAGCTGGGCACGGCCATCTCCGCCGACGGCGTCGGCTCCATGCTGTCCACCGCCGTCGGCGGCCCGCCCAACACCACGTACTCCGAGAACATCGGTGTGATGGCGGCGACCCGCGTCTACTCGACCGCCGCGTACTGGGCGGCCGCGGGCTTCGCCCTGCTGTTCGGCCTCTGCCCGAAGTTCGGTGCGGTCGTGGCGGCCGTCCCCGGGGGTGTGCTCGGCGGCATCACCGTCATCCTGTACGGCATGATCGGCCTGCTCGGCGCCCAGATCTGGACCAACGCCAAGGTGGACCTGCGCAATCCGCTGAACCTGGTGCCGGCCGCCGCGGGCATCATCATCGGCGTCGGCAACGTCACGCTGGAGTTCACCGACACCTTCTCGCTCAGCGGCATCGCGCTCGGCACGCTCGTCGTCATCACGGGGTACCACGCGCTGCGCGCCTTCGCGCCCGCCCACCTCAAGACGCAGGAGCCGCTGCTCGACGAGGGCACCTCGTCCTACGACACGAGCGACGAAGGCGCCGATGCCGGCGGGAGCGGCGGGAAGGACAACGGCGAGGCGGACGGCGAAGGCGCTCAGCGCGCCAAGTCGTAGGCGTACGACGGGGCGAAGGTGCCCGGCGCCCCCTTGCAGCCGTCCGACTCCCCCGGCAGCTTGACCCACAGGTAGGCGTCGACCCCGGCCTCGCCGGTGCTGAGCGTCGGGGCCCGGCCGAGGGAGCGGCCTCCGGGGTCGCACCACTCCTCGTCGGCCGGGGCGCCGTTGCCGTTGCGGCTGGTGTCGATCACGGCGCCGAGGCCCGGCGGGCCGCCGAGGGCGTCGAGCACCCGCCGGTCGTAGGCGATCTCGTCGGCGGTGGCGTGGAAGTTGGAGACGTTGGTCAACGACCCGGGACTGAGAGTCCCGGGCTTGCACAACGGGCATCACTGGCGGTGATGCTGCGTTTGCGTCCAGCCCCGTCCCGCTGGCGCGGGAGCGGGGCAGGGGCCGTTGACTGGGCCCCGCGTCGCCACAACTCCCGCGCGCGAGCGCGGATGTTGCGGGAGCCGTTCCGGTCCGCGTGATCAACGAATCCGCAGGACCGGCACGCGAACCGGGCCTGACAGACCCGGTTCGCCCTGTCGATGTACCCGCACTCGGCGCAGGTACGGGAGGTGTACGCCGGATCGACGTGCACCACCGGCACCCCCGCGCGGCGGGCCTTGTACGCGATGAACTGCCCGAGCTGATGGAAGGCCCAGGAGTGCAGGGTGGCCCGTTGGGGCTTGCGAAGCCGTACCCGCTCACGGATTCCGCCCAGGTCTTCCAGAGCGATTCCGCGACCGGTGCGTTCTGCCTCGGCCACCACATGTTTCGCGATCTTGTGGTTGATGTCCCTGGCTCGCCGTGTCTCCTTGTGGCGGCGTTTCTTCAGTCGCCGCCTGGCGGACGGGGTGTTCTTCTTCTGCAGCTTGCTGCGCAGGCCGCGCTCGCGGACCCGGATCCGGTTGAGTTCACGCCCGGCCATGATCTCGCCGTCCGACGTGGTGGCGATGTTCACGATGCCCAGGTCGATACCGAGGAAGTCCACCGGGTCACCGTTCAGCGGCGCCTCGGGGACCTCGCAGGTGGCATTCAGGAACCACATACCGTCCCGGCTGATGAGATCGGACTCGCCCCTGCGGTACAGGACAAGCGTGGCCAGCTGCTCCGGCGCGGCGGTAAACGCCACGTCCTTCATCCGCCCGCCGGTGGTCCACACCGACACCGTCCGCCCGGCGAGCTGCCACGAGAGCATCCGGTCGTCGAAGGGCTGAGCGCCGAAGGGACGGAAAACGACGGGTTTCTGGGTGGCGCGGCGGTGGCGTGCCGAGCCGGAACGGCCGAGGCGGCCCGCCGCCAGGTTCGCCCTCAGCGTGGCGTAGGCGTCGCAGGCCTTCTTGATCGTGTGCTGGGCCGCCTGGGCGCCCAGGTTCCACCGCGACCTGACCTGCCCGTAGGTGAGCCTGCGCAGTGCAAAGTTCTTGAACTTCCCCTGCTCGAAGGCGACCTCACTGACCCAGGTGGCAGCCTCGTTGCAGGCGCGCAGGGTCGCCTCCAGAGCCGCCGCCTGCACGGGCGTCGGCAGCAGTCTGATCTGCACCACCAGCTTCACGATCACCGATCGTAGACACCCGCACGACACCGCACCACGCGTTCCCCACCCACCACCCCATCGAGTGAAACCCGGCACCCCTGGCCCGACGTTCCGGGGAAGCCCCGGCCCCGCCGCCACGGGCACCACACTAAAGGTGCGACTCTGCGCTCATGGCGCAATGCGAACAAGTCCACAATCCCGTAGACACGGTCGTCTCCCGTATGCGCGCCCTCGACTCCGTCCTGCCCCGCCGGGACGGGATCGCGGTCTTCAACCGGGTCTACCTCACGGTGACGACGGAGGCCGACCGGCGCATCGACGCGGGTCTGCTCGCGGACACGCGGGCGGCGGTCACCCTGAACGTGGTGTTCGCCGAGCGCTATCTGGCCGCCGTCGAAGCGGTGTCCAAGGGGCGCCGCCCACCGGCTTGCTGGCGTCCGCTGTTCCAGTTCCGCCACCATCCCGGCGTACGTCCGCTGCAGTTCGCACTGGCGGGCATCAATGCGCACATCGGTCACGATCTGGCGCTCGCCGTCGTGGACACCTGCCGTACGCTCGGCTGCGAACCCGCCCGGCTGGAGGACGAGTTC
The DNA here is from genome assembly GCF_042655885.1 of Streptomyces chlorus. Classification (NCBI taxonomy): domain Bacteria; kingdom Bacillati; phylum Actinomycetota; class Actinomycetes; order Kitasatosporales; family Streptomycetaceae; genus Streptomyces; species Streptomyces chlorus. The sequence goes on from NZ_JBHSOA010000032.1 coordinate 71,356, forward strand.
GAGCAGGTGGGCGACCTGCTGGTCGCGCTGGAGGAACGCATCCGCGAGGACCTGATGCCCGGCCCCGACATCCTCCAGCTCGCCGATCCCCTCACTCATCTGACCGGCGCGTGGAGCCTGGACCGCGCCCGGGACGCCGCATGGACGACGGCCCGCGCGCTGTGGGCGCTGCGCGGACTGCCGGACGTCACCGAGGAGTTCGCCGCACGCCTCGACATGGCCGTGGGCTTCGCCGGGCGCATGCTGCTCACGCCGCTGCCCGACTGAGCGGAAACCGGGGCCGGCCGGTCGCCACGCCCCTGTGCGACCGGGTTCAGTCGTCGGAGAGTTCCACCGGTGCGATCTCGTCGTACACGTCACCGGGCCCGGGATTGGCCCCGTCGGTCCCTCCCCCGAAGTGGTGCATGACGCCCCAGACGGCGTTGAGGGCGGTCTGGACGGCGCCCTCGGCCCAGCCGGCCGTCCAGGAGATGTCGTCGCCGGCGAGGAAGACGCCCCGCTTGTCCTCGGGCAGCCGGTCCTGCATGAAGTGCGTGAACAGGCGCCGCTGGTAACGGTAGTGACCGGGCAGGTTGGCCTTGAACGCGCCCATGAAGTAGGGCTCGTTCTCCCAGGAGACGGTGACCGGGTTGCCGATGATGTGCTTCCTGATGTCGGCCTTCGGGTAGATCTCGCCCAGCGACTTCAACATGACCTCCATCCGCTCGTTCGGTGACAGCGGCAGCCACTTCAGGCTGTCGTCGCACCAGGTGTAGGACAGGCAGATGACGGCGGGCCGGTCCGGGCCGTCGTCCAGCAGATAGGTACCCCGGGTCATGCGGTCGGTCAGCGTCATCGACATGACGTCCCGCCCCGTGTCCTCGTCCTTGTCGAGCCAGAAGGGCCGGTCGACGGGCACGAAGAGCTTGCTGGACTCCATGTAGTGGGTGCGCTCGATGGCGGTCCAGTGGTCGATCGGGAAGAGCGCGTCGTCGCAGGCGATCTTGGACAGCAGCATCCAGGACTGGGCGGTGAAGACGGCCGCCCTGTAGGTACGGACGTCTCCGTTCGCGTCCGTCACCGTGACGCGGTGGCCCGCGGTGCGGTGCAGCCGCGTCACCGCCGGGCGCGGCTCGCCGTCCACGTGCAGGGCCTTCAACGAGGTGCCGTACGGCCAGTGGACGAGCTTCTCCGGCTCGCGCTCCCACAGGCGCAGCGGCAGCTGCTGTGAGCCGCCGACGATGCCTCGGTGATGGTCGTCGGCCTCGGTGTAGACGACGCGCAGGACCTCCAGGATGGAGTTGGGGAAGTCGGTGTCCCAGCCTCCGGTGCCGAAGCCGACCTGGCCGAAGATCTCGCGGTGCCGGAAGGACCTGAAGGCCTCGGAGTCGCAGAGGAAGCCGTAGAAGGTCTGGTCGTCGAGCTTCTCGACGAGCCCGGACCAGATCTCGCGGATGCGCGGGACGTCGCGCTCGCGCAGGGCGCGGTTCATGTCGGAGAAGTCGGCGCCCTCCTCCAGGCACCGGGCCCAGGCGTCGGCCACGTCCCGGTAGACCTGCGGGAGGTCGTCGAGGGTCTCGGCGTAGTGGGACTCGCCCTTGAGGTCGACGACGGTCGAAGGCGTCGATGCGGCGAGGGGGTTGGGGAACGGGCGGGTCTCAAGGCCCACCAGGTCGATGTAGTGCTGGAGGGCCGTGGAGGACGGCGGGAAGCGCATCGCGCCCATCTCGGCGGTGAGCGCGGGGTCGCAGCCCTCGAATCCGACGGTGCGCAGTCGGCCACCGATCCGGTCGGCCTCGTACACGACGGGCTTGAGGCCCATCTTCATCAGCTCGTAGGCGGTGATGATGCCGGACAGGCCGCCGCCGATCACCGCGACCTCGGTGCCGTGCTCCGTGGCGGGGATCTGGCCGAGGCCCGCGGGGTGGGCGAGGAAGTCGTCGTACGCGTACGGGAAGTCCGGGCCGAACATGGTGATCGGCGGCTGCTGCTCGTCGGCGTGCTCGACGGCGTTGGGCACCGTGGACGTCATGGGGTACGGACTCCTTGCGCGAAAGAGGTCGAAGGGGGCGGAGGGTGGCGGGGGTTCAGCCGAGCGGCCCGTACAGGGCGGGGCGGCGGTGCCGCAGATACGGGTTGTGCTCGCGGGAGGCGGCGAGGAGCACGGGGTCCGCGTCGGCGAGAACCAGTTCCTCGCCGCGCCCGGCCCGGGTACGGGCGACCCCGTCGGGTCCGGCGAGGGTGGAGAGCCCTGTGAACTCCCACTCGCCCTCCTGGCCGACCCGGTTGACGTACGCGATGTACATCTGGTTCTCGAACGCCCGTACCGGCACGAGGTGCTCGGCGACGAACTGGAACGGATGCATCAGCGCGGTGGGCACCAGCAGAAGATCGGTGCCGGCCAGGGCGTGGGCGCGCGCGTTCTCAGGGAACTCGATGTCGTAGCAGGTCAGCAGGCCGACGGTGAGGCCGTGCAGCTCGGCCTGGACGACCTGTTGGTCGCCGGGGGCGAAGTGGTCCTGCTCGAAGGGGCCGAAGAGGTGGGTCTTCCGGTAGTTCGCGAGGCGGGTGCCCTCCGCGGAGATGAGCTGGGTGGAGTTGTGGACGGTGTCACCCGCGCGCTCCGGGTAGCTGTAGGCGATGGCGAGCCCGTGCCGGGCGGCGGTCCGGGCGACCGCGTCGGCCGCGTCGCCGTCGGCGGGCTCGGCGAGCGCCGCGATGTCGTGGCCGATCGCGTACCCGGTGAGGAACAGCTCCGGTGTGACGAGCAGCCCGGCGCCGGCCGCGGCGGCGCGGTCGGCGGCCTCGTCGAGGACCTTGAGGTTGCCGGCGACGGAACCGGGTCGGCCGGAGCTCTGGAGCAGGGCGGTACGCATGCGTGTTCCTCGTCGGTACGCGGGGTTTCGGGGGGGCGCATTGACGGTACGGTCGGCCGGCTCGGCCGGGCAAGATGGAGCCGTTGCGCGCCGGTGAGCGGATCGTTGCGTCCGGTGCGGGATCGGCGGCGATTCGTTGCGCACTCCCGATCGGAGCCTGCTTCCGACCGGAGTCGCAGGGGGCGGGCACGACGTCGGGGCCACGGTGACCTCCGTTTCATCTGCGGAGAGGCCGCCATCAACCGCCGTACGAAACACACCCACCGCGCGCGATACCCCGCTGGGACGACCTCCCTGGTGCCCGGTGTCACCACCGCATCCGGCCTGCCCGGCGCGCAGGGCAGGCGCCCCGGTCCCAGGAGATGTCGCGAGCAGCACCCGCTGGCGCAGTCCCTCCAGTTCCTCGGCGGCGCCGACCATGGCGTCGAGGGCATGGCGCTGCGGGCCGGAGAGCCGGTCGTGATCGCCGTCCCGGATCGCGCCGCGCATGGCGTTCACGGCGCGGTCGGTGCGGCGATGCCGCTCCATGAGGTCCAGGGTCGCGGACGTACGGTGGCCCGTCCCCCAGTAGGTGGCGGCCAGCCGCCGTTCGATCTGGATCTGCCCGATCGCCGTGTCGACGGGCGTGCCGAAGTCCTCGTACACATCCTGAGCCGGGCCAGTGCGCGCAGTTCTCCGGTGACCGACACCATGGGGAAGGTCCACAACGCCAGCAGGGCGAACGCCGGAGCGAACGCAAGCGCGACGATGCGGGCGCGAACCGTGGCGGGACGGCCGATGAGCCGGCGCACAGCTCTCCCCCAGGACGCTCGGGTTACTGGGCGGCGAAGCAGATACCAACGGATGTTACCCACCGGTAGCGAGTGACGGACAACCTACGGGATGCCTCGCGGCGAGCGCAATGGCCTCTTGAACACCAGGAGCAACGCCGTCACCGCATACGGCAGCGCGAACACGGCGAAGGCCGTGCTGTGCCGGCTCTGCGAGGCGATCAGGGCATAACCGCCGAACACCGCGACCGTGGCCAGCTCGGTGCCCAGGCCCGCGAGCGAGGTCAGGGTGGCCCGCCCGGTGTCCCCGATGCGCCGCTGGAGCCGTGCGTCGGCCAGCACGGTCGCCGCCTGGAAACCGCCGAAGGCGAGGGCGACCAGGATCAGCCCGGCGGGCGTACCGGCGAGCGAGCCGACGGCCAAGGCGAGTCCGGCACCGGCGAGCAGGGCCGCGAGTCCGGCCGTACCGAGGCGTTCGCCCTCGCCGGCGAGCAGGCTTCCGGCAGTGGCACCGGCCCAGATCAGCAGCAGGAGGTACGGGACGGTCTCGTCCGCGACGCCGGTGTCCCGCACCAGCAGCGGCGTGTACTCGTCGAGGGCGCCCCACACCGCGCCGACGGCCGGTACGAGCAGCAGCGCGCCGCGCACCGACCGGTCGGCGCGCGCCTCGGCGAGCCCGGCACGCAGGGGGGCGGTCCAGCGGCGGTGGCCCGCCGCCGGGGACCGGTGTTCCGGGAACCGGAGGGCGGTGGCCGCGGTCAGCAGGCACGCCAGGACGCTGGCGGCGCCGACGGCGGTGTGGCCGCCCCGGCCGAGCACCGGACCGGCGAGCCCCATGGCCGCCATTACGGCCACCAGGCCGGCCGCGCGGGCCCGGCCCATGATCCGGGCGTAGCGGCCGGCCGCGCCGAGCCGCTCCAGTTCGTCGTGGACCAGGGCCTCCAGCGCCCCGGAGGCGAGTGCTCCGCCGGCGCCCCACAGGACGAAGCCGACCGCGAAGGCGCCGTACGAGGGCAGCAGTACCCACAGGGCGAAGCCGGCGGCGGTGAGCAGCGGGCCGAGCCACAGGAGCAGGCGGCGGGAGACGGCGTCGGCCCAGACGCCGGAGGGGACCTCCAGCAGGACGCCGGTGACCGACCAGAGGGCGAACAGGGAGGAGATCTGCCAGACGGTGAGGCCGGTGTCGTTGAACAGCAGCGCGTACACCGGGTAGAGCAGCACGAAGTCTTCGAGGAACGCGTAGCCGTACAGCGTGGTCGTCAGCCGTCGGACGCGGGGGTCGGGCGCACGCGTGGGCGTGGAGGTCATGGGGCCTTCCCGTAAGGGCGGTTCGGACACCGGACGTGGAGGACGTACGGCATCCGAGGTGGCCCTCGGGAGGCGTTACCGGTGGATCAATGTCGCCAGGTCATGACACCGAGGATAGTGCGGGCGGCCGTCAGGCGGGCGGTCCGGACGAGAATCGTCGCAGCAGCGGTGACAGCACCAGCACGGACTTGGTCCGCTCGACGAAGGGCTCCCCCGCGATCCGTTCCAGGACCCGTTCGAAGTGCCGCATGTCGGCGGCGAAGACCTGGGCGATCGCGTCCGCCTCTCCGGTGACGGTGGAGGCGGACACGACCTCCTGGTAGCGCTCCAGGCCCCGCTGGATGGTCTCCGGGGAGGTGTTTCCGCGGCAGTGGATCTCGACGAAACCCTCGGTCTCCCAGCCGAGGGCGGCGGGGTCCACCCGCACGGTGAAGCCGGTGATGGCGCCGGTGGCGCGCAGCCGGTCCACGCGCCGCTTGACGGCGGGCGCGGACAGGCCGACGAGCTTGCCGATGTCCGCGTAGGAGCGGCGGGCGTCCTCGGCGAGGGCGTGCACGATGCGTTCGTCGAGATCGTTCAGCACTGCGGGCGGTTCACTTCGCTTCTGGGAGGTCCGGGACGGGATCGGCGGGTTCGGCGAGTTCGGCAGGGCCGGCGGGATTCGTGAAGGCCGCCCGGGAGCCGGACGGCCGGGCAGCCGGGACCTCGGTCAGGTCCAGCTGACGTGCAGCGGCTTGCCTTCGGCGTACCCGGCGGCGCTCTGGATGCCGACGACGGTCTTCTCCCCGAACTCCTCCAGGGAGCCGGCACCCGCGTAGGTGCAGGAGGAGCGGACACCCGCGATGACCGAGTCGATCAGGTCCTCGACGCCGGGCCGGGTCGGGTCGAGGAACATGCGGGAGGTGGAGATGCCCTCCTCGAACAGCGCCTTGCGGGCCCGGTCGTAGGCCGATTCCTCCGAGGTGCGGTTGCGTACGGCGCGCGCGGAGGCCATGCCGAAGGACTCCTTGTAGGGGCGGCCGTTCGCGTCGTGCTGAAGGTCGCCCGGGGACTCGAAGGTTCCGGCGAACCAGGAGCCGATCATCACATTGGACGCGCCGGCCGCGAGGGCCATCGCCACGTCGCGCGGGTGGCGGATACCGCCGTCGGCCCACACGTGCTTGCCGTACTTCTTCGCCTCCGCAGCGCACTCCAGGACCGCGGAGAACTGCGGCCGGCCGACGCCGGTCATCATGCGGGTGGTGCACATGGCGCCGGGGCCGACGCCGACCTTGACGATGTCCGCGCCGGCCTCGATCAGGTCGCGGACGCCCGTGGCGGAGACCACGTTGCCCGCGGCGATCGGGACCTGCGGGTCAAGGTCGCGGACCAGCTTGAGCGCGCTGATCATCGATTCCTGGTGCCCGTGCGCCGTGTCGATGACGAGCGTGTCGACGCCCGCGTCCAGCAGTTGCTGGGCCTTGCCCGCGACGTCACCGTTGATGCCGACGGCCGCGGCGATGCGCAGCCGTCCCCGGTCGTCGGTGGCCGGCGTGTACAGGGTGGCGCGCAGGGCGCCCTTGCGGGTGAGGATGCCGGCGAGGCGGCCGTCCTTGTCCACGGCGGGGGCGTAGCGCCGGTTGGCGCCGTCGAGGGTGTTGAAGGCCTCGCGCGGGTCCATGCCGGCGTCGACGAGCAGCAGGTCGCGGGACATGACCTCGCTGAGCTGCGTGAAGCGGTCCACACCGGACAGGTCGGTGTCGGTGACCACGCCGACCGGCCGGTGCCCGTCGTCGACGACGACGCCCGCGTTGTGCGCGCGCTTGGGCAGCAGGGCGAGCGCGTCGGCGACGGTCTGGTGCGGGGCCAGCACGATGGGGGTGTCGAGGACCAGGTGGCGGCTCTTGACCCAGGCGACGACCTCGGTGACGACCTCGATCGGGATGTCCTGCGGGATGACCACAAGCCCGCCGCGGCGGGCCACCGTCTCGGCCATGCGGCGGCCGGCGATGGCCGTCATGTTGGCGACGACGAGCGGGATGGTGGTGCCCGTACCGTCCGGGGAGCTGAGGTCCACGTCCTGACGCGATGCGACGGCGGACCGGTTGGGCACCATGAAGACGTCGTCGTAGGTCAGGTCGTACGCAGGCTGGATGTCGTTGAGGAAACGCACGTGCTGCACATCCCAGTCGATAAGAGGTGGCCCCCGGACAGGTCAGCCAGGGGGAAGAGCACGTACTTCATTGTCCCATGACGACCGGATCGCCAGTTCCGGTGCGATCATCCAGGCAGGTCGGCACGCGGCCGGGAGGAACCTCCGAGGGTGAGGGCCACGGTGAGTGACGGGGTCCGTCGCACCGCTTCGGCGAACACCTCCCGCGCCGTCTCCCACTCCTCGGGGCGTGCCGTCGCGTAGGGCAGCCGGCCGTCCACGACGATCAGCAGTCCATGTTCGACGGTGCCTTCGGGCCGGACCGTGTGGTCGGCGAGGGAGTCCGCGAAGGCGTCCCAGGTGCGGCCGAACCAGCCCGGCAGGTCCAGGGCGCGGGCGCAGCGGTCCATCAGGCCTGCCTTGTCCGTGGCCCCGTCGAGGTCGAGCGCGACCACGAGCCGGCCCGCCAGTTCGTGCGTCATCCCAGTACCGTCCTGAACGATGCGTAGGGGGCGTCGGCGCAGTACCTCCCACCGCCGCGTCCGGTGACGACGCGCCGGGCCCGCGGTCGGCCGAGTCCGGTGTCCCGACCGTGTACTCGTGGTGGTAGCCGCGTTCGCGCCGGGGCAGCAGCCGCTCGAAGTCGCCGAGGACGGCACCGTCCCGCTCGTACGGGAAGGGCCCGCCCGCGTCGACGGGGCCCAGCGTGCGCCGCGCTCCCTCGGGAGGTCGGCCTCCCGGACCGTGGCCGTGCCGTCGGCCCGGACGGGCGGCGGGTCCTCGGTGCCGCCGGGCGAGCAGCCCGCGAGGAGCGGGCCCGCCGGCAGCACGAGGAGGCAGGCCAGGAGAGAGGGAGGAGCCGCGGCACCATACGCCGATGCTGCCACGCCCGCCCTCGCCCCTCGTCCCTCGCCCGGTCAGGGACCGTCCGGGTCGGACCGGTTGAGGGCGGACCTCGGGGCGGGTCCCGCCGCCATCAGGTAGTCGGCGGCCGAGGTGTCCGTCACCAGGCTGGTGACCAGCCCGGAGCGCAGCACCGCGTCGATCGCGGGGCCCTTGCGCTGCCCGCCGGCGATCGCGACGACCTCGGGGACCCGGCGCAGCTGGTCGGTCTTGACCGTGATGCACCGCTCCCCGAGGTCGCGGCCGACCCGGCGCCCGTCGGCGTCGAAGAGGTGCGCGGACATCTCGGCTGCGACGCCGAGGGAGGCGTAGTGCTCCCGCTCCTCATCCGTGAGCATGTCGTGCACCGTCGAGATGCCCGGCTCCCAGGAGCCGATGGAGACACAGGCGACCGTGACCTTGTCGAAGTACTCGAAGGCCCGTGCGATACCGGTCTGGTGGCGCAGTGCCTGAGCGGTCGCCGCGTCCGGCAGCAGCATCGGCGCGTAGATGGGGTGGGCGTCGCCGCCCGACACCTGCGCGGCCCGCCGTACGGCCTCCACCGAGCCGCGCTCGGCGGTCCCGGCGTCGTACACGCCCGTCAGCTGCACGACCGTGCAGGGCGCCAGCCGGTCCAGGGCCGCCGCCATGTGGATGGTGGACCGGCCCCAGGCCAGCCCCAGTACATCTCCTTCGTTGACCAGTTCGCCGAGCAGGTCGGCGGCCACCTCTCCCAGGTTCTCGGGGTCGGGTGTCTCCGCGGCCTCGGCCGGGGACTCCACCACGACGGCGTGCCTGAGGCCGTAGCGGGCGCGCAGCGCGTCGGAGCGCTCCGCGTCCAGCTCGGCGGGCACGCGGATCTCGATGCGTACGAGATCCCGTTCGAGGGCGGTCTCCAGGACCCTGGCCACCTTGAAGCGGCTGACGCCGAACTCCTCGGCGATCTGGATCTTCGACTTGCCCTCTAGGTAGAAGCGGCGGGCCATGGCCGCCGCCTGCACCAGCTCAGCGGGTCCCATCCGCATGGCTGAACGGCCCGCCGCCGACATACCCGACACGGCGATCTCCTCACTGCTGTTCACACTCTGGATTCGCCGTTCATCCTTGCAGATTCGGCGCGGTCGAACGGTCCTGCTGGAGAGCCGTTCACGTTCCCGTGGCTCAGTGGTCGCACGCCCAGGATGCCTTGCCCGTGGCTGCCTCGGCCTGGTTGCGCAATGCACGTACCGCCTCGGCCGGGTCCTGTGCCCCGTACACGGCGGATCCCGCGACGAAGACGTCGGCTCCGGCGTCGGCGCACTGCTCGATGGTGGACGCCGAGACACCGCCGTCGACCTGGAGCCAGAGGTCCAGGCCGTGCTTACTGATCATCTCGCGGGTGCGGCGAATCTTCGGAAGCATGATGTCGAGGAATGCCTGGCCCCCGAAGCCCGGCTCGACCGTCATGATCAGCAGCATGTCGAGCTCGGGGAGCAGGTCCTCGTACGGCTCGATAGGCGTCGCGGGCCGCAGCGCCATGGAGGCTCTGGCCCCCTTGGCCCGGATCTCCCGGGCCAGCCGCACGGGCGCGGCGGCCGCCTCGACGTGGAAGGTAACGGAACCGGCCCCCGCCTCGACGTACTGGGGCGCCCAGCGATCGGGGGCCTCGATCATCAGGTGGCAGTCCAGCGGGGTGCCCGTCGCACGGGCGAGCGACTCCACGACCGGCACACCGAGCGTGAGGTTCGGGACGAAATGGTTGTCCATGACGTCGACATGGAGCCAGTCGGCTCCCGCGACCGCCTGCGCCTCGTCCGCGAGGCGGGAGAAGTCGGCGGAGAGAATACTGGGGTTGATCTGCGCGGCCATGCACCAAGCCTGCCATGCCCTCCGGGGGTCGGCGGCACCGGTGGGGGACGGATGCGGTCGTATCCGCTGTATCCGCTGTATCGGCCGTCCCGGACGCACGACTCGCACGGGTCGCACGGGTTGTACGGGTTGTACGGGGTCCACGAGACGCACGGGTCGCACAGGGCCCACGAGTCGTATGCGGACCGCGGGTTGTCCGTTGCCGGGTGCGCGGTGGCCCGTGGCCTCCGGTCACCCGGGCCCGGGGCCGACCGGCTGTGGATGCGGCCATGAGCGCGACACACGGCACCCCCGGGAAAAGCGGGACGCCCAAAGAGCGCGGCACCCCCGGGGAGCGCGGGGCACCGGGGACGCCGGAGGCGGGCCTGCGCGGAACCCGGCGGGGCGTGGTCACCGGGCTCGCCACCACGGGCACCGTCATCACCTCGGCGGTCCTGGTGCCGGCGGGCACCTTCGCCGCGCTCGGCACCCTGCCCCCTGGTCGCCTTCGCCGAGATCGGCTTCGCGGTCGCCCTCGGCGTGCCGCTGGACACCTTCATCGTGCGGTCGGTGCTGGTCACGTCCCTGTTCCTGGACATGGGCCCCCAAGTGTGGTGGCCGCACCGGCTCGCCCGCGAGGACGGCGCCGGCGCGGTACGCGAACCGGAGGAGGCGGGCGTCAGCCGGTCCGGCGGATGAGCGCCAGATACATGGCGTCAGTCCCGTGCACATGCGGCCACAGCTGAACGTCGGGGCCCTCACCCAGCTCCGGGACGCCGGGCAGCAGCGGCCGGGCATCGAGGAGTTCGGCGTCCGGGAACTGCTTGAGGAGGTCGGCGACCACGGCCCGGGTCTCCGCCAGGTGCGGCGAGCAGGTGGCGTAGCCGACGACACCGCCGACCCGTACGGACTCCAGGGCGGTGCGCAGCAGCCCGCGCTGCAGCGGGGCGAAGCCCTCCAGGTCGCCCGGCCGGCGCCGCCAGCGCGCCTCGGGGCGCCGGCGCAGGGCGCCGAGGCCGGTGCAGGGCACGTCGACCAGCACTCGGTCGAAGGTGCCGGGCCGCCACGGCGGCCGGGTCCCGTCGGCGGCGATGACCTGGTACGGCCCGGGGTTCCCCGCCAGCGCCTTGGCGACCAGTCCGGCCCGGTGCGGCTGCTTCTCGGAGGCCAGCAGGACGGCACCGCGCTCGGCGGCGAGCGCGGCGAGCAGCGCGGCCTTGCCGCCGGGGCCGGCACAGCCGTCCAGCCACATCCGGTCGGGCCCGTCCAGCGGGGCGTCGGCCAGGGCGAGCGCGACGAGCTGGCTGCCCTCGTCCTGCACGCCGGCCCTGCCGTCCGCCACCGCCGGGATCGCACCCGGCTCGCCGCCCTCGCTCAGCCGCACCGCGTACGGCGACCAGCGGCCCGGCAGAGCGGCCTCCTCGTCGAGCAGTTCCCCGGTGGTGGCCCGGCCGGGACGGGCGACGAGCGTGACCTCGGGCCGCTCGTTGTCGGCCCGCAGCAGTTCCTCCACGCCGGCGCGGCCGCCGCCGAGGGAGTCCCAGAGCGCGGAGACGACCCAGCGCGGGTGCGAGTGCACCACGGCGAGATGGCCCTCGGGGTCTTCGTCGTACGGCGGCGCGACCCGCTCGAGCCAGCCGTCGAGATCGTGCTGCGCGACCTTGCGCAGCACGGCGTTGACGAACTTGGCCCGTCCGTCGCCGAGCACCACGCGCGCGAGCTCGACGGAGGCGGACACGGCGGCATGGGTCGGAATCCGGGTCCCCAGCAGCTGGTGCGCGCCGAGGCTCAGCACGTCCAGCACGGGCGGGTCCACCTCGCGCAGCGGCCGGTCGACACAGGCGGCGACGACCGCGTCGTACGTGCCCTGCCGACGCAGCGTGCCGTACACCAGCTCGGTGGCGAGCGCCGCGTCCCGGGCATCGAAGTCACCGCCCTCGCGCGCCTTGCGCAGCAGCGGCGGCAGGACGAGGTTGGCGTAGGCGTCCCGCTCGTCCACGGCCCGCAGGGCCTCGAAGGCGAGGATGCGGACGGGGTCCTTCTGGGGCCGGCGGTAGGGCTTGCCGGGCTTGCGGGGACGACGGGGCTGGTCACTCACGAAAAGGTGCTCCGGGTGTGGGGTGAAGTGCGCGGTCCAGCGTACGTCGTCGGGACGGGCCGGGGTCGCGTGGCGCCGGCGCGGGGCAGGGTCCACGGCGTCAGCCGCCGACGGTCTCCTCGGCGCCGATCCGTGCACCGCGTGCCCAGTCGGCCGCGCGCATCGGCTTCTTGCCCTGGGCCTGCACCCACAGCAGTTCCACGGCGTGCGAGCCGGTGCCGGCGTACACGTTGTTCTTGCCTGCGGACAGCCGGCCGGGCGCGAGATCCGGGCGGTCGGGGGCGGGCCTGACCTGGACGAGCTTGAGCCGCTCGCCCCGGAAGGTGGTCCAGGCGCCGGGCGCGGGTGTACAGCCGCGCACGATGCGGTCGACGCGCAGGGCCGGGGCGCTCCAGTCGACGTGGGCGTCCTCCACGGAGACCTTCGGGGCGAGGGTGATCCCGTCGACGGGCTGCGGTACGGCCTTCAGGGTGCCGTCCTCGATGCCGTCCATGGTCGCGGCGAGCAGTCCGGCGCCGGCGAAGGCGAGCCGGGTGAGCAGGTCGCCGCTGGTGTCGGTGGGGCGGATCTCCTCGGTGACGGTGCCGTAGACCGGCCCCGAGTCGAGCCCTTCCTTGATGAGGAAGGTGGACGCGCCGGTGATCTCGTCGCCCGCCATGACGGCGTGCTGCACGGGCGCCGCCCCGCGCCAGGCCGGCAGCAGCGAGAAGTGCAGGTTGACCCAGCCCCGGTCCGGGATGTCGAGGGCGACCCGGGGCAGCAGGGCGCCGTAGGCGACGACGGGACAGCAGTCGGGGGCGATCTCGCGCAGCCGCTCGAGGAACTCCGGGTCCCGTGGCTTCGCGGGCCTGAGCACCTCGATCCCGGCCTCCTGCGCCCGCTCGGCGACCGGAGAGGCGACCAGCCTGCGGCCCCGCCCGGCCGGCGCGTCGGGCCGGGTGACGACGGCGGCCACCTCGTGCCGCTCCGAGGCGAGAAGAGCGTCCAGGGCGGGAACGGCGACCTCGGGGGTGCCGGCGAAGACGAGCTTCATGGGGTGGATTCGGGCCTCTCGGGCGGGGACGTTGCGGGCAGCACACCAGTCTATGGGGGGACGGCCGAGGGCGTACGGGCGGCGTACGGGCGGCACGGCGGGCGGCGGTTCGGACGCGGCAGTGGGGCGGTACGGGGGGGGGGGGACGGGCCCGCGGACGGGCTCCGGGCCTGGGCCTGGGCTCGCAGTCCTTCACAGGGGCGGGCGCGGGAATCGCCACGCCCCCAGCCCGTGACCCACGGAGCGGATCAGCGTTGGTCAAGAAAGAGTTGACCACACTGGGCCGCTCCGACGCGGCCCATTCCTTTCAACGCCGGTTCGAGAGGCTTGTTCATGGCCGACCACGCAACCCACGACGCCCAGGCTCGCGCCAGCCTGCACTTGCTGGTGCGGGACATCGAGCGGGTCCGCCGGCAGGTGGACGCACTGCGCACGCTCACCGCCCAGCTCGGCAACGTCTACCGCCCGCGCCGCTCCGGCCCCTCCACGGGCTTCGTCGTCTACGGACGCGCCCCCGCCCCGACGGTCCGTCTCGCCCAGGAACTGCGGGACAGCGTCGAGACCCTGGTCACCGCGGCCGTGGACTTCGACCGCTCGCTGGGCTTCTCGTGGGACGCGGTGGGCTCCGCGCTCGGCGTGACCAAGCAGGCGGTCCACCGTCGTTACGGCGCCCGCCGTGCCGCGGCCACCCAGAACCAGGCCACGGAGACGGAGCACACCGCCGAGCCGTCGGGAACGCGCGCGGTCAACGTGGGTGCGGGGGTCTCCGGCGTGCCGACGGTTCCCGCCGCCCGTTCCATGCCGACCCAGCCGACGGCGGGCAGCCCGTCCCTCCGCGACGACCCGCGCCCCACGGCCGTCCCCGGCCCCACCACCTTCCCGGGCCCCCGCAACGGCTGACCGCCCGTCCTCGGCCCTTCCGGACGCAACCGCGCCCGGGAGGGCAGCACTCCCCAGTCTGCTCGCCCCAGCCGTTTCCCGGCCCGCACTCCTCAGCCGATGTCGGGCGGGTCGATTCGTACCCACACCGGTTCGTCGCTGCCGCGGGCCATGCGGGCCGCCTGGGCGGACTTCAGGGCGGCGGTCAGCGCGGCTCCCCTACCCGGGGGTACCCGGATCAGGGCCCGCCCCCATTGATCCCCGGGCGGCGGGCCGCCGGGGCGCCGCGGGCGGCCCGCGGGGGTGACGGGCAGCGGGACGGGCCCCAGTACCTCCGCCTCCCCGGGGAGTTCGGCCGCGCGGAGGAATCCGGCCACGGCCTCCTCCGGCCCCGAGACCGCCGCCATCCTCGACACCGGCGGGAAGCCCAGTTCGGCCCGCTCCCCCAGCTCCCGTACCGCGTGTCCGACGGGGTCCCACCGCACCAGCGCCTGCACGGGCCGCAGGGTCGGCTCGGCGACCACCACGACCGTGCCGCCCTTTGCTTGTGGACGCACCAGCGCCGCCGCGCCGATCCAGCGGCGCAGCGCGTCCTCCCCGGCCCGCAGATCGGGTCGGCTCAGCATCGCCCAGCCGTCCAGCAGCAGCGCCGCCGCGTACCCGCCCTCGGCGACCGGCTCGGCCCCCGGCGTGCTCACCACCAGCGCGGGCGCATCCGGCACCGTGTCCAGCACATGCTCGCGCCCGGAGGTGCGCACCGGCACTGCGGGGAAGGCCCGGCCCAGCTCCTCGGCGGTCCGGCGCGCCCCCACCACCTGGGCCCGCAGCCGGAACCCGCCGCACTCCGGGCAGTGCCAGCCGCCCTCCTCGCGCCGCCCGCACCAGCCGCACCGCAGATCGTCGGCGCCGGGTGCCTCCATCGGCCCCGAGCAGTGCCGGCACCGCGCCGGGGTACGGCAGCCCGCGCACGCCATCCGCGGGACATAGCCGCGCCGGGGCACCTGCACGAGCACCGGCCCGTGCCGCAGCCCCTCCCGGACGGCCTGCCAGGCGAGCGACGGCAGCCGGGCGGCGCGGGCGGCCTCGTCCCGCGCGAGATCCCCGTCCCCGACGGTCCGCACCAGCGGGGCGGCGGCCCGTACCTGGTCCCTTCCGGAGACCAGGGGTCCGGCCCAGCCGGTCTCCACCAGCTGGGCGGTCTCCACCGTGCAGCTCCAACTGCCCACCAGAAAACCGCACTTGTCCTGGGCCGCCCGCAGCAGCAGCACCTCACGCGCGTGCGGCTGCGGGGCATGCTGCTCACTGTGGCTGTCGTCACCGTCGTCCCAGAGCGCGACCAGTCCGAGGTCCTGGACGGGCGCGAACATCGCCGCGCGGGTGCCGATCACGGCGCGCACGGAGCCGCGGCGCACGGCGAGCCACTGTGCGTACCGCTTCTCGGGCCCGGCGTCGGCGGTCAGCACCGCGTGCCGCCCCTTGCCCAGGAGCTCGGTGAGCGCGGCGTCGACGCGGGCGACGGTCCGTCCGTCCGGCAGGACCACGAGGGCGCCGCGGCCGGAGGCCAGCGTTGCCGCGACCGCGCGGGCCAGCTCCTCGCTCCAGAGCGGTCCGGGCAGCGCGTTCCACACGGCGCGCGGAGCGCCGCCGTTGGCCAGCGACCGGAGGAAGGCGGGCCCTTGCTCGTACCGGGCCCAGGAGCCCGGCTCGGGTGCCGGGGGCGGCGGCGCCGGGTCGGGCGAGGTCCGCCGCTCGGCGCGTGCGCTGCGCGGCGGCACGGCGAGCTGGAGCACGTCGGCGAGGCTGCCCGCGTACCGGTCGGCGACCGCGCGGGCCAGCCCCAGCAGCTCCTCGCTCAGGACCGGCTCGGGCGAGACCACCTGGGCGAGGGCGGCCAGCGGCCCCGAGTAGTCGGACTCGGCGAGCCGCTCGACCAGGAACCCGTCGATGAGTCCGCCGCCCTCGCGGCGCCCCTCACGTACCCGGTGCCGGCCGGCCCCGAACCGCACCCGCACCCGGACGCCCGGCTGTGCGTCGGCGTCGAGTTCCTCGGGCACGGCGTAGTCGAAGTACCGGTCGAGATGCAGTACGCCCTTGTCGACGAGGACGCGCGCGACCGGCAGGTGCCCGGCGAGCGCGGCGCCCCGCCAGGTCCGCGGCTTGGCCCGGGGCGTGTCGGTCTTGCGCACGGTCTCCCGGATGAGCGCGAGCTGCTCGGGCGGCGCGCCCTGCGCATCGCCGTCCGCCTGTCCGCTCCCGCCGTTCTCGCTGCTCACGCCTGCATTCTTACCAAACGGCGCTGACACACGACGGCCGCTGCGACCTCAAGCGGTACGCCGGGGCCGCGCACACGCCGAGGCCCCGGAGCCCCCGAGGGGGACGCCGGGGCCTCGGGAAGGCGCCGGAGCGCGGACTACAGCCCCGCCGCCTTGCGCAGCGCGTCCACGCGGTCGGTGCGCTCCCAGGTGAAGTCGGGCAGCTCACGGCCGAAGTGGCCGTAGGCGGCGGTCTGGGAGTAGATCGGGCGGAGCAGATCCAGGTCACGGATGATGGCGGCCGGACGGAGGTCGAACACGTCCTCGATCGCCCGCTCGATCCGCTCGGTGTCGACCTTGGCGGTGCCGAAGGTCTCCACGAACAGACCGACCGGCTCGGCCTTGCCGATGGCGTACGCCACCTGGACCTCGCAGCGGGAGGCCAGGCCGGCCGCGACCACGTTCTTGGCGACCCAGCGCATCGCGTACGCCGCCGAGCGGTCCACCTTGGACGGGTCCTTGCCGGAGAAGGCACCACCGCCGTGCCGGGCCATGCCGCCGTACGTGTCGATGATGATCTTGCGACCGGTGAGGCCCGCGTCGCCCATCGGGCCGCCGATCTCGAAGCGGCCGGTGGGGTTGACCAGCAGACGGTACTTCTCGGTGTCCAGCTTGATGCCCTCGTCCAGCAGCGCCTTCAGCTCCGGCTCCACGACGAACTCGCGGATGTCGGGGGCGAGCAGCGACTCGAGGTCGATGTCGGAGGCGTGCTGCGAGGAGACCACGACGGTGTCGAGACGGACGGCCTTGTCGCCGTCGTACTCGATGGTGACCTGGGTCTTTCCGTCCGGGCGCAGGTAGGGGATGGTGCCGTTCTTGCGCACCTCGGACAGACGCTTGGAGAGGCGGTGCGCGAGGAAGACCGGCAGCGGCATCAGCGTCGGCGTCTCGTCCGTCGCGTAACCGAACATCAGGCCCTGGTCACCGGCGCCCTGCCGGTCCAGCTCGTCCTCGTCGCCTTCGACCCGGGACTCGTACGCGGTGTCGACACCCTGGGCGATGTCCGGGGACTGGGCGCCGATGGACACCGACACGCCGCAGGAGGCGCCGTCGAAGCCCTTCTTCGAGGAGTCGTAACCGATCTCCAGGATCTTCTCGCGCACCAGCTGCGCGATCGGTGCGTAGGCCTTGGTCGTGACCTCGCCGGCCACGTGCACCAGGCCGGTGGTGATCAGGGTCTCGACAGCGACGCGGGAGTTCGGGTCCTCGCGGAGCAGCGCGTCGAGAATGGTGTCGCTGATCTGGTCAGCGATCTTGTCGGGGTGACCCTCGGTCACGGACTCCGAGGTGAAGAGACGACGGGACACAACGCTCCCTGTGGTTGCAGCGGCTGCTGGCTGATCATTGGCGGACGGCAGGGGCTGCACCACACACCGTCCGTGGACAGTTTATCGGTCGCGCCTCGCCACGGGTCCCCCTGTCTCGCCTCTCGGGAACCCCCGTGACCTGCGGCATGGGCATTCTGCCCATGCCGGGGCGTGTTGGCCAGAGGCGCCACGCCCCGGCGGCAAGGTTTAGGGGTCCTTGCAGCATCGGCCCCTGCCGCGGATGCTTCAGCCCAGGCGCCCGGCCACGAGGTCCCAGACCGTGTCGGCCAGGGCTTCCTTGGGTCCGTGCGCCACGGACGTCTCGCTGCCGTCGGCGCCCAGCACCACGGCCTCGTTCTCCTCGGAGCCGAACGTCTTGTGCTCACCGACCTCGTTGACCACGAGCAGATCGCAGCCCTTGCGCTTCAGCTTGGCCCGTCCGTTGGCGAGCACGTCGTCCGTCTCCGCGGCGAAACCGACGACCACCTGTCCGGGGCGGGGCCGGTCGGCGGAGATCTCGGCGAGAATGTCCGGGTTGCGCACCAGGGCGACGGGCTCGGGTTCCCGGCCGTCCTGCTTCTTGATCTTCCCGGCCGCGTACGCCGCGGGGCGGAAGTCGGCGACCGCGGCGGCCATGACCACCGCGTCGGCGTCGGCAGCGGCCCGGAGCACTTCCTCGCGCAGTTGTACGGCGGTCTCGACGGGGACGACGTCCACGCCCGCCGGATCGGGCAGCGCGGCGTTGGCCGCGATCAGGGTGACCCGTGCGCCCCGCGCGACGGCGGTCCGGGCGAGCGCGTAGCCCTGCTTGCCGGAGGAGCGGTTGCCGAGGAAGCGGACGGGGTCGAGGGGCTCCCGGGTGCCGCCGGCGCTGACCACGACGTGTCGGCCTCTCAGGTCGGGCTCGGTGACGCCCCGGGCCAGTACCCGGCGGCAGACCTCGAAGATCTCGCCCGGGTCGGGCAGCCGGCCCTTGCCGCTGTCGGCGCCGGTGAGCCGGCCCACCGCCGGTTCGACGACGACGGCACCGCGCCGGCGCAGGGTCGCCACATTGTCCTGCGTGGCCGGGTGCTCCCACATCTCGGTGTGCATGGCGGGGGCGAAGACCACGGGGCAGCGGGCGGTGAGCAGGGTGTTGGTGAGGAGGTCGTCGGCCAGGCCGTGCGCCGCCTTCGCCAGCATGTCCGCGGTGGCCGGGGCGACCACGACCAGGTCGGCGTGCTGCCCGATGCGGACGTGCGGCACCTCGTGGACGTCGTCCCACACCCCGGTCGAGACCGGGTGGCCGGAGAGCGCCGACCAGGTGGCGGCGCCGACGAAGTGCAGCGCGGAGGCGGTGGGGACGACGCGGACGTCGTGCCCCGACTCCGTCAGCCGCCTGAGCAGCTCACATGCCTTGTACGCGGCGATGCCGCCGCTGACGCCCAGAACGACCTTCGGCTTGTCCACGTCTCTCCCGTCTCTCCCCGGAATATCGGCCCTGTGCGCGCCGGAGACGGCCGCACATCCCTCATGCTCGCACCACTGCGGGAACGGCCCCGTGCCCCCAACCACACCACAGGCCCGGCAGACGTGCTGCCGGGCCTGTGGAAAAGTCGGCCGAGAGTCACTGATATGACTTTCGGAACCGTGCGACTTACTGAACTGCGACTTACTGAACGGGGCCTTCGATGGCCTCGGAGGTCAGCAGTCCCGCGTTGATCTCGCGCAGGGCGATCGAGAGCGGCTTCTCGTGGACGTGGGTGTCGACGAGGGGACCGACGTACTCGAGGAGACCCTCGCCGAGCTGCGAGTAGTACGCGTTGATCTGGCGAGCCCGCTTGGCCGCGTAGATCACGAGGCTGTACTTCGAGTCCGTGGCCTCGAGAAGCTCGTCGATCGGCGGGTTGATGATGCCCTCGGGCGTGGAGATGGAAGAGGACACGCTCTACCTTCCGATGGATGGGAAAGAATCAGTCTGCATGATCGCTGAATGACCGTTGAGGAAACGCTGACGATCACACGACGTTCATCAAGGCTAGCAGCTCGCGGGCCACGCCCTCGACGGAGGTGTTGACCAGGGTCGTATCGAACTCCGGCTCGGCCGCCAGTTCGACCTTCGCGGCCTCCAGCCGGCGCTCGACCACCTCGGGCGACTCGGTGCCCCGGCCGGTGAGCCGGCGCACCAGTTCCTCCCAGGAGGGAGGGGCGAGGAAGACCAGCTGGGCCTCGGTCATGGACGCGCGGACCTGGCGGGCGCCCTGCAGGTCGATCTCCAGGAGGACGGGCAGGCCCGACTCCAGGTGCTCGAGCACCGCCGCGCGCGGTGTGCCGTAGCGGTTGCCGGCGAACTCGGCCCACTCGAGCAGCTCACCGTTGGCGATCAGCTTGTCCATCTCGTCGTCGGTGACGAAGAAGTAGTGGACCCCGTCGCGCTCACCGGGGCGCGGCTTGCGGGTCGTCGCCGACACCGAGAGCCAGACCTCGGGGTGCGCCTTGCGCATATGCGCGACGACCGTGCTCTTGCCGACCCCCGAGGGGCCGGAGAGCACGGTCAGCCGCGGACGTACGTCCGGGGGTACGGGGGTAGTCCCCCGGGGTGTTGCAGCCATGCGGTGATTATTCCAGCAATCCCGGTATGCCCGGGACTCAGGAGCCGGTGCTGCCGAACTCGCGCTCCAGGGAGGCGATCTGGTTCGAGCCGAGACCACGCACACGGCGGCTCTCGGAGATACCCAGTCGCTCCATGATCTGCTTGGCGCGGACCTTGCCCACGCCCGGCAGGGACTCGAGCAGGGCGGAGACCTTCATCTTGCCGATGACGTCGTTCTCCCGACCCTGCTTGATGACCTCGTGCAGGGAGGCGCCGGAGTGCTTGAGTCGATTCTTGACCTCGGCCCGCTCCCGGCGAGCCGCGGCGGCCTTTTCGAGCGCGGCTGCGCGCTGTTCAGGGGTAAGGGGCGGAAGAGCCACGCCTACGTCACCTCGGATGTCGAACTGTCGGATACGGACCGGTGAGGAACCTAGTCGCCCCACACCAGGGGAGCCACGAGCAACACGCTTGCCCGTTCACTCTCCGTCGGAGACTAGCTGCCAACTCCGTCTGAGTCAGCGAGAACAGCGGAAAAGTCCAGGTCAGGATCGATGATGGCGGACATTTAAGGGCATAGCGACCGGGTTTTTTTATCGCATGCGGTCCTGGCGCGCTCCTGCTTCCCTCGTCGGAGGCTCAGACCGCCGCCACGGCCGTCCTGATCTCCTCCGCGAACCGCTCCGCGGCATCACGCAGCGCGACCACGTCGGCACCGTGACGCAACACTCCCCGGCTGACGTTCGGCACGACGTTGCGCACCGCCGGGCCGAAGACCGCCGGGAGATCCGCCGCCGTGGCTCCCTGGGCGCCGATGCCAGGCGCGAGCAGCGGACCGTTGATGTCCAGATCGTACGACGACAGGTCGCCGAGCGTCGCGCCGACGACGGCGCCGAAGGACCCCAGGGGCGTCTCCCCCGCGTTCTCGGCGGCCAGGTGGCCGAGCATGGTCGCGCCCACGCTGCGTCCGTCGGCCCGTACTGCGTGCTGCACCTCGCCGCCCTCCGGGTTGGAGGTCAGCGCCAGGACGAACAGTCCCGTGCCGCTCTCACGGGCCAGCGCCACCGCCGGGCTCAGCGAGCCGTAGCCGAGGTACGGGGAGACGGTCAGCGCGTCCGAGAACAGCGGGGAGTCCGGGTGCAGGAAGGACTCGGCGTAAGCGGCCATGGTGGAGCCGATGTCGCCGCGCTTGGCGTCCATGACGACCAGCGCACCGGCCGCCCGTGCCTGAGCGACCGACGTCTCCAGCACCGCGATGCCGCGCGAGCCGAAGCGCTCGAAGAACGCGCTCTGCGGCTTGAGCACGGCGACCCGGTCCGCGACCGCCTCGACGACCGTGCGGCTGAACCGCTCCAGACCGGCCACGTCGTCGTTCAGGCCCCACTCGGCGAGCAGGGCGGCGTGCGGGTCGATGCCGACGCACAGCGGGCCGCGCTCGTCCATGGCCCGGCGCAGGCGCGCTCCGAAGGGTTCCGGCCCGCTCATACCGTTGTCCTCACGTCGGCGCCCACCGCGTCGGCGAGCGTGTCGTACGGGCTGGTGCGCAGACGCGCGGCGAGCCCCTTGTGGAGGGTGCGGGCCCAGAAGGGTCCCTCATAGATGAACGCGCTGTAGCCCTGGACCAGGGTGGCGCCGGCCAGGATGCGCTGCCAGGCGTCCTCGCCGTTCTCGATGCCGCCGACACCGACCAGGGTGATCCGGTCGCCCACGCGCGCGTACAGGCGGCGCAGCACCTGAAGGGAGCGTGCCTTCAGGGGCGCGCCGGACAGGCCGCCGGCCTCCTGGACAGCGGCGGGTTCGGACCGCAGACCGAGCCCCGCGCGCGCGATGGTGGTGTTCGTGGCGATGATCCCGTCCAGGCCGAGCTCCACGGCCAGGTCGGCGACCGCGTCGATGTCCTCGTCGGCGAGGTCCGGGGCGATCTTCACCAGCAGCGGCACCCGGCGGGCGGGGACGGCGCGGTCGGCGGCCTCGCGGACGGCGGTGAGCAGCGGGCGCAGATGGCCGACGGCCTGGAGGTCGCGCAGGCCGGGAGTGTTCGGCGAGGAGACGTTGACCACCAGGTAGTCGGCGTACGGCGCCAGCCGCTCGGCGGACTTCACGTAGTCGCCGACGGCCTCGGCCTCGGGCACGGCCTTGGTCTTGCCGATGTTGACGCCGACGACCGTCCTGAAGACGGGTGTGCGGGAGGCCAGGCGGGCGGCGACGGCCAGCGAGCCCTCGTTGTTGAAGCCCATGCGGTTGATCAGCGCGCGGTCCGCCACCAGCCGGAACAGCCGCTTCTTCGGGTTGCCGGGCTGCGGCTCGCCGGTCACCGTGCCGATCTCGACGTGGTCGAAGCCGAGCATCGCCATGCCGTCGACGCCGACGGCGTTCTTGTCGAAGCCGGCGGCGAGCCCGAAGGGACTGTGCAGCCGCAGCCCGAGGGCCTCGGTGCGCAGTTCCCTGTGGCGGGGCGCGAGCGCGGCGGCGACGAAGGTGCGCAGGCCGGGGACGCGCGCGACGAGCCGGATCCAGCGGAAGGCGAGGTGATGGGCCCGCTCCGGATCCATCCGCCGGAACACCAGAGGGAAGAAGTACTTGTACATGTCTGTGTCCTCGTGAAGAGCCTGAAGAGCCTCATGAAGAGGGGGACACCGTTTCCGGTGTCCCCCTCGGGACGGTCAGTCGCGGGCCGCTGTCAGATGGTGCGCGTGTTCCTGGAGCGAGCGGACGCCGACCTCGCCGCGGTTGAGGGCGTCGATGCCCTGGACCGCGGCGGCGAGCGCCTGGACCGTCGTCAGGCACGGCACGGACCGCGCCACGGCGGCCGTACGGATGTCGTAGCCGTCGAGGCGTCCGCCGGTGCCGTACGGCGTGTTGACGATGAGGTCGACCTCGCCGTCGTGGATCAGCTGGACGATGGTCTTCTCACCGTTCGGGCCGGTGCCCTCGGACTGCTTGCGCACGACGGTGGCGTTGATGCCGTTGCGCTTGAGGACCTCGGCGGTACCGGAGGTGGCCAACAGGTCGAAGCCGTGGGCGACGAGCTCACGCGCGGGGAAGATCATCGAGCGCTTGTCCCGGTTGGCGACCGAGATGAAGGCGCGGCCCTTGGTGGGCAGCGGCCCGTAGGCGCCCGCCTGCGACTTGGCGTACGCGGTGCCGAACGCGGAGTCGATGCCCATGACCTCGCCGGTGGAGCGCATCTCCGGACCGAGGACCGTGTCGACGCCCCGGCCGTGGATGTCGCGGAAGCGCGACCACGGCAGCACAGCCTCCTTGACGGAGATCGGCGCGTCGAGCGGGATGTCGCCGCCGTCGCCCCGGGCCGGGAGCAGGCCCTCCGCGCGGAGCTCGGCGACGGTCGCGCCGAGCGAGATCCGGGCGGCCGCCTTGGCCAGCGGCACCGCCGTCGCCTTCGAGGTGAAGGGGACGGTGCGCGAGGCGCGCGGGTTGGCCTCCAGGACGTAGAGGACGTCCCCGGACAGCGCGAACTGGATGTTGATCAGGCCGCGCACCCCGACGCCGCGCGCGATGGCCTCCGTGGAGGCGCGCAGCCGCTTGATGTCGTGGCCGCCCAGGGTGATCGGGGGCAGGGCGCACGCCGAGTCGCCGGAGTGGATGCCGGCCTCCTCGATGTGCTCCATGACGCCGCCGAGGTAGAGCTCCTCGCCGTCGTAGAGCGCGTCGACGTCGATCTCGATGGCGTCGTCGAGGAACCGGTCGACCAGTACCGGCCGGGAGGGGCTGATCTCGGTCGATTCGGCGATGTAGGACTCGAGGCGGGTCTCGTCGTAGACGATCTCCATGCCGCGGCCGCCGAGCACGTAGGACGGGCGGACGAGGACCGGGTAGCCGATCTCGTCGGCGATGGCCCTGGCCTCGGTGAAGGTGGTGGCGGTGCCGTGCTTGGGGGCCGGCAGGCCGGCCTCCTGGAGGACCTGGCCGAAGGCGCCCCGGTCCTCGGCCGCGTGGATGGCCTCGGGAGGCGTGCCGACGATCGGTACGCCGTTGTCCTTGAGGGCCTGGGAGAGGCCCAGCGGGGTCTGGCCGCCGAGCTGGACGATCACGCCCGCGACGGGGCCGGCCTGCTGCTCCGCGTGGACGATCTCCAGGACGTCCTCCAGGGTGAGCGGCTCGAAGTACAGCCGGTCGGAGGTGTCGTAGTCGGTGGAGACGGTCTCCGGGTTGCAGTTGACCATCACGGTCTCGTACCCGCCAGGAGGATTGGGTGCAGTGCTGAGCGCGAAGGAGGCGTGGACGCAGGAGTAGTCGAACTCGATGCCCTGGCCGATGCGGTTCGGGCCGGAGCCAAGGATGATCACCGCGGGCTTCTCGCGCGGGGCGACCTCGGTCTCCTCGTCGTAGGAGGAGTAGAAGTACGGCGTGTTCGCGGCGAACTCGGCGGCGCAGGTGTCGACGGTCTTGTAGACCGGGCGGATGCCGAGGGCGTGCCGCACCTCGCGGACGACGTCCTCGCGCAGGCCGCGGATCTCCGCGACCTGCTGGTCGGAGAAGCCGTGCCGCTTGGCCTCGGCGAGCAGGTCCGCGGTCAGCTCGGGCGCGGCGGCCAGGTCGTCGGCGATCTCCTTGATGAGGAAGAGCTGGTCGACGAACCAGGGGTCGATCTTCGTGTGCTCGAAGACCTCCTCGGGCGTGGCACCCGCGCGGATGGCCTGCATGACGGCGTTGATGCGGCCGTCGGTCGGGCGGACGGCTTCACGCAGCAACTCGGCCTTGTCGCCGGGCTCGCCGGTGAACGCGAACTGGCTGCCCTTCTTCTCCAGCGAGCGCAGCGCCTTCTGGAACGCCTCGGTGAAGTTGCGGCCGATGGCCATGGCCTCGCCGACCGACTTCATGGTGGTGGTGAGGGTGGAGTCGGCGCTGGGGAACTTCTCGAAGGCGAACCGCGGGGCCTTGACGACCACGTAGTCGAGGGTCGGCTCGAAGGAGGCCGGGGTTTCCTTCGTGATGTCGTTGGGGATCTCGTCGAGGGTGTAGCCGACGGCGAGCTTGGCGGCGATCTTGGCGATCGGGAAGCCGGTCGCCTTGGAGGCCAGGGCCGAGGAGCGCGACACGCGCGGGTTCATCTCGATGACGATGATGCGCCCGTCCTCGGGGTTCACCGCGAACTGGATGTTGCAGCCACCGGTGTCGACGCCGACCTCGCGGATGACGGCGATGCCGATGTCGCGCAGGGTCTGGTACTCGCGGTCGGTCAGCGTCATCGCGGGCGCGACGGTGATGGAGTCGCCGGTGTGCACGCCCATGGGGTCGAAGTTCTCGATGGAGCAGACGACCACGACGTTGTCGTGCTTGTCGCGCATCAGCTCCAGCTCGTACTCCTTCCAGCCGAGGATGGACTCCTCCAGGAGCACCTCGGTGGTCGGTGAGAGGGTGAGGCCCTGTCCGGCGATGCGGCGCAGTTCGTCCTCGTCGTGGGCGAAGCCGGAGCCGGCGCCGCCCATGGTGAAGGAGGGGCGGACGACGACCGGGTAGCCGCCGAGCTCGTCGACGCCGGCGAGGACCTCGTCCATGGTGTGGCAGATGACCGAGCGGGCGGACTCGCCGTGCCCGGTCTTCCGGCGGACCTCCGCCACGACGTCCTTGAACAGTTCGCGGTCCTCGCCCTTGTTGATGGCCTCCACGTTGGCGCCGATCAGCTCGACGCCGTACTTCTCCAGGACGCCGTTCTCGGCCAGGGAGATCGCGGTGTTGAGGGCCGTCTGGCCGCCCAGGGTGGGCAGCAGGGCGTCCGGCCGCTCCTTGGCGATGATCTTCTCTACGAACTCGGGGGTGATGGGCTCGACGTAGGTGGCGTCGGCGATCTCCGGGTCGGTCATGATTGTCGCCGGGTTGGAGTTGACCAGGACGACCCGCAGGCCCTCGGTCTTGAGCACCCGGCATGCCTGGGTGCCGGAGTAGTCGAATTCGGCGGCCTGGCCGATGACGATCGGGCCGGAGCCGATGACCAGGACGGACTGGATATCGGTGCGCTTAGGCACGCTGGCCCTCCATCAGGGAAACGAAGCGGTCGAACAGGTGGGCGGCGTCGTGCGGGCCCGCTGCCGCTTCCGGGTGGTACTGAACGCTGAAGGCCGGCCGGTCGAGCAGCCGGAGCCCTTCCACCACGTTGTCGTTGAGGCAGACGTGGGACACCTCGACGCGGCCGAACGGGGTGGCGGTGACCTTGTCGAGGGGCGCGTCGACGGCGAAGCCGTGGTTGTGCGCGGTGATCTCGACCTTGCCGGTCGTACGGTCCTGGACCGGCTGGTTGATGCCGCGGTGGCCGTACTTCAGCTTGAAGGTGCCGAAGCCGAGGGCGCGGCCGAGGATCTGGTTGCCGAAGCAGATCCCGAACAGCGGGGTGCCGCGCTCCAGAACGGCCCGCATCACGGAGACGGGGTGGTCGGCGGTGGCGGGGTCGCCGGGTCCGTTGGAGAAGAACACGCCGTCGGGTTCGACGGCGTAGACGTCGTCCACGGTGGCGTTCGCGGGCAGCACGTGCACCTCGATGCCGCGCTGGGCCATGCGCTGCGCGGTCATGCCCTTGATGCCGAGGTCGACGGCGGCGACGGTGAACTTCTTCTCGCCGACCGCCGGGACGACGTACGGCTCGGTGGTGGCGACCTCGGCTGCGAGGTCGGCGCCCTTCATCGGGGGGACCTCCTGGACGCGGGCCAGCAGCGTGGCGTCGTCCGGCACGGTGTCGCCGCTGAAGATGCCGACGCGCATGGCCCCCCGCTCGCGCAGGTGGCGGGTGAGCGCGCGGGTGTCGATGCCGCTGATGCCGACGACCCCCTGGGCGGCGAGTTCCTCGTCCAGGGAACCGCGGGAGCGCCAGTTGGACGGCACGCGCGCGGGGTCGCGCACGACGTAGCCGGCGACCCAGATCCGCCGGGACTCGGGGTCGTCGTCGTTGACGCCGGTGTTGCCGACGTGCGGGGCGGTCATGACCACGACCTGGCGGTGGTAGGAAGGGTCGGTGAGGGTCTCCTGGTAGCCGGTCATGCCGGTGGAGAACACGGCTTCGCCGAAGGTCTCCCCCACTGCCCCGTAGGCACGGCCGCGAAAGATCCGGCCGTCCTCCAGGACGAGTACGGCGGGAGTCTTGGCGACTCCCCTGGTGGAGGTCGTCATCGTGCGCCTTCCGTTTCCGTCTTGTTGATCATGTCGTTCAGGGTCTTGACCCATGCGTTGTGCTCGGCCGCGTGGTCGGAGCGGAAGCCGGAGTCGATCAGCTTGTCGCCGTGCGCCCAGGTCACGACGAGCAGACCGCCCTCGGTGAGGACCTTGCCGGCGATGCCCTTGTCGAGCCGGGCCTCGCGCAGCGCGGCGACGGGGACGAAGAAATCGCTCGCGCCGGGGCGCACGACGTCCAGTCCCGCGTCCGTCGCGGTGAGCTCGACCCGGCTGCGGGTGCCCAGACCGTGCGCCACGATGCGGTCCAGCCACTGCCCGGCGGTGGTGGAGCCGTGGTAGCGGCCGCTCATCGTCAGTTTCGCCGCAGCCGGCGACTCCGGCATTCCAGGCAGCGGCGGCTCGCCGCCTCGGTTGAGGGTGGTGGTGGGAGACGGGCGGGTGGGCAGCTCGGGCAGGTCGCTCTGGAGGGTGCCGCGCCACTTCCAGCCCTCGCGCATCAGCCAGTAGACGAGCGCGACGAAGAGGGCGAGTCCGACGACCCAGCCGATCCGGGCCGCCCAGTCGGTCACTTCCGCCGATTCCCTCTCGGCGGCCAGCAGGAGTACAGGTGTCACGTGAGCTTCCCGTCGATGAGCGTGGCCGTGCCCCGGAGCCAGGTGTGCGTGACACGGCCCGGCAGCTCGCGGCCCTCGTACGGGGTGTTGCGGCTGCGCGAGGCGAAGCCCGCGGGGTCCACGGAACCACGGTATGCCGTGTCGACGAGTGTGAGGTTGGCGGGCTCACCCGCCGAGACGGGGCGGCCGTGGCCCTCGGCCCGTCCGATGCGCGCGGGCGTGAAGGACATCCGGTCGGCGACGCCGGCCCAGTCCAGTAGGCCCGTGTCCACCATGGTCTCCTGGACCACCGACAACGCGGTTTCCAGGCCGACCATGCCCATGGCCGCTGCGGCCCACTCGCAGTCTTTGTCCTCGTGCGGGTGCGGGGCGTGGTCGGTGGCGACGATGTCGATCGTGCCGTCGGCGAGCGCCTCGCGCAGCGCCATGACGTCCCGCTCGGTGCGCAGTGGCGGGTTGACCTTGTAGACCGGGTTGTAGGACCGCACCAGTTCGTCGGTGAGGAGCAGGTGGTGCGGGGTGACCTCGGCGGTGACGTCGATGCCGCGGGACTTGGCCCAGCGGACGATCTCGACGCTGCCCGCGGTCGACAGGTGGCAGATGTGGACGCGGGAGCCGACGTGCTCGGCGAGCAGCACGTCCCGGGCGATGATCGACTCCTCGGCGACGGCCGGCCAGCCGCCCAGGCCCAGCTCGGCGGAGACGACGCCCTCGTTCATCTGGGCGCCCTCGGTCAGCCGGGGCTCCTGCGCGTGCTGGGCGACGACGCCGTCGAAGGCCTTCACGTACTCCAGGGCGCGCCGCATGATCACGGCGTCGTGGACGCACTTGCCGTCGTCGGAGAAGACGGTGACGCCGGCCGCGGACTCGTGCATGGCGCCCAGTTCGGCGAGCGTGCTGCCCTCCAGGCCGACGGTGACGGCGCCGACGGGCCGTACGTCGCAGTAGCCGTGCTCCTTGCCGAGCCGCCAGACCTGCTCGACGACGCCGGCGGTGTCGGCGACGGGGAAGGTGTTGGCCATGGCGAACACGGCGGTGTAGCCGCCGCTCGCCGCCGCGCGGGTGCCGGTCAGCACGGTCTCGGAGTCCTCGCGGCCGGGCTCGCGCAGATGGGTGTGCAGATCGACCAGGCCGGGCAGCAGCACCTTGCCGTCCGCCTCGACAACGGTTACCTCCTGCGCGCCTCCGGCACGACCGGCGCCCTCGGCGCTCAGCCCGGTGCCGACGGCCGCGACGGTCCCGCCGTCGATCAGCACGTCCTGCGGGTCGCCGCCGAGCACCTTCGCACCGCGGATCAGGGTCTTGCTCATTGTGTTACTTCTCCTCCGTGGTGCGGGCGGCGTGGGTGAGGGCGGGTTCTTTGCCCCCGAGCAGCAGGTACAGGACGGCCATCCGGATGGAGACCCCGTTGGTCACCTGTTCGACGACGGTGCAGCGCTCGGAGTCGGCCACCTCGGCGGTGATCTCCATGCCGCGGACCATGGGGCCGGGGTGCATCACGATCGCGTGTTCGGGCATCCGCCGCATGCGCTCGCCGTCGAGGCCGTAGCGCCGTGAGTACTCGCGCTCGGTCGGGAAGAACGCGGCCTTCATGCGCTCGCGCTGCACACGCAGCATCATGACGGCGTCGGACTTGGGCAGGGTGCGGTCGAGGTCGTAGGAGACCTCGCAGGGCCATGCCTCGACGCCGACCGGCAGCAGCGTCGGCGGGGCGACGAGGGTGACCTCGGCGCCGAGGGTGTGCAGCAGGTCGACGTTGGAGCGGGCGACCCGGCTGTGCAGGACGTCGCCGACCAGCGTGATGCGCCGGCCGGAGAGGTCCTGGCCGATCCCGGTGTCCCGGCCGACGAGCCGGCGCCGCATGGTGAAGGCGTCGAGCAGGGCCTGGGTGGGGTGCTGGTGGGTGCCGTCGCCGGCGTTGATGACGTGCGCGTCGATCCAGCCGGAGGTGGCCAGCCGGTACGGGGCCCCGGAGGCGCCGTGCCGGATGACGACGGCGTCGACGCCCATGGCCTCCAGGGTCTGGGCGGTGTCCTTGAGGGACTCGCCCTTGGAGACGCTGGACCCCTTGGCGGTGAAGTTGATCACGTCCGCGGACAGCCGCTTCTCGGCGGCCTCGAAGGAGATCCGGGTCCGGGTGGAGTCCTCGAAGAAGAGGTTGACGACGGTCCGGCCGCGCAGGGTCGGCAGTTTCTTGATCGGCCGGTCGGCGACCCGGGCCATCTCCTCGGCGGTGTCGAGGATCAGGACGGCGTCGTCGCGGGTGAGGTCGGCGGCCGAAATGAGATGACGTTGCATCTTTCAGGCTCCGTAAGGCAGTTCAATCGGAAGAACGGGAGAATCCGGGCAGCTCGGGGCGTGGCGGCGCACCGGGCCGGCGCACGCGGGCGGCGTGCCCGGATCGCTACGGGGAGGGCTGCTTGGCGCCGAGCAGCACGGTGTCGCGACCGTCCTCCTCGGCGAGCAGGACCTTGACCGTCTCCCGCAACGACGTGGGGAGGTTCTTGCCGACGTAGTCGGCGCGGATGGGCAGTTCGCGGTGGCCGCGGTCGACGAGGACGGCGAGCTGCACCGCGCGCGGGCGCCCGATGTCGTTCAGCGCGTCGAGGGCGGCGCGGATGGTGCGCCCGGAGAAGAGCACGTCGTCGACGAGGACGACCAGCCGGCCGTCGATGCCGTCGCCGGGGATCTCGGTGCGGGCCAGCGCACGCGGCGGGTGCATGCGCAGGTCGTCGCGGTACATGGTGATGTCGAGCGAGCCGACCGGGACCTTGCGCTCGGTGACCTGTTCGAGCTTGGCGGCGAGCCGCTGGGCGAGGAAGACGCCCCGGGTCGGGATGCCGAGGAGCACCACGTCGTCGGCGCCCTTGGCGCGCTCGACGATTTCGTGGGCGATGCGGGTCAGTACCCGCGCGATGTCGGGGCCTTCGAGAACGGGCCGCGCATCGGACTGCGTGTCCATGTGAACGGACCTCCTTCTCCGCCTCACGGGACGGACCTTAAAGGACGTCGGAATTGCTTCGCCCACGCTACCAGGTGGGGAGCGACACCCCTGACTCCCCTTTCGCCATCACCGGCCACTCCCTTGGCGCAACGGCTCTCGCCGGACCCGGAAGAGTCGGTGTGGACCATTCGGCTTGACGGGCGAGAGTAACTCTGCGTAACCTCACAGTGAGTTACCAGCCGCGCGGCCCGGAAATCATGCCGGCCGCGTCGACACAGTGCCGGGGAGCTATATGTCCAGCGAATACGCCAAACAGCTCGGGGCCAAGCTCCGCGCGATCCGCACCCAGCAGGGCCTTTCCCTCCACGGTGTCGAGGAGAAGTCCCAGGGCCGCTGGAAGGCGGTCGTGGTGGGTTCGTACGAGCGCGGCGACCGCGCAGTGACCGTGCAGCGTCTTGCCGAGCTGGCGGACTTCTACGGCGTTCCGGTGCAGGAACTGCTTCCTGGTACCACTCCGGGCGGCGCCGCCGAGCCGCCGCCGAAGCTGGTCCTCGACCTGGAGCGGCTGGCCACGGTGCCGCCGGAGAAGGCCGGCCCGCTGCAGCGGTACGCGGCGACGATCCAGTCCCAGCGCGGCGACTACAACGGCAAGGTGCTCTCGATCCGCCAGGACGACCTGCGCACGCTCGCCGTGATCTACGACCAGTCGCCCTCGGTCCTCACCGAGCAGCTGATCAGCTGGGGCGTGCTGGACCCGGACGCGCGCCGTGCGGTCGCCTCGCACGACGAGGGCTGATCGCACCAC
>NZ_JBHSOA010000032.1:102867-132827 GCF_042655885.1 Streptomyces chlorus
GGCGGCGTTCGTTCTGCGTGCGTTCCGCGGCCGAGGAGCAGGCCAGGGGTCCGGACGGGGCCCCGGACACGCCGGAGGGCCCGCAGCGGTCGTGCTGCGGGCCCTCCGGCGTGTCTGTGCCGCTCCGGTGCCTGTACGGCAGCGCCGGTGCCGGATCAGACCTCGTCGCGGCGGAGCGAGGGCTTGAGCTCCTTGAACCGGCCGAGGAGGCCGTTGACGAACGAGGGCGACTCGTCCGTGGAGAACTCCTTCGCCATCTGCACCATCTCGTCGAGGACGACGGCGTCCGGGGTCTCGTCGACCCAGACCAGCTCGTACGCGCCGAGACGCAGGATGTTGCGGTCGACGACCGGCATGCGGTCCAGGGTCCAGCCGACCGAGTACTGGGCGATCAGCTCGTCGATGCGCGTCGCGTGTTCCGCGTAGCCCTCGACCAGCTGCATCGTGTACTCGCTCACCGGCGGCTGCCGGGTGTCGGACCGGGAGTGCCGGACCCAGTCCGCGAGGACCGTCAGGACGTCGGCGCCGCGCTGGTCGCCCTCGAAGAGGATCTGGAAGGCGCGCTTGCGGGCCGTGTTGCGGGCAGCCACGGTTAGCTGTTCACCCGGCCGAGGTAGTCGCTCGTACGGGTGTCGACCTTGATCTTCTCACCGGTGGTGATGAAGAGCGGGACCTGGATCTGGTGCCCGGTCTCCAGCGTGGCCGGCTTGGTGCCGCCGGTGGAGCGATCGCCCTGGACGCCCGGCTCGGTCTCGGCGATGGTCAGCTCGACGGCGGCCGGAAGCTCGACGAAGAGCACCTCGCCCTCGTGCTGCGCGACGGTGGCCTCGAAGCCCTCGATGAGGAAGTGGGCGGCGTCGCCGACGGCCTTGCGGTCGATGTGCAGCTGGTCGTAGGTCTCCATGTCCATGAAGACGAAGTAGTCGCCATCCATGTAGGAGAACTGCATGTCCCGCTTGTCGACGGTGGCCGTGTCGACCTTCACACCGGCGTTGAAGGTCTTGTCGACGGTCTTGCCGGAGAGCACGTTCTTGAGCTTGGTGCGCACGAAGGCCGGGCCCTTGCCGGGCTTGACGTGCTGGAACTCGACGACGGACCAGAGCTGGCCGCCTTCGAGCTTGAGCACCATGCCGTTCTTGAGGTCGTTCGTGGAAGCCACGTTGCGGAATCTCCTGGACTGACGTGAGACGACTCGGGGCCGGCACTCGGCGCGAAGCTAGAGCGCCAGCAGCTCCTTGGTCGTGATGGTGAGTAGCTCGGGTCCGCCGTCCGCCTCGGGGCGCACGACGAGCGTGTCATCGATCCGGACACCGCCCCGGCCCGGGAGGTGAACCCCTGGTTCGACGGTGACCGGCACACAAGCGTCCAGTTTACCCATGGTCCCGGGGCTCAGTTGAGGGTCCTCGTCGATTTCGAGTCCGACCCCGTGTCCGATGAGCGTCGGAAGGGCCGCCGCGTACCCCGCGCTGTCCAGTACCTGGCGGGCCGCGCGGTCCACGTCGCGGCAGGCGGCGCCGGGTACGAGGGACTCCCGGCCGGCCCGCTGAGCGGTGAAGACGAGGTCGTACAGCTCGATCTGCCAGTCCGCGGGAGCGGTGCCGATGACGAACGTACGGCCGATCTCGCAGCGGTACCCGAGGTAGGTGGCGCCGAGACAGACGGAGAGGAAGTCGCCCTCCTCCACCCGCCGGTCGGTGGGCCGGTGACCGGGCCGCCCGGCGTTCGGGCCGGTGGCGACGGACGTGGCGAAGGCGGGGCCGTCGGCGCCGTGGTCGACCAGGCGGCGCTCCAGTTCCAGCGCGAGATGACGTTCGGTGCGGCCGACGAGAATGGATTCCAGCAGCTCGCCGAGGGCCTGGTCGGCGATCTCCGCGCCGATACGCAGACAGGAGATCTCCTCCTCGTCCTTGACCACCCTGAGCTGTTCGACGGCGCCGCCGACGTTGGCCAGGCGCAGCCCTGGGACGACCGAGCGGAGAGCGCGGTGCCGGGTCACGGTGAGGTGGTGCTCCTCGACGGCGAGGGAGTCGGCGCCCCCGGTGGCGGCGAGCCCGGCGGCCGCGACGGCGGGATCGCCCCCGGTGCCGGGCACGACGTGCACCCGCAGCGTCTCGTCGGGCCGGGTCTGCCCGGGACGGTCGTCGGGCAGCCCGGGGCACACCAGGAAGTCCTCGGCCGGGCCCAGCAGCAGTACGGCGCCTTCAGGGGCGGGACCCGCGAGATAGCGCACATTGGCGGGCCGGGTGACCAGCGCCGCCGCGCTGCCACCCGCGTTGCAGCATTCCCTCAGCCGCGTCCGGCGGAGCGCGTACACCTCAGACATGTCCCGAGCCTATGAGCGGTGGCCGGAAACCGCCGGTCGAGAGGTCCGAGTGGGCGGCGGTGCGCGGCAGCGTCCCGGGGGCGGTACGACGGGGTGCCGCCCCCTCGGGGATGAAAGCGGCCGTTCTTTCCGGCGGGCGCGCAGCGGGCGCCGGCACCGGCTGCCCTCCCCCGATGCTGCCGCCGCGCAACCCCACAGGGGCTGCTGCAGCCGTAGGGGGTGGGACGTGCGGCAAAAGGGGCAACGGCATGCGCGACTGGTCGTTCTCAGCCGTCCTCGGGCCCTTTCCCGGGAGGGCACCTGGACGTCATGAACCGCGCGGAGCCGTCGCGGGTTCCGCGCGGCGCCCGCTCGTAAACGGCCGTGCCGGCCGTCCCGCGGACCGGCCGGTCCTCAGAGCCTGTCCGGCGGATCCGGCCGACGGAAACCCGTTGTGCCTGCCCACGGCAGGTGGGTGAGGGCTGCTGGTGCGGCCGGCCGCACCGCGTGGCTCACCAGGACGGAGGGCTGGCGATGGACCTGGCGAGGACGTCGTTCAGGACGTCGGCCGTTTCCGGTATGCCGAGCTGGGAGTTGTCGATGATCGGGAGGCCCGAGCCGTACCAGCCGGCCATGCGGCCGTGGATGCGGGCGACCTCCTCGTCGCCGAGACGGCGGTTTCCGGACCGCTCGGCGTTGCGTTCCAGGACGATGTCCAGACCGGGCAGCAGCACGACCGGCAGCAGGCCGGGCCCCACATGCCGTTTCCAGCCACCGAGGCCGACGACCGGGCGGTCGGGGAAGACGGCGTCGTCGAGGATGCAGGAGATCCCGTTGGCGAGGAAGTTGCGCGCGGCGAAGCCGCAGGTGCGGCGGGCCAGGCGGTACTGCGCCTCCGAGTGGTCGTTCCACCCGGTCTGCGGGTCGGCGAAGCCGGACCGCACCCACTCTCGTACGTCGTCCAGGCTGATGTGCGCGGTTGGCACCCGGCGGTGGTCCGCCCAGTACTTGGCGACGCTGGTCTTCCCGGCGCCCGCGGGGCCTATGAGCAGGACCGCGAGGGTCGTGCCGGCCGGGTCGGCCGCCGCGGGGGCCTGTGGGGCACTGGGCATGGCGACGGGGCCGCCGGGCGGCAGCGGCACATGCCCGGTGGTGTCCGGTGGCGGATGCGGGGACTGCGGGACGCCCGTGGGCTGCGGCGTCGGTCCGGGGTGGCCGGGGGCCGTCGGTGGCGCGGGCACCGGGGCGGGCCCCTGGTGCGCTCCCGGGGGATACGCACCCGGATGATGTGCGGCCGGTGACCAGCCGTCGGCCGGTCCGTGCCCCGGTCGGTGGGGCGGCGGCAGCGGAGAACCCACTGGGTGCTGCATCCGGTGCCACTCCGTCTCGGTCTGCTGGGCTCGGTTCACTCGCCGCAGGCGACAAACACTGATGGCAGGGATGGATCCCCGCACTCCCCGACAGCCTAGAGCGTCGGAGCGGCTGTTCGAACGGGTACCGCCCCTGCCGTTGTCCGATGAACGGTCAAAGGCGGCCCTGAGTGCCCTGACCCGCCGGGCCGATTGCCCGGCGGGGCCGGGGGCCTGCCCCGCGCCGGGCACGGGTTTGCCCGGCGGGCAGGCTCCGCGAGGTCCGCGGGTGCTATTCCGCGACTTCTCCGTACGCGGCGAGCAGCACCGCCGGGTCCGGTCCCTCCAGCACGGTGGGCTTGGCAAGGCCGTCGAGGACGATGAAGCGCAGCAGGTCGCCGCGGGACTTCTTGTCGACCCTCATGTTCTCCAGCAGCCTGGGCCACTGGTCGTGGCGGTAGTGCAGGGGCAGCCCGACCGATTCGAGGACGGCGCGGTGCCGGTCGGCGGTGGCGTCGTCCAGCCGGCCGGCGAGCCGGCCGAGTTCGGCGGCGAAGTGCATGCCCACCGACACCGCCGCGCCGTGGCGCCACTTGTAGCGCTCGTTCTTCTCGATGGCGTGCCCGAGGGTGTGACCGTAGTTGAGGATCTCCCGCCGGCCCGCCTCCTTCAGGTCGGAGGAGACGACCTCGGCCTTGACCCGGATCGAGCGCTCGATGAGCTCGGCGGTGTGCGGGCCCGCCGGGGTGCGGGCGGCCTGCGGATCGGCCTCGATGAGGTCGAGGATCACGGGGTCGGCGATGAAGCCGGCCTTGATGACCTCCGCCAGCCCGGAGACGTAGTCGTTGGTCTGGAGGGAGTCCAGGGCGGCGAGGTCGCACAGCACGCCGGTGGGCGGGTGGAAGGCGCCCACGAGGTTCTTGCCCTCGGCGGTGTTGATGCCGGTCTTGCCGCCGACTGCCGCGTCGACCATGGCCAGCACGGTGGTCGGCACCGCGATCCAGCGCACCCCGCGCAGCCAGGTGGCGGCCACGAACCCTGCCAGGTCGGTGCTGGCGCCGCCGCCCACGCCGACGATGACGTCGGTGCGGGTGAACCCGGACTGGCCGAGCGCCTTCCAGCAGTAGGCGGCGACCTCGGCGGTCTTGGCCTCCTCCGCGTTCGGCACCTGGATGGCGATGGCCTCGTAGCCCTGCTCGGCGAGATCGGCGCGGAGCGCCTCGCCGGTCTCGGCCAGGGCCTCGGGGTGCACGACCGCGACCCGCTTGGCGGCGGTCCCGATCAGCCCGCCGAGCTCGCCCAAAAGCTGCCGGCCCACCAGGACCTCGTACGGGTCGGTGCCCGCGGTGCCGCCGATGTGAATCCGCGTCACTGCCTCGCTGCTCATGCTTGTTTCATCTCCAGTGCGTCCAGGGCGGAGGCGGTGACCTCTTCCGGCGTGCGGCCGTCCGTGGCCACGACGGCCGTGGCGGCCTCCTCGTACAGAGGGCGCCGGGCCTCCATCAGCTCGCGCCACTGCTTGCGCGGATTGACCGCGAGCAGCGGCCGGGCAGCGTTGAGGCCGGTGCGCTTGACCGCCTCCTCGACGGCCATCGACAGATAGAC
Source organism: Streptomyces chlorus (assembly GCF_042655885.1). Classification (NCBI taxonomy): domain Bacteria; kingdom Bacillati; phylum Actinomycetota; class Actinomycetes; order Kitasatosporales; family Streptomycetaceae; genus Streptomyces; species Streptomyces chlorus. Next base: position 108,124 of record NZ_JBHSOA010000032.1, read on the forward strand.
GACCCGCTGCCCGGCGAGCAGCGCGCGCGTGTCGGCGTCGAGGATGGCGCCACCGCCCAGGGCCAGGACGCCCTCGTGCTCGGCGAGCGCGGTGCGCACCGCCTGCTTCTCCAGCGCGCGGAAGGCGGCCTCGCCCTCGTCCACGAAGATCTCGGCGATGCTGCGGCCCTGCGCGGCAACGATGTCGTCGTCGGTGTCCCGGTAGCCGACACCCAGCCGCTCGGCCAGCAGGTGCCCGACGGTGGACTTACCGACGCCCATCGGGCCGACCAGCACGATCAGCGGAGTCACCGGATGGCCAGGTTCTCGAGGTAGGACGTCACATTGCGGCGGGTCTCGGTGACACTGTCGCCGCCGAACTTCTCCGCGACCGCGTCCGCGAGGACCAGGGCGACCATGGCCTCGGCGACGATACCGGCCGCCGGTACGGCGCACACGTCGGAGCGCTGGTGGTGGGCGGCGGTCTCCTCACCGGTGACGACGTCCACGGTCTTCAGCGCCCGCGGCACGGTCGCGATCGGCTTCATCGCGGCCCGTACGCGCAGCAGTTCACCGGTGGTCAGACCGCCCTCGGTGCCGCCGGAACGACCCGAGGAGCGCCTGATGCCGTCGTCGGTGGCGACGATCTCGTCGTGCGCCTGGGAGCCGGGCACCCGTGCCAGGCCGAAGCCGTCGCCGACCTCCACGCCCTTGATCGCCTGAATGCCCATCAGGGCGCCCGCCAGCCGGGAGTCGAGACGTCGGTCCCAGTGCACGTGCGAGCCGAGGCCGACCGGTACGCCGTACGCCAGCACCTCGACGACTCCGCCGAGGGTGTCGCCGTCCTTGTGGGCCTGGTCGATCTCCGCGACCATCGCCTTCGACGCGTCCGCGTCCAGGCAGCGCACCGGGTCCTCGTCGAGCTTCTCCACATCGGCCGGGGTCGGGTACACGCCGTAGGGAGCCTTGGCGGCCGCGAGCTCCACGACGTGGGAGACGATCTCGATGCCGGCTGTCTCCTTCAGGTACGACCGGGCCACGGCGCCCAGCGCCACGCGGGCCGCGGTCTCCCGCGCGGAGGCCCGCTCCAGGATCGGACGAGCCTCGTCGAAGCCGTACTTCTGCATGCCGGCGAGGTCGGCGTGGCCGGGGCGCGGACGGGTCAGCGGGGCGTTGCGGGCGAGGCCGGCCAGCACCTCGGGGTCGACCGGGTCGGCCGCCATGACCTGCTCCCACTTCGGCCACTCGGTGTTGCCCACCATGACCGCGACCGGGGAACCGAGGGTGAGGCCGTGCCGGACACCGCCGAGGAAGGTGACCGCGTCACGCTCGAACTTCATCCGGGCACCGCGGCCATAGCCCAGCCGCCGCCTCGCGAGATGGTCCGCCACCATGTCCGTGGTGATCGGCACGCCGGCGGGAAGACCCTCCAGCGTCGCGACGAGTGCGGGACCGTGGGACTCCCCCGCGGTCAGCCAGCGCAACCTGCTCAACGGTGCTCCTCCATGCTCGCGCCCGGTACTGCCCTGCGCACGCGGCGTCGCGTACGGCTACGGCGCGACGGGGTGCGCGGCCCCGGCCCGCCACGTCCGATCCTCCCACGTCCACCCCCTCGACCCGGCCCGCGGTCCACTTGGCGGACGTACGCAGATATGTCTGTGGGCAGGGCAGAACAGGGCCGGCACTGTGATCTGCAACCGGTCGGGGAGGAAACCCGGCCGGCCCCGAGGATCCGACTCTTGACAGATGCCAGAGGTACGCCGGCGGATTGCGGCACCCGGGATGGTGAGCAGCCGGCCCGTGACTTGATCATTTCAAGTCAGCGAGTGCCTCAAAAGAAGCTTCTACACCGCACACATGATCAGTAATCTCCACTCAACTTCCACAATACATAGGACAGTTGGGGCAACATGCGTAAGTTCGCCAAGTCCGCTGCCGTCATCCTTGCAGCGTTCGGGCTCGCCTTCACCTTCTCCTCTTCGGCTCAGGCCGCCAGCAACCCGGTCTCCGTGTGCGGGTCCGGCTACTACATCCAGTCTTCCAAGGAAATGGGCTGGGTGATCAACACCGGTGACCCCCAAGCCATCGTCTATCTCCTGTACAACGCGTCCACTGGCTACAACTGCGTAGTGACTGTGGTGACCGGCGAGCAGGTCAGCAACCCGGTTGGCGCCGGGCTGCGCGCCGAAGGGGGCTCCTGGGTCAAGGACACAGGAAACTACAACTCCTACGCGGGGCCGGTGCGCCTGCGTGGCGCCGGCAAGTGCGTGCAGTACTGGGGCATGACCCGCTGGTGGACCGGGAGCGGCGTCCCCCAGACCTCCGAGTACACCAGCAGCCTCGGCTGGTGCGGCTGATCTCCGTCCGACTCACCGAACCGACGACCGGGGCCCCACCGCTGGCGGTGGGGCCCCGGTCGTTCACTCTCAGGGGACAGACTTCACGACCGGTTGTTCAGGGCGGCCGCTCCGGCCTTGCGCATGGCGGCGAGCGGTGCCGGGACTCGCCCCGTCATCTGCTCGACCTGGAGCACCGCCTGGTGCACCAGCAGGTCGAGGCCGCCGACCACCGCACCGCCGTATGCCGACCAGCGGGCCGCGAGGATGGTGGGCCAGGGGTCGTAGAGCACGTCGAAGAGGGCCGCGGGCCGCTCCGGTACGGCTCGGGCGAGGCTGTCGGTGACGCCCGCCGGGGTCGTGGTGACCACCAGCGGTGCGTGCAGGGCCTGCTCGGCGTCGTCCCAGTCGGCGATGCGCACCGCCACGTCCAGCCGTTCCGCCCACTGCCGCATCTCGGCGCCGCGCGCGGCGCTGCGCACGTAGACGACGACCTCGCCGGCGCAGATCCGGGACAGCGCGGCGAGCGCGGACGACGCGGTGGCTCCGGCTCCGAGGATCGCGGCGGTGTCCACCTTGTCGATGCCGTGCTCGCGCAGGGCGGCGACCATGCCGGGGATGTCGGTGTTGTCGCCCGTCCGGCGGCCGTCCTCGGTGAGGACGACGGTGTTGACCGCGTCGACCGAGGCGGCGGTGTCGCTGATCCCGTCCAGCAACGGAATCACGGCCCGCTTCAGCGGCATGGTCAGCGACAGCCCGGCCCAGTCGTCCCCGAGCGTCTCGAAGAAGCCCGGCAGGGCCTGCTCGTCGACGTCGAAGCGGTCGTACGTCCAGCCCTCCAGCCCCAGCTCCGCGTAGGCGGTGCGGTGCAGCACCGGGGAGAGGGAGTGGGCGATCGGGGAGCCGAGGACGGCGGCGCGGCGGGGTGCGACCATCAGTTGCCCCTCGATGCGTTCCACTTGTCGACCAGCTTCTGGTGCTCGGCGTTGGTCTTGGTGAACTCACTCGTCTTTCCGTCGAGCGAGATGAAGTAGTACCAGCCCTCGTCCGTCGGACTGAGCGCGCCCTTGATGGCGTCCTCGCCCGGGTTGCTGATCGGTCCGGGCGGCAGGCCCTTGTAGAAGTACGTGTTGTAGGGGTTGTCATAGTTCCTGAGCTCGCTGAGGCTCAGGTCGAGCTTGCTCTGGTTCTTGACGTAGTTGTAGGTGGAGTCGAACTCCAGCATGCCGTTGGTCTCGGTGTTGCCCGGCTTGAGCCGGTTGTATATGACCTCGGACATCTTGCGGAAGTCGCTGTGGCTGGTGCCCTCGGCCTGGACGAGGCTCGCCACGGTGACCAGCTGCCACGGGTCCTCCAGCCCGAGACTCTCGGCCTTCTTCTCGACACCTAGCTTCTCGTAGGTCGCGGTGGCCTGCTCGACCATGCTCTTCAGCACGTCCTCGGGCGCCTGTCCCTCGGACACGCCGTAGCTGGAGGGGAACAGGAACCCTTCCAACGGGTCCTTGATATCCTCGCCGTTCACCGCCCAGTCGGGCAGGCCGAGCTTCTCCCAGTCCGCCTTGGCAACCTTCTCGGTGGTCCCGTCCTCGACCTCGAGGCGTTGGTCGATGAGCTTGTAGATCTCGGCGTTGCGCTTGCCCTCGGGGATGACCAGGTTGTTGCGGCTCTTCGGGCTGAGCATCAGCTCGACCGCGCTGGCGGCCGACATCTCCCGCTCGAGCGTGTAGACGCCTTCCTGGATCTTCGTGCCCTGCGCGTTGCCGGCCTGGGCCGCGACGAAGGCGTCGACGCTCTTGACCACGCCTTCCTTCTTGAGTACCTGGCCGATGGCGTACCCGGTCGAGCCTTTGGGGATCGTGACGGTCACCTGCTCGCCGTTCCCGTCGCCCGCGAAGTCCGGGGCGCTGCCGAAACGATCCTTGACGAACTGCCAGCCGACATAGCTCACACCGACCACACCGCCGCCGAGGACCACCACCACCACGAGGCAGGCGACCCCACTGCGTCGCTTCTTGTCCTTGGTGCCCTTGGCTCCCTTGCCACCCTTGGCGCCCCTGCCACGGCGCTCGCCGCGACCGCCGGGCTCATCACCCTCGTCGCCCTCGTCGCCCTCGTCACCCTCGTCACCCTCGTCATCGCCCGAGAAGAAGGCGTGTTCGCCCTGGTCGGGGCCCGGGTCCCAGTCGGTCTGCGGCTCCGGTTCCTCGTCCTGCTCCGGCCGCCGTCGGGGCTCGGCGCTGCGCCGGGCCGGGGGCTCCGGCGGCGGGTAGGCGTCGGGGGTCGCGTAGGGGTCGGGCTGCTGGGCGCCGTACGCCCCGCCCTGCTGCCCGTACGGGTCCGCTGGATCGGCCGCGTAGGGGTCGGGGTGGGCCTGGGCACCGGTCTGCCAGCCACCCGTGTCGTACTGCTGCTGGTCCGGGTGCTGCTGGTCCGGATGCTGCGCCTGCTGGGAGGCGTACTGCTGACCGTACTGCTGCTCGCCGTACTGCTGCTGGTCGTACTGCTGGTGACCCTGCTGCTGGTGACCCTGCTGCTGGTGGCCCTGCTGCTGGTCGTACGGCGCGTACTGCTGCTGTCCGTACCCGCCCTGCTGCTCGGCGGTGCCCCAGTCGCCGTACTGCTGCTGCGGCTGCTGCGGCTGCTGCGGGTAATGCTGCGCCTGGCCGTCGTAAGAGGGCTGCTGACCCTGCTGGGTCTGCTGCCCTGTCCATCCGCCGTCCCCGTACAACGGGTCGTCCGGATGCCACGGTTCGGAGCCTTGGCCCCGGCCATACTCAGTCATCGATCCCCTAGAGCCGCGAGGCGGCGGTCACGCGGCTGTGGGGGTGGCCGGCGTCCGTTCCGCCTCTCTTTCGCGGCGGCTGTTCGAACGCCACCGCATCGCGCGGAACGTTACCGTACCGCGATCACCTCGCCACTTCGACGCCCTCACCGGGCGGCTTGCCTGACACCCGTTCGGATTCAAGGGCCTGCTGGAGGATGATCACGGCGGCGGCCTGGTCGATGACAGAGCGTCCCTTCTTCGACTTCACGCCCGAGGCACGCAGCCCCTGGCTCGCCGTCACCGTCGTCATGCGCTCGTCGACGAGGCGCACGGGCACCGGTGCGATCCCGCGGGCCAGCTCCTGCGTGAAGCCGCGGACCTTGACCGCGGCGGGGCCCTCGCCCCCCTTGAGGGAGCGAGGGAGGCCGACGACGACCTCGATCGGCTCGTACTCCTCCACGAGCTGACGAAGGCGCCGGTGAGCCGCCGGGACGTCCCGGCCGGGGACGGTCTCGACCGGGGTGGCGAGGATCCCGTCGGGGTCGCACGAGGCGACCCCGATCCGGGCGTCCCCGACGTCGATCGCGAGCCGGCGGCCGCGGCGCATGGCCCGACCGCCCGAGGGATCGTTCACCGGTCCGCTCACTTGGCCGTGTCCGCCACGAGCCGTTCGACGGCGTCCACGGCGTCGCCGATGGCGGCCGCGTTCTGGCCGCCGCCCTGGGCGACGTCCGGCTTGCCGCCACCGCCGCCGCCGAGGGTCTTGGCGGCCGCGCGGACCAGGTCACCGGCCTTGAGGCCGCGCTCGCGGGCGGCCTCGTTGGTGGCGATGACCGTGAGGGGCTTGCCGTTGACGGTGGTGAACAGGGCGACGACGGCGGCCCGGCCGCCCTGGATCCGGCCGCGCACGTCGAGCACCAGCTTGCGCAGGTCGTCGGCGGTGGTGCCGTCCGGGACCCGGCCGGTCACCAGGGCGACGCCGTGGACGTCCTTGGCGGACTCGGCGAGGCCTCCGGCGGCCTGGAGCACCTTCTCGGCGCGGAACTTCTCGATCTCCTTCTCGGCGTCCTTGAGCTTGCCGAGCATGGCGGAGACCTTCTCCGGGAGCTCCTCCGGACGGCCCTTGACCAGCTCCTGGAGCTGGGCGACGACCGTGTGCTCGCGGGCGAGGAAGTGGTAGGCGTCCACACCGACCAGGGCCTCGATGCGGCGCACACCGGAACCGATGGAGGACTCGCCGAGCAGCTTGACCAGGCCGAGCTGGGCGGTGTTGTGCACGTGGGTGCCGCCGCACAGCTCCTTGGAGAAGTCGCCGATGGTCACCACACGCACGCGCTCGCCGTACTTCTCGCCGAACTCGGCGATGGCGCCCTGCTTCTTGGCCTCGTCGATGCCCATGACGTCGGCGCGCACGTCGAGGTCGCGGGCGAGCACCTCGTTGATCTTCTGCTCGACGTCGGTCATCACGGCCGTCGGAACGGCGGACGGCGAGCCGAAGTCGAAGCGGAAGCGGCCGGGCTGGTTCTCGGAACCGGCCTGGGCGGCCGTCGGGCCGAGGGCGTCGCGCAGGGCCTGGTGGGTGAGGTGGGTGGCCGAGTGGGCGCGGGCGATGGCCTTGCGGCGCCGCTCGTCGATGGAGACGTGGGCCTTGGCGCCGAGGGTGACCTCGCCGACCTGGACGACGCCCTTGTGCACGTAGACGCCCGGGACCGGCTTCTGGCAGTCGCGGATCTCGATGACGGCACCGGAGTCGGCCCTGATCCGCCCGGTGTCACCGATCTGGCCGCCGCCCTCGGCGTAGAACGGGGTGCGGTCGAGGACGATCTCCACTTCGTCGCCCTCGGTGGCGGCCGGTGAGGAGACGCCGTCGACCAGGATGCCCACGACGGTGGACTCGCCCTCGGTGTCGCTGTAGCCGGTGAAGTCGGTGGCACCGGCCCGGTCGGCGATCTCGCGGTAGGCACCGAGGTCGGCGTGGCCGGTCTTCTTGGCCCGGGCGTCGGCCTTGGCCCGCTCCCGCTGCTCCTTCATGAGCCGGCGGAAGCCGTCCTCGTCCACGGACAGCCCCTGCTCGGCGGCCATCTCCAGGGTGAGGTCGATCGGGAAGCCCCAGGTGTCGTGCAGCAGGAAGGCCCGGTCGCCGGACAGGACCGTGCCACCGGACTGCTTGGTCTCGGTGACAGCGGTGTCGAGAATGTTGGTGCCGGCCTTCAGCGTCTTGAGGAAGGCGTTCTCCTCGGCGACGGCGACCTTCTCGATCCGCTCGCGGTCGGTGACCAGCTCGGGGTACTGCTGCCCCATCATCGCGATGACGACGTCGACCAGGTCCTTGACGACCGGGCCGGTGGCGCCGAGGAGGCGCATGGTGCGGATGGCGCGGCGCATGATGCGGCGCAGCACGTAGCCGCGGCCCTCGTTGCCGGGGGTGACGCCGTCGCCGATGAGCATCACGGAGGTGCGCATGTGATCGGTGACCACCCGCAGCGAGACGTCCGACTCCTGGGCGTCCCCGTACCGGACGCCGGTCAGGGCGGTGGCCTTGTCGATGACGGCCATGGAGGTGTCGATCTCGTACAGGTTCTGCACGCCCTGCAGAATCATGGCGAGCCGCTCGAGACCGAGACCGGTGTCGATGTTCCGGCTCGGCAGGTCCCCGAGGATCTCGAAGTTGTCCTTGCCGATGCCCTCGCCCCGCTCGTACTGCATGAAGACGAGGTTCCAGATCTCCACGTACCGCTCGTCGTTGACGGCGGGGCCGCCCTCGGCGCCGAACTCGGGGCCGCGGTCGTAGTTGATCTCGGAGCAGGGGCCGCAGGGGCCGGGGACGCCCATGGACCAGTAGTTGTCCTTCATGCCCAGGCGCTGGATGCGTTCCTCGGGCACGCCGACCACGTCGCGCCAGATGCGCTCGGCCTCGTCGTCGTCCTTGTAGACGGTGATCCACAGCCGCTCGGGGTCGAGGCCGTAGCCACCCTTGTCCTGGGGGCTGGTGAGCAGCTCCCAGGCGAGCTTGACGGCGCCTTCCTTGAAGTAGTCGCCGAAGGAGAAGTTGCCGCACATCTGGAAGAACGTGCCGTGCCGGGTGGTCTTGCCGACCTCTTCGATGTCCGGCGTACGGACGCACTTCTGGACGCTGGTGGCGCGCGCGAAGGGCGGCTTGACCTCACCCAGGAAGTAGGGCTTGAAGGGCACCATGCCGGCCGGGACGAGGAGCAGAGTCGGGTCGTCCGCGATGAGCGACGCCGAAGGGACGGCGGTGTGCCCGCGCTCCTCGAAGAAGCTCAGCCAGCGGCGGCGGATCTCGGCCGACTCCATCAGTGGTCCTCATTCCGGTTGTACGGGTTCGTCAGGTACGCCGAACCCTCGGCGTACCGTGGCTTGCTCTTCGGGCTGTTCCGGTTCTCGATGGCGGCGTACCGGCCGGGCCCCGGGAGTTCCCGGTCGACGGGGGCGTCGAGGCCGAGGGCGTCGCCCAGTTCGGCCTCGCGCCGGGCCATGTTGTCGCGGACGTCGAGGGCGAAGTCCACCGCCCGGTCCTTGATGCGGCCGCCGGTCTCGATCGCCTTGTTCGCCGCGGTCGCGGCGAGGCTCTCGGGCGTCAGCTGCCTCAGTTTCCGGTTGACCTTGGTGGTGGCCCACACGCCTGCGGCGACGCCGGTGGTGAACCAGAACGTACGGCGGAACATCGCTGGGTCAGTCCTTCTTTCCCCGGGTACGCCTCGCCCGCCGCGTGCCCGGGACGGTGCGGCCCACGATCACGGTGCGGCCCGGCGCCTTCGCGGGCTCGGTCCTGGCGGAGTCCGTCCTGGCGGGCGCATCCTCCCTGCGGCCGCTGACGGCCCGGCGCACGCCGTAGCCGAACGCGGCGACCTTGACCAGCGGGCCGCCGAAGGTGGAGGCGACGGTGGTCGACAGGGCGGAGGCGTTGGAGGTGACCTCCTGGACGTCGGAGGCGATCGCGTCGACCCGCTCGATCTGGGTCTGCGCGGAACGCACCGCGGTGGAGGCGTCGGCCAGCAGCGGGACGGCCTGGTCGGTCACGTCCGCCACGAGCTTGGTGGTCGCCCGGAGCGTCTGGGCCAGCCTCGCCAGTGCGACGGCGAGGAAGGAGACCAGGATCGCCCAGAACACGGCCACCAGGATTCCGGCCACCTCTCCACCGGACACTGTGCGCACCTGCTCCCTGAGAAACGTGCCTGAACATCGAGAAAATCGTGCACCGAGCCTATCGCGCCACCGGCGGGACTCCGTACCGGATTACCGCCCGCCGCGGGCGGAGTCGGGGGAAGCGAATGCACGTTCGGAACACGGTTCAGTACGTTCCGTGTTCCATGGGGGGCAGGACGAGGGGCGGATGCGGGAGCTGTGCCGGCGTCTCGGCGGCATCCCGCTCGCGATCGAGCCGGGCGGCTGGGCGTGCTGTCGCCGGGGCAGGTGCTGGAGCGGCTCGGCGACCGGTTCCGGCTGCTGACCGGCCGGGGCCGGGACGCGCACGGGACCGTGCGGCACGCGGCGGCCGGGGCGCCCACGCAGCAGCCCGCCGCCTCGCCCACCCGTAGGGGCGGGGAGACGGCGGGCTGAGTCACCGCGTGCCTGCTGGGGTCAGCGGGCGTAGTACTCGACGACGAGCTGCTCGTCGCAGATCACCGGGATCTCCTTGCGGTTCGGCTCACGGTCCAGGCGGAACGCCAGGGACTTGAGGTTCACCTGGAGGTAGCGCGGGGTCTCGCCGTCGGGGGCGAAGCCACCCTCGCGGGCGATCGTGAACAGCGTCTTGTCCTTGCTGCGCTCACGGACCTGCACGACGTCGTCCGGGCGGACACGGAAGGAGGGCTTGTCGACCTTCTTGCCGTTGACCTGGATGTGGCCGTGGGTGACCATCTGGCGGGCCTGGTAGATCGTGCGGGCGATGCCCGAACGCAGGACCAGGGCGTCAAGACGGCGCTCGAGCTCGATGACGAGCGCTTCACCGGTCTTGAGCGACGTCTTGGCGGCACGCTCGTACGCGCGGACGAGCTGGCGCTCGCTGACGTCGTACTGGGCGCGCAGACGCTGCTTCTCCAGCAGACGGACCTTGTAGTCCGAGTTCTGCTTGCGGCCGCGGCCGTGCTCACCCGGCGGGTAGGGGCGGGCCTCGAAGTACTTGACGGCCTTCGGGGTCAGCGCGATACCCAGGGCACGCGACTTCTTGACCTTGGGGCGGGGCTGATTCGCCACTGTCTCTTTCACCTTCGTGTTGTCGGCTCACCAGGGTTAAGGGAGGTCGCATCCGCAGTCGGGGAAACCCCGCGGGTCCGCTCGGGACCTGCCGGGCAGCCGCTCCCCTGGTCTGGGCACATACGTGCAGCACGCGAGTGGCCCACCGGCCGGTCCCGGGACTCCGGGTGGTGGTGGGCTGCCCGCGACACCGTTCGACGGTGCGCGACACTCCTGGATTCCCTGTCCCGGGGGACGGGTCTCCGGCTGGATGTCCCGCTCTGGTGGTGCCGGTCTCCCTTGCGGGGCCGGACGCGGGACGCAGCTTCGGGCGATTCTACAGGGTGCTCACGGCTGCTTCCGACCGAGGTGCTTCCTGGTCCACTCCACCGCGTCGGCGTACCGCGCCTCGGCACCGTGCCGGGTGGGTTCGTAGTACGCGCGACCCTTGAGGGCGTCGGGAGCGTACTGCTGCTGGGCGATGCCCTCGGGCAGGTCGTGCGGATACACGTACCCCTGGGCGTGGCCCAGCTTGGCCGCGCCCTTGTAGTGCCCGTCACGCAGATGGGCCGGCACGGGTCCGGCCAGGCCCTTGCGGACGTCGTCGAGGGCGGCGCCGATCGCGGTGGTGGCCGCGTTGGACTTGGGGGCGAGGGCGAGGGCGATGGTGGCGTGGCTGAGGGTGAGGGCGGCCTCGGGGAAGCCGATCATGGCGACGGCCTGGGCGGCTGCGACCGCGATGGGCAGCGCGTTCGGATCGGCGAGGCCGATGTCCTCGCTGGCGGAGATCATCAGGCGGCGGGCGATGAAGCGGGGGTCCTCGCCGGCCTCGATCATCCGGGCCAGGTAGTGCAGGGCGGCGTCCACGTCGGAGCCGCGGATGGACTTGATCAGGGCGCTGGCGACGTCGTAGTGCTGGTCGCCCGAGCGGTCGTACTTCACGGCGGCCCGGTCGACCGTCTCCTCCAGCGTGGCCAGGGAGACCTCCGTCTCGCCCTTGTCCAGCGCGGCCCCCGCCGCGGCCTCCAGGGCGGTCAGGGCACGGCGGGCGTCGCCTCCGGCGATGCGCACCAGGTGGTCGCCGGTGTCCTCGGGGAGGGTGAGGGCGCCCTTCAGGCCCCGCTCGTCGCCGAGCGCACGGTGCAGCAGGTCCCTGATGTCGTCGTCGGTCAGGGGTTCGAGGGTGAGCAGGAGCGAGCGGGACAGCAGCGGGGAGATGACTGAGAAGTAGGGGTTCTCGGTGGTCGCGGCGATCAGCGTGACCCAGCGGTTCTCGACCGCGGGGAGCAGGGAATCCTGCTGGGCCTTGCTGAAGCGGTGGATCTCGTCGAGGAAGAGGACGGTCTCCTTGCCGTATCCGCCGGAGGCGCGGCGGGCGCCGTCGATGACCGCGCGGACCTCCTTGACGCCCGCGGTGATCGCCGACAGTTCGACGAAGCGCCGGTCGGTGGCCTTGGACACGACGTGGGCCAGGGTCGTCTTGCCGGTGCCGGGCGGTCCCCACAGGAACACCGAGGACGGGCCCGCGGGGCCGGAGGCGCCCTCGCCGACCAGCCGGCGCATGGGTGAGCCGGGCTTCAGCAGATGCTGTTGGCCCACCACCTCGTTGAGGGTGCGCGGGCGCATCCGGACGGCGAGAGGGCTGCCGGTCGGGTCCTTTTCCTGGCGGTCTTCGGCTGCGGCGGTGAACAGATCGGGCTCCACACCGAAACCCTAAAGGACCGCACCGACAGCGCGGGGCGCGGTCGGTGCGGTCCTTGTGACCCCGGGGTCGGTGGGGTACCGGCGGTCAGCTGGTCCAGAACTCCCACCAGCGGGTCAGGATCAGCATGCCGATGATGCCGATGTGCAGTACGGGCATGACCCAGGTGAACTCGCCGAAGAAGTTCTTGAGCCAGCCGGGGGCGGGCAGGAAGCCCTTGCGGATGTTGAACGACGTGACGTACCAGAACATGATGATCGTGGCGACCCAGGCCAGGCAGCACCACAGGCACAGGGCGTTGATCCGGTACAGGGACTGGAACATCAGCCAGGCGCAGAAGACGGTGCCGAAGAGGGTGCCCGCGTTGAGGGTGAGCCAGTACCAGCGAGGGAAGCGGGCCCCGGCGAGCAGGCTCATGCCCACGCAGATGACGATGCCGTAGGTCACGAGGCCCAGCATCGGGTTGGGGAAGCCGAAGACGCTCGCCTGGTCGCTCTCCATGATGCTGCCGCAGGAGACCACCGGGTTGAGGCTGCAGCCGGGGACGTAGGTCTCGCCCTTGACCTTGGCCTCGAGCAGTTTGAACTTGTCCAGCGTGATGATCCACGCGGCGAGTACACCGGCGGCGCCGGTGATGACCAGCAGCAGGGCGAACGCACGGCCGGCGCCCTCGCGCGGCGGCCCGGCTACGGGCCCCGGCACGGGGTCGGGCTCGGTGGAAACGTCCTTCACTGTCGTCTTGCTCATCACGCCGATTCCGTCACTGGAGAGTGTGGACCTGCTTCGGGCAGGGCCATTGTGCCGCACGTGACTGTGGATCCACCGTCCGCCGGCCACAAGAGCGTATGAACAGGCCCCGCGGGCGTACGGTTTCGGCCGCAGTATGTGCCCCGGCCGCACATACACTCCAGCCTAAGTCCCCGGTCGAGGGAATCGACGTCCGCGATGTTGACGCGACGACGGTGCATCGACGCCGAAGGCGCCGGGCCCGCTGGGGCACACCGGCGCCTTCATGCGCGGGAGGGAAGGGCGGGGCTCAGCCCAGCCGGGCCTCCAGCTCGGCCACGATCTCGTTGACGCCCACCGCGGTCTGCTCGCCGGACTCCATGTCCTTGAGCTGGACGACACCCTCGGCGAGATCGCGCTCGCCGAGCACCAGGGCGTAGCGCGCGCCCGAGCGGTTGGCCGCCTTCATCGCCGCCTTCAGTCCCTTGCCGCCGTAGGCGAAGTCGGCGGCGACGCCGTTCTTGCGCAGTTCGGTGACCTTGGCGAACAGCACCCGGCGGGCCTCCTCGCCGAGCGGGACGGCGAAGACACTGGTGGTCGTCGGGAGCTCGAGCGTGACGCCCTCCGCCTCCAGGGCCAGCACCGTGCGGTCGACACCGAGCGCCCAGCCGACGGACGGCAGCGCGGGGCCACCGATCATCTCCGAGAGACCGTCGTAGCGGCCGCCGCCGCCCACCGCGGACTGGGAACCCAGACCGTCGTGGACGAACTCGAAGGTGGTGCGCGTGTAGTAGTCCAGCCCCCGCACCAGCCTGGGGTCGTCCTCGAAGGCGACGCCCGCGGCCGTGACCAGCTCGCGGACCTCCTCGTGGTACGTCTTGCAGGCGTCGCACAGGTAGTCGCGCAGCAGGGGGGCACCGGTCAGCTGCTTCTGCACCGCCTCCCGCTTGTCGTCCAGGACGCGCAGCGGGTTGATCTCCGCGCGGCGCAGGGTGTCCTCGTCCAGGTCCAGTCCGCGCAGGAAGTCCTGGAGCGCGGCCCGGTAGACGGGGCGGCACTCCTTGTCGCCCAGGGAGTTCAGCAGGATGCGGAATTCGCTGAGCCCCAGGGAGCGGTACGCCTGGTCGGCCAGGATGATCAGCTCGGCGTCGAGCGCCGGGTCCTCGGCACCGATCGCCTCGGCGCCGACCTGGGAGAAGTGACGGTAGCGGCCCTTCTGGGGGCGCTCGTAGCGGTAGTACGAGCCGGAGTACCAGAGCTTGACCGGGAGGTTGCCCGCCTTGTGCAGGTTGGCCTCCAGGGCCGCGCGCAGCACGGAGGCCGTGCCCTCGGGCCGCAGGGCGAGGCGGTCGCCGCCCTTGGTCTCGAAGGCGTACATCTCCTTGGTCACGATGTCGGTGGACTCGCCGACACCGCGCGCGAACAGCTCGACGTTCTCGAAGCCGGGTGTCTCGATGTAGCCGTAGCCGGAGCCGCGCAGCGGGGCGGCGATGGCCTCGCGGACGGCGAGGTACGTGGCGCTGTCCGGCGGGATCAGGTCGTAGGTGCCCTTGGGGGCCTTGAAGGTGCTCACGGAAGGTCTTGTCACATTCCTCGTCGGGGAGCGTCGGCGGCGCCGCGTCCTTGGCGGCCCGCCGCCACCTGCCGCAGATACGGGTTGGTGGCGCGCTCCTGGCCGATGGTCGTCTGGGGGCCGTGTCCGGACAGCACCACGGTCGAGTCGTCGAGCGGCAGGCACACGCGGGCCAGCGAGTCGAGCAGTTCGGCCGTGTCACCGCCGGGCAGGTCGGTGCGTCCGATGGAGCCGGCGAACAGCAGGTCGCCAGAGAAGAACACCGGCGGGATGTCCGCCGTCTCGGGCAGGCCGAAGGTCACCGACCCCTTGGTATGGCCGGGCGCGTGCGCGACCGTCAGCCGCAGACCGGCCAGGTCGAGCTCCGCGCCGTCGGCCAGTTCCTTGACGTCGGCCGGCTCCCCGACGGTCAGTTCGCCCATCAGCGGCATGCCGATGGCGCGGCCGATGCCCTTCTCGGGGTCGCTCATCATGTACCGGTCGTCGGGGTGGATCCAGGCCGGCACGTCGTGCGCCCCGCACACGGGGACGACCGAGGCCACGTGGTCGATGTGGCCGTGCGTGAGGACGACGGCCACGGGCTTCAGCCGGTGCTTGCGGACCGCCTCCTCGACTCCGGGGGCGGCCTGGTGGCCGGGATCGATGATCACGCACTCCTCACCGGCGGCGGGGGCGACGAGATAACAGTTCGTCCCCCAGGCCCCGGCGGGGAACCCGGCAATGAGCACGTTCGTCCTTCGTTGTGTCGGTACGGGAGGCTTGCGGCGGGGCTGGCGCCCGCGGTCAGAGCCTACCGGCGCTGCCGTTTCCTCAGCGAACCCATATACGGTACGGGGCACACGCAGTCAGTCGGCCCGCCGCCCGCACGCGTATTCGGTCGGCACACGAGAGGCATGAGGAGTAACCCGGTGGTCAGCCAGGAGCAGCGGCGGCGTCAGCTCGCCCGGGAGAAGTTCTTGCGGCAGCAGCAGCGGCGTACCGAGGCACGTCGCAAGGGGCGGATCCGCAACTCGGTGATCGCGTCCGCCCTCGGTGTGGTGCTGGTCGGCAGCCTCGGGCTGTACACGGCCGGGGCGTTCGACCAGGACGAGAACACGTCCAACGCGAACGCGGAGGTCACGCCCAGCGCCGAGGCGCCGAGCAAGGCGCCCGACCCGTGCGAGAAGCCGGCACAGGGCAAGGTCGCGACGAAGACCTGGAAGAAGGAGCCGGCGCTCTCCGTCGACAAGTCGGCGAAGTACACGATGTCGCTCGACACGACCTGCGGCACGATCGACCTGGCGCTGAAGGCGTCGGCTGCCCCGCACACCGTCAACTCGTTCGAGTTCCTCGCCGGTGAGGGCTACTTCGACCACAGCACGTGCCACCGGCTGACCGACACAGGCATCTACGTGCTGCAGTGCGGCGATCCGCAGGGCACCGGAACGGGCGGCCCCGGCTACACGATTCCCGACGAGAATCTGAAGGACAAGAGCCTCAAGGGCAATGTGTACCCGGCAGGCACGGTCGCGATGGCCAACCAGTACAACGCGCAGGCGCAGCAGGGGCGCGACAGTGGAGGCAGCCAGTTCTTCCTGGTCTACCAGGACAGTCAGCTGCCGCCCGACTACACACCGTTCGGCACGGTGTCCGAGGCGGGGATGAAGGTGCTGAAGAAGATCGCGGACGCCGGTGCTCAGCCCATGGACCCCGCGACCGGGAATACCGCGCCCAACGCGACGGTCGTCATCAACAAGGCGACGGTCACGAAATCCTGACTGCCCAGCTGCGGAATTTCGGTCGCGCGGGATGCGGACAGCATCCCGCCGGTCGCCTAGATTGGCCGTGACGAAAACTGTGGACGATGCCCGGGGGCAGCAGAGCCCTCCGCAGGCATCATGTGGAGGAGGCGCTGTGAGCAGCGACCCGTGGGGCCGCGTCGACGAGACGGGGACCGTGTACGTGCGTACGGCCGACGGAGAGCAGGTCGTCGGTTCCTGGCAGGCGGGCTCCCCCGAGGAGGCTCTGGCCTACTTCGAGCGCAAGTACGAGGGCCTGGTTGTCGAGATCGGCCTCCTCGAGAAGCGGGTGAAGACAACCGACCTGTCCTCGAAGGACGCCATGGCGGCGATCGGGCACCTGCGGGAGCAGGTCGACGCCCATCACGCGGTCGGTGACCTGGCTGCCCTGCGGGTGCGGCTGGACAAGCTCGTGGAGCTGGTGGGCACCCGGCGCGAGGAGCGCAGGGCGCAGCGGGCGAAGCAGTCCGACGAGGCGCGCCATGCCAAGGAGGCGCTGGTCGCCGAGGCGGAGGAGCTGGCGGGCTCGGACCAGTGGCGGGCGGCCGGTGAGCGGCTGCGGGCGCTGGTGGACACCTGGAAGGGCCTGCCGCGGCTGGACCGCAAGTCCGACGACGAGCTGTGGCACCGCTTCTCGCACGCGCGGTCGGCGTTCTCCAAGCGGCGCAAGCAGCACTTCGCGCACCTGGACGCGCAGCGCGAGGAGGCCCACAAGACCAAGGAACGTCTGGTCGCCGAGGCCGAGGGGCTGTCGAAATCGACGGACTGGGGTGCGACGGCGGCGCGCTACCGGGACCTGATGTCGGAGTGGAAGGCCGCGGGCCGCGCCCAGCGCGAGCACGAGGAAGATCTGTGGAACCGCTTCCGCGGCGCCCAGGACGTCTTCTTCGCCGCCCGCGGCTCGGTCTTCGCCGAGCGTGACGCGGAGCAGACGGAGAACCTCAAGCTCAAGGAGGAGCTGGCCGGGGAGGCCGAGAAACTCCTGCCGATCACGGACCTGAAGACCGCCCGCGCCGCGTTCCGCTCGCTCAACGAGCGGTGGGAGGCCATCGGCCATGTGCCGCGGGACGCCCGGCCGAAGGTCGAGGGCCGGATGCACACCGTGGAGCGGGCCATGCAGGAGGCCGAGGAGGCCGAGTGGCGCCGGACCAACCCGGAGGCACGCGCGCGTGCCGAGGGTCTGACCGGCCAGCTCCAGGCAGCCGCGGACAAGCTGAAGGGCCAGATCGAGCAGGCACGGGCGCAGGGCAACGACGCCAGGGCCCAGAAGCTCGAGCGGGAGCTGGAGGGCCGCCGGGCGCTCCTGGACCAGGCCTTGAAGGGTCTGCAGGAGTTCGGCGGCTGACACCAGCACGACAGAGGGCCCCCGTACCGCGTGTACGGGGGCCCTCTGTCGTGCTGGTCGTGCGCTGTGGCCGGTCTACGTCCGGTTGCGGGCCGAGGTCACCCTGTACACGTCGTAGACGCCCTCCACGCCCCGTACGGCCTTCAGGACGTGCCCGAGGTGCTTCGGGTCGCCCATCTCGAAGGTGAAGCGGGAGGTGGCGACGCGGTCGCGGGAGGTCTGGACAGCCGCGGAGAGGATGTTGACGTGCTGGTCGGACAGCACGCGTGTGACGTCCGACAGCAGCCGGGAGCGGTCCAGGGCCTCGACCTGGATGGCGACCAGGAACACCGAGGACTGGGTGGGCGCCCACTCGACCTCGAGGATGCGCTCGGGCTCACGGGACAGCGAGTCGACGTTCACGCAGTCGCTGCGGTGGACGGAGACGCCGCTGCCGCGGGTGACGAAGCCGATGATCGGGTCGCCGGGGACCGGTGTGCAGCAGCGGGCCAGCTTGACCCAGACGTCGTCGACGCCCTTGACGACGACCCCGGGATCAGCGTTGGAGCGGCGCTTGCGGCCCCGTCCGCGGGCCGGCGGCACCGACTCGTCGATCTCCTCGGTGGCCGCCTCCTCGCCGCCGAGGGCCTGCACCAGCTTCTGGACGATGTTCTGCGCGGCGACATGGCCCTCGCCGATCGCCGCGTACAGCGCGGAGATGTCCGAGTAGCGCATCTCGTGCGCGAGGGTGACCAGTGAGTCGCCGGTGAGGATGCGCTGGATCGGCAGGTTCTGCTTGCGCATCGCGCGGACGATGGCGTCCTTGCCCTGCTCGATCGCCTCGTCGCGTCGCTCCTTGGAGAACCAGGCGCGGATCTTGTTGCGGGCGCGCGGCGACTTGACGAAACCGAGCCAGTCCCGGGAGGGGCCCGCGCCGGCCGCCTTGGAGGTGAAGACCTCCACCAGGTCGCCGTTGTCCAGGGTCGACTCGAGCGGGACGAGCCGGCCGTTGACCCGTGCTCCTATGGTGCGGTGGCCGACCTCGGTGTGGACGGCGTACGCGAAGTCCACCGGGGTGGCGCCCGCGGGGAGCGCGATGACGTCGCCCTTGGGGGTGAAGACGAAGACCTCGTTGCGGGACAGGTCGAAGCGCAGGGACTCGAGGAACTCGCCGGGGTCCTCGGTCTCCTTCTGCCAGTCGAGGAGCTGCCGCAGCCACGCCATGTCGTTGACGGCGGCCGAGTCCTTGCCTGTCTTGCCGGGGGCGACGTCGGTGCGCACCTTCGAGGCGCCGGCGACGGCCTCCTGCTTGTACTTCCAGTGCGCGGCGATGCCGTACTCGGCGCGGCGGTGCATGTCGAACGTGCGGATCTGCAGCTCGACGGGCTTGCCGCCGGGGCCGATGACCGTCGTGTGCAGCGACTGGTACATGTTGAACTTGGGCATCGCGATGTAGTCCTTGAACCGGCCGGGGACCGGATTCCACCGCGCGTGCACCGTGCCGAGTGCCGCGTAGCAGTCGCGGACGGTGTCCACGAGGACGCGGATACCCACCAGGTCGTAGATCTCCGCGAAGTCCCGGCCGCGGACGATCATCTTCTGGTAGACGCTGTAGTAGTGCTTGGGGCGGCCGGTGACGGTCGCCTTGATGCGGGCCGCGCGCAGGTCCTGCTGGACCTCGTCGGTGACGATCGCCAGGTACTCGTCGCGCTTGGGGGCGCGTTCGGCGACCAGACGGACGATCTCGTCGTACATCTTGGGGTAGAGGATCGCGAAGGCGAGGTCCTCCAGCTCCCACTTGATGGTGTTCATGCCCAGCCGGTGGGCGAGCGGCGCGTAGATCTCCAGGGTCTCGCGCGCCTTCTTCTCCTGCTTCTCGCGCTTGAGGTAGCGCATGGTGCGCATGTTGTGCAGGCGGTCGGCGAGCTTGATGACCAGGACCCGGGGGTCCTTGGCCATGGCGACGACCATCTTGCGCACGGTCTCGGCCTGCGCGGCCTCGCCGAACTTGACCTTGTCCAGCTTGGTGACGCCGTCGACCAGCAGGGCGACGGTGTCGCCGAAGTCGCGGCGGAGCTGTTCCAGGCCGTACTCGGTGTCCTCCACCGTGTCGTGCAGCAGGCCGGCCATCAGGGTGGCCGGGTCCATGCCCAGCTCGGCGAGGATGGTGGTGACGGCGAGCGGGTGCGTGATGTACGGGTCGCCGCTCTTGCGTTTCTGGCCGCGGTGCCAGCGCTCGGCGACCTGGTAGGCGCTCTCGATCTGGCGGAGGGTGGCGTTCTCGATCTTGGGGTCGTTGCCGCGCACTATCCGCAGCAGCGGCTCCAGCACCGGGTTGTACGGGTTGGCGCGCTGGACCCCGAGCCGGGCCAGGCGGGCGCGGACGCGGTTGGAGGAGCCGGAGCGGGCGGGCTGCCCGCTGTTCGGGCGGACCACGGGGGCGGAGCGCTGGGGTCCCCCCGCTCGAGCGGAGTCGGGAGTGGGGGACGGCTTGGGACGCGGTTGCTCGGGCTTTTCCACGGCGGCCTGGGCGTGCTGGACCGGCCCGCGCGGGTCGTTCTTCGCGTGGGGTGTGCTCGGCGCGGGCTTGGCCGCGGCAGCCGAGCCGGACTCGGGCTTGCCTGCGGTCAGGTGCTGGGCCTCGTCTGCCAAGAGGACTCCTCGTACGCGATCACGGGTCCCCAGATCAGGTTCCGGAGCCCCCATGGTAGCCATCCCGTGCCTGCGGATCTCCTTCGGACCGGTGTGCGGATTGTTCACCCTTGAAACGCGCGGGGCGGGCACCGGATTCCCCCGGTGCCCGCCCGCGCGGTGTCAGCCATGCCCGTCCGGCGCGCTGCGTCGCTGGTGGGACGGTGTCCCTCGGCGCTCGTCAGAGCGTGAGCAGCGCCTCCAGCGGGGCGCCGGCCAGGGCCGGTTCCACGCGCGCCCGGCCGCCGAGGAAGCCGAGCTCCATCAGTACGGCGAGGCCCGCGACATCGGCGCCCGCCCTGCGGATGAGCTGGACCGACGCCTCGGCGGTGCCGCCGGTGGCGAGCACGTCGTCGATCACCAGGACGCGGTCGGCGGCGGTGAGGTCCTCGGCGTGCACCTCGATCTCGGCGGAGCCGTACTCCAGGTCGTACGCCTGGCTGAGGGTGGCTCCGGGGAGCTTGCCCGCCTTGCGCACGGGGATGAAGCCGAGGCCCGCGCGGACGGCGACCGGGGCGCCGAGGATGAAGCCGCGTGCCTCCAGGCCGACGACCTTGGTGGCGCCGGTGCGGCCGGCGATCTGTGCGAGGGCATCACTGAGCGCGATGAACGCCGCCGGGTCCGCCAGGAGCGGGGTGATGTCCTTGAACAGCACACCCGGCTCCGGGTGGTCCGGCACGTCCCGGATGCGGCTCAACAGTAGTGCGGAGACATCGGTGAGTTCGGTCATCGGCGCTTTCCCGAGGGTCGGCCGCGGCCGCGGCCGCGGGACACGGACTGGTCGCGTGGGCCGACGACAGCGGCAGCGGCGTCGTCCGGCCCGTCGTCGTGGCCGTCGTCGGGCACCCGGACGTCGCTCGGCTCGTCGTCCGTGTCGGTGCCCAGGGCGCGCTTGGCCAGGACGCGCTTCTTCAGGGACCGCATCGGAGGCTCGAGCTCCTTGAGGTCGGCGACGAGCGGAGTGGCGATGAAGATCGACGAGTACGCACCGGCGGCGAGGCCGACGAACAGGGACAGCGAGATGTCGTTCAGCATGCCGGCGCCGAGGACACCGCCACCGATGAACAGCAGGGCCCCCACCGGCAGCAGCGCGACCACCGTGGTGTTGACGGAACGGACCAGGGTGCTGTTGATGGAGCGGTTGGCGATCTCGCTGTAGGTCCAGCGGGACTGCTTGGTGATGTCCTTGGTCTGTTCCTTGAGGCTGTCGAACACCACGACCGTGTCGTAGAGCGAATAGCCGAGGATGGTCAGCAGACCGATCACCGTACCCGGTGTGACCTCGAAGCCCACGAGGGCGTAGACGCCGACGGTGATGGTGAGGTCGTGGATCAGCGCGACGAACGCGGCGATCGCCATGCGCCACTCGAAGGCGATCGCCAGATAGATCACGACCAGGAACAGGAAGATGCCGAGGCCCTGCCATGCCTTGTTGGCGATCTGCTCGCCCCAGCTGGGACCGACCAGGTCCGCGTTGATCTGCTCCGCGCCGACCTTCAGATCCTTGGAGAGCTCCGTCTTGATCTTGTCCGAGATGCTGGTGTCGATGGCCGCGATCTGGATGCGCAGGCTGCCGTCGCCGAGCTTCTGGACGATGGCGTCGTGGCCGGAGGCCTCTTCCGCATACTTCTCGGCCTGGGCGACCGAGGCACTCATGTTCTTCGGGGTGGTGAAGACCGCTCCGCCCTGGAACTCGATGCCCATGTGGAGGCCGCGCACCGCCAGGCCGACGATGGCCAGGACGGTGATCAGAATGGAGATGCCGTACCAGATCTTGCGGTTCTTGATGAAGTCGTAGCCGACCTCACCGTGGTGCAGCCGGGCGCCGAGACTACCGAGCTTCGACATCTCTCACGCCTCCTTCGTCTGGGAGGGGGCGGAGTGGCGGCGAGTGCGGCGCAGCGGGGGCTTCGCCCCGAGGGCCTTCGGATCCAGGCCGGACCACTTGTGACCGCTCGCGAAGAACTTCCGGCGGGCCATCAGCGTCAGCAGCGGCTTGGTGAACAGGAACACCACCACGACGTCGAGCACCGTGGTCAGACCGAGCGTGAACGCGAAGCCCTGGACCTTGCCGACGGTGACGACGAAGAGCACCGCGGCGGCGAGGAAGGAGACGAAGTCGGAGACCAGGATGGTGCGCCGGGCACGCGGCCAGGCACGCTCCACGGCGGTGCGCAGGGGGCGGCCCTCACGGATCTCGTCCCGCACCCGTTCGAAGTACACGATGAACGAGTCCGCCGTGATGCCGATGGCGACGATGGCTCCGCAGACGGCCGGCAGGTTCAGCGCGAAGCCGATGGTCGGGCCGAGCAGCGCCATGATCACGTAGGTGAGGGACGCGGACACCAGCAGCGAGGCGACGGCGATGAAGGACAGACCGCGGTAGTAGACCAGCAGGTACAGGACGACCAGGGCGAGGCCGATCGCGCCGGCGATCAGGCCGGCGTGCAGCTGGTCTCCGCCGAGTGCGGCGGTGACGGTGGTGACGCTGTCCTCGCGGAACGTCAGGGGGAGGGCGCCGTAGGACAGCATGTTGGCGAGTTCCTCGGACGACTTCTGAGTGAAGTTGCCGGAGATCTCCGCATTGCCGCCGGTGAGGGCCTGGCTGACGTACGGGTCGGAGACGACCTCGCCGTCCAGGACGATGGCGAACTGGTTCTGCGGGGACGGGTTCTGCGCCAGCTTGCCGGTGATGTCGGCGAACTTCTTGCTGCCCTTGTCCGTGAAGTCCATGGTGACGGTCCAGCCGGCACCGGTCTGCGTGTTGAGGACCGCCTTGGCCTGGTCGACGTCCGTGCCGTCGACGGCGGCGGGGCCGAGGATGTACTTCTGCCACTGCCCCTGCGAGTTCTGGCCGCAGGCCACGGTCGAGTCGGTGGCCTTGGTCCCGTCACCGGCGGAGGCGCGGACGTCGGCCTTGGTGCAGTCGAGCGCGGCGTACTGGGCCTGGAGCTTGCTGTCCGCCTCGGAGGCGCCGTCCGTCGTGGAGGGGGAGGGAGTGGCCTTGACCGAACCGGTGGGGGTCGCGGACGGGGTGGTGTCGGCCTTCAGGACCTCGGTGACCGCACGGCCCTGGGTGGTGGTGGCGGCCGACGGGCTGGTGGAGGCGGACGGGGACCCCTCGTCGGTGGTCTTGTCCGTGGCCTTTTGGCTCGCGCCGTCGGTGACCTTGCCGCCCTCTGCGGAGGTGTTACCGGTGCCGCTCGGCGTGGGAGCGGCACCGCCCGCGGCGAGTTCGGTGGCCACGACCGGACGGAAGTAGAGCTTGGCGGTGGTGCCGACCTGTTCCCGGGCCTGTTCGGAGTTGGTGCCCTTGGGAATGTTGACGATAATGTTACGATCACTCTGCGTCTGAACCTCGGCCTCGGAGACACCGAGACCGTTCACGCGACGCTCCATGATGGAGACCGCGGTCGCCATATTGGTCGGGTTGATCGCGGATTCCTGACCGGCCTCGGGGACGGCCGCCAGCGTGATGCTGGTGCCGCCTGCTAGGTCGATACCCAGACGCGGAGTGTTGTGTCCGGAGGCGAACATCCCTCCGGTGAGCGCCATCATGGCGATCAGAATCAGGGCCAGCGAGCGCCACGGCTTGCTTGTGGCGCTCGCGTTGGATCCCTTTTTGAGTGCTGCCACCTTCTCGTACTCCCTCTCGGGCCACCTCGCGCCCGGTCGACGGGCGGGCGGCCATGACATGGTCTCGGGATTCCGCGCGAGCCGGGCATGTCCCGGGGTGCGCGGGCCGTGCTGCCCGCGCACCCCGGGACACGACTACTTCGCCTCGGAACCGCCGTCGGACTTCTTCGCCTGCTCGTCCGTCTTCGCCTGCTCGTCCGTCTTCGCCTTGCCGGCGGCGTCGGTGCCGGCATCGGCCGGCTCGGCGTCGGCGGCGTCGGCGGTGTCGGCGGTGTCGGCGGTGTCGGCGGACGCATCGGCCGTGTCAGCCGCGTCGGCCGTGTCCTTCTTGCCGAAATCGACCGGCGCGTCGTCGGAGGCGGCGGCGGAGTCGTCGGTCTCGGTGAGAGAGGAAGCGTCGTCGGGGACGACATCGGTGTCGGACTTCAGGTCGTGCTCGATGCCGTGAACGATGTGGTTGTACTCCTCGTCCGTCAGTACGGCACCAATGGAGTTCTTCGCGAACAGCAGGTCCACGCCGGGTCCGGCGTCGAGGAGGACCGTGTCGTCACTGACCTCCTTCACCGTGGCATACATGCCCCCGATCGTGCGGACACCGGAACCCGGCTGCATCTGGTTCCGCATATCGATGGCCTGTTGCTGCTTCTTCTTGGCCGACCGGGTCATCAGGAACATGGCCCCGATGAGCACAATGAACGGGAGGAGGGTCAGGAGACTCACGGGTCGGACTTCCTTCACACGACCGCGATGGTGAACGGCCTGATGGTTGGGGGTATGTGATGCCGCCGACAAGGCGTGGCATCGGCGGAGTCTAGGCGAGTCCGCGCGCAGGGAACAACGCCCAGCATGGCACCGGGGTTCCTGGCGTGGCCAATGCCGCCCTCCTCACGCCCCGAACAGATCCCCTTGTCCGTTTCCGGCAGCTCGGGAGCCGGACGGGACGAGGCCGAGGTGCTCCCATGCCGCCGGTGTGGCGATCCGGCCGCGCGGGGTGCGGGC
>NZ_JBHSOA010000033.1:0-7044 GCF_042655885.1 Streptomyces chlorus
TCCGCCAGCCACCGAAAACCAGTGACAAACATAGGCTCATGATTTCTGGCGCAGGACACTAGTGCTCCAGCCGGACTTCGATATTTGTGCTGGTCAACGGCCTGGCGACGGGGGGTTTAGCGGGGGTGCCACGCGCGGGTGAGGGCTTTCGCCATTGCTTCCCTCGGACGAGGACCCCTGCCGCATGTCCGTGGGCGTGTCCGAGCAGCCCTTCGGTGTGATCGATGACGCTCCGGCAGACGTGTGGGAACGGGAACTCGAAGAACTCTTCCTGCGGATCGGCGCCCGCTTCTCCCGCGTCGAGCCCAGGCGGCGGATGCGGGACTACGTGCGCGGTCTGCTCGGCCCGGCGAGCCGCAAGAACTCCTGGCAGCTCGCCGAGTGAGCCGGCCACGCCACCCCGGACGGCCTGCAGCATCTCCTGGCGAAGAGCCGCTGGGACGCCGACTCTGTCCGTGACGTCCTCCAGCAATACGTCGCCAACCAACTCGGAGAAGAAGAAGGGGTGTTGATCCTCGACGACACAGGTTTCGTCAAGAAGGGCGATACCTCCGCGGGGGTGCAGCGCCAGTACTCCGGAACCGCCGGACGCACCGAGAACTGCCAGATCGGCGTGTTCGCCGCCTACGCCACCGGCCGGGGACACGCCCTGGTCGACCGTGCCCTCTATCTGCCCAGGTCCTGGACCGACGATGCGGACCGCTGCCGGGCCGCCCGCGTCTCCGACCACCGTGTCTTCGCCACCAAGAACGACCTCGCCCGCGCCATGATCCGCCGGGCCCATGCCTCCCCACTCCGGTTCCGGTGGGTCACCGCGGACGCCGCCTACGGCCAGGACAGCCGCTTCCGCCGCTTCATCGAAGACCTTCGGCTCCACTACGTCGTGGCCGTGCCCAAGTCCCAGCAGGTCCACGGCCCCCGCATCGAGGACCGCTTCCGCCGCGAGGCGCCGCCGGAAGCCTGGCAGCGTCTGTCCGCCGGCCCGGGAGCGAAGGGCGAACGCGTCTACGACTGGGCCGGCGCCCTCCTGCCCGTCGTTGAGGAACGCGACGGCGACGAGCCCGCCCGCCGACGGTGGATGCTCGCCCGCCGCAGCATCTCCGACCCCGACGAGATCGCCTACTACCTGGCCAGCGCCCCGCTCGACGCCACTCTCGCGGACCTCGTCCGGATTGCCGGGTGCCGCTGGAAGATCGAAGAGTGCTTCCAGAGCGCCAAGAACGAATGCGGCCTCGACGAGTACGAGGTCCGCCGCTACACCGGCTGGTACCGGCACATCACCCTCGCCATGCTTGCCCATGCCTTCCTCGCCGCCATGGCCACCCTGGAGCGCGAAAAGGGGGTCGTGACGACGACACTCCCGACCTCGTGGACCTCACACCGGCCGAGATCCGCCGCCTCCTGGCAGCTGGCCGTCCGCCCCGAGAACGCCGTGATCACGCCGTGAACTGGTCCCGATGGCGACGTCGCCACCAGGCACGTGCCCGACGCTGTCATTACATGCGACGCGGCTACCTGTTCGCCGGCACCAGATGGCGAAAGCCCTCACCCGCGCGTGGCACCCCCTCTAAACTCCCCGCCACCAGGCCGCTGATCAGCACAAATATCGAAGTCCGGCTGGAGTACTAGCCCTCGCCATGGTGCAGTGCCGGCCGGGGCGCTGAGGGATGTCGGTCGAGACCTCGGGTCCCGCAGCCTCGGCCCCGCCCGTCATCCCGGGAGCGTGCGTCGGACCAGTACCATATACAGGCGCTGGCCGGGGGAGCCGGGCAGTTTGCTCCTCGGGTTCGGGCGGGGTCGCGATCTCGTTACACAGGCGGACGGATTTGCCCGCGAGGTCTCCAGCGGCGAGCTCTGGGCTGCCCTCGAGCCCCGCACCCGCGAGGTGCTGGCCGTGGCGACGGAGCTGGATCGTCCCGCGCTGCAGGGACTGGTCGGGCTGCACGGTGGCCTGCGGGCGCGGATCGCTGAGCTGGTGCCGGAGGAGATCGAGGCCGGCTCGGTCCTCTCCCTGATGTTCGACGACCTCGCGGGGACCAGCCTCATCGCGCCGTTCGTGCTCACTCGGTCGCTGTCGACCGCGGCCTGGGAGTAGAAGTTCGGTGACCGCGTCCCACCGACTGGCGTCTGCACGGGCTACCGGGAGGGCGCCATGGCGCACGGGCCGGGGGAGCCGCGGGACCGGATCCACCCCGTCGAGGTGCTGGGATCGCCCTCCGACCTCGACGCGTGGCACGAGCTCCCCGAATTCGCCGAGCCGACCACCCGCCGCGTCCGCCGCATTGACGCCTGGCGCGAGGGCGAGGCGCTGCGGGCGCGTGGTTCCAGGACTCTGCCCCCGAGCCGGGCGGAGGGCGGATCCCGGCCCACGAGTACCGCCTCAGCACCGCCGCCGGCGCCCGGACTGGGAAGCTGACCCAGATTTCGGCGGTGGCGGGTGCGCTGCCGATCCCGGAGTGTCCGCTCGCGGCCGACAATCTGCACCGACGGGTGGGCGTACCTTTTGCGAACCTGCGCCGGACTGCCCCCGGCATCCTGCGCCGCGAGGACGGCTGCACGCATCTCACTGACGCGGCCAGGGCCCTGCGCGAGGTGCCGACGATGCTTCTCGCCGATCGGCCTAAAACTTATAGCTGTAGATTATTGACCATGGCAGCTTGGTCGCCTAGGGGGCGACTCTCCTGCTGACCGTTGCGGCGCACCAGCACCGAACTGGTGCCCGTCCACCCGGCCACCTGCTGATCACTCACTAGCCGAACCGCCAGGTGACCTGCCAAGTCGTAAGGGAGCCTGGGGGGTGACTGGCATCCATCGTCACCGAAGTGCCGACCGCCCCCGACTTCGCGGCGGGGATGGCGGCCGCGGCCACCAACGACTCCGACCTCGTCCACTGCGCACCTGTCCATCTAGTAAAACTTCTGGTCGTAGGTTTAAGATGGTCTGGCCGACATGGCCGTCACCATTTCTCTCGAGCGAGTTCGTTCCTAGGAGGACCTTTGTCCAACCACCAGCAGGTGCTCGGGACGCTGATCCGGTACTTCAAAGAGAACACGACGCACCTGGCGGACAGCGAGCTTCGGGTCCCGACGTCCCATTTCACCGACGACGAGCATGCGGCCCGGGAGCTGGCGCTGATGCGGACCGTCCCCGTGGTCGTCGCGCACCACTCAGAGCTGCCTGATCCGGGCAGCTTCGTCACCCGGGATGTCCTGGGCACTCCACTGCTGATCGTGCGTCAGCGCGATGGGAGCGTGGGCGCCAGCATCAACATCTGCAAGCACCGCGGTGGACGGGTCGAGGTTTGCGAGGCGGGAAAGAAGCGGGCCTTCACCTGCTCCTACCACGGCTGGACCTATGACCGCGACGGCTCTCTGCGGCACATCCCGTATGCCCAGTTCTTCGAGCCGCTGGACCGCCTCGAACACGGCCTGGCCCAGGTGCATACCGAGGAGCGACACGGCCTGGTGTGGGTCACGCTGGACCCTGGGGAGAAGCCGCAGACCGTGGCGGAGTACCTGGGCGCGGACATGGAGGAACGCTTCCGGGAGTTCAACTACGAGAAGTCGCTGCTGGTGCTGGACAAGCAGTTCACGGTCCCGGTGAACTGGAAGCTCGTTGTCGATGGCGCCGTGGACAGCCTGCACCCGAAGTTCCTGCACCCGTACGGCGTCGGAAAGCTGATCTCGACCAACACCTGCGTGGTGGAGTCCAGCGGCCTGCACATGCAGTCGTTCACCCCGCGGATGCGCCTGGAGAAGGCGGTCGAGGCCGGGGAGGAGGACCAGGTCGAGGGCTTCTACAAGCACGTCGGTTCGAGCATGTTCGTCTTCCCCAACGTCAACGCCGCGATCACCCCGCACCACATCGAGTTCTGGACGACGTGGCCATCGTCCCACTCGCCGTCGGAATGCACGATCCACATCCGGTTCCTCGCCGACCCCGACACCTACGACGAGAAGATGGCCGAGCGAATCGCGAAGAGCTGGGAGATCCTCGAGGAGGCCGCCACCAAGGAGGACTGGCCGATGGAGGAGACCATCCAGGCCAACGCCCTCGCGGTCAGCGGCGTGTACATCTACGGCCGCAACGAGGCCGGGCCGCAGCACCTGCACCGCCAGCTCGCGCGGAAGCTCGCCGAGTCCGAGGCAGGGCAGCCCGCATGAGCGCAGCCGCCAAGCTCCCGCTCGCCGGTCTACGAGTCGTGGAGCTCGCAGGCGAACTCGCGGACTCCGGCACCCGGCTTCTCGCCGACCTGGGCGCCGAGGTCGTGAAGGTCGAGCCGCCTGAGGGGGCGGCCGGGCGACGTCGCACGCCCATGGGTGACATCAGCCGGTGGGCGTGGCACCTGAACAACGCGAACAAGCTGGGTGTGGTGCTGGACGCCGCGGACGTTTGCGACATGACGAAGCTGCGCGACCTCGTCGGTGCAGCAGACATCCTGGTCGACTGCTGGGGTCCGGGACGGCTCGCCGATGCGGGTCTAGAGCCCGGTCGACTGACCGCCGAGGTGCCGGGCCTGGTCGTGGTCCAGGTGAGCGCCTTTGGACAGACCGGTCCCTACCGCGACCTCCAGGCGACCGAGCACGTCCTATACGCGATGGGCGGCGTGTTGTCGCGATCCGGGTTCCCGGGTGCCGAGCCGCTGCTGCCCCCGGTGGGTCTGGTCGAGGGGCACACCGGCGCGCACGTTGCCTGGGCCGCGCTGCTGGCGCACTACCAGGCCCGTCGAACGCACCGTGGTGAGTCCGTGGACGTCTCCGCCTACGAGGCCGTGGTGCACGGTCTCGACCCGGTCTTCGGGACCCAGGGATCCGCGGCCGCGGCGCGACCAGACACCTTCCCGCGTGGCCGGCCCGACTCGCGCAACTACTACCCGGTCTACCGCTGCGCCGACGGACACGTGCGTACCTGCCTGCTCTCCCGGCGGCAGTGGCGGGCGATGTTCGAGTGGTTGGGTTCGCCCGAGGAGTTCGCCGACCCGAAGTTCGATGCCATCCCGGCACGCTTCCACGCCGCCGAGCGACTCAATGCCGTGATCCAGGAGTTCTTCGACCGGCACACCCGCGCCGAGCTCGTCGAGGAGGGTGCGGAGCGAGGCATCCCGATCGCTGAGGTGCTCGATGTCGCCGACGTGCTCACCGTGCCGCACTTCGTCACCTCCGGCGTCCTCGCGGACGTCGAGATCGCGCCCGGGGTGACCGCACGAGTCCCCTCCGGCCAGGTACGCGTCGACGGCGTCCGCGCCGGGCACCGGTCCCGGTGCCCAGAGCTCGGTGAGCACGACGACGTGGTGCTCGGTGCCGACGGCTTCTGGCCCCCGCGCGTGCTGCTGGCCGGACCGGAGCTCGCGGACGGCGATCGGCCCTTCGTGGGTCTGCGGGTGCTCGACCTCGGTGTCAACGTGTTCGGCGCCGAGCTCGGTCGCCAGTTCGCCGACAACGGTGCCGACGTCATCAAGGTGGAAAACGCCGCCTACCCGGACGGACTGCGGCAATCGCGACGGGAGGGCGCCTTCGCGGCGTCGTTCGCCTGGGGCAACCGCAACAAGCGCGGACTCGGTCTGAACCTGCGTAGCCCCCGGGGAGTCGAGATCTTCCGCTCGCTGGTAGCCACCGCGGACGTGGTCGTCGCCAACTTCAAGCCCGGCACACTGGCCGGCCTCGGCCTCACCCACGAGATTCTGGCCGAGATCAACCCGCGGATTGTCATCTGCGACGCGAGCGCGTTCGGCAACGTGGGGGAGTGGCGCAAGCGTCTCGGCTACGGCCCGCTGGTTCGTGCGTCGTGTGGTGTCTCGGCGCTCTGGGCCTACCCGGACGTCGAGTACGGCTCGGCCGACGGCTCGACCGTCTACCCCGACCACGTCGCCTCCCAGGTCGCTGCGGTCTCGGTGCTGGCTGGGCTGATCGCCCGGTTGGAGTCCGGCCGGGGCTGCCTCATCGAGCTCGCCCAGTCCGACGTCGCACTCACCCACCTCGGTGGCCACCTAGCCGCCGAGTCGCTGCAGCCAGGCTCGGTCGGCCCCGAGGGCAACATCGCGCTGGCCGAGGCGCCGTCGGGTGTCTTCCCGTGCGCCGGTGACGACGAGTGGTGCGTGGTCTCGGTGCGAGACGACGACGACTGGGCACGGCTGTGCCGGGTCGTGGGCCGGCCGGAACTCGCCGACCATCCCCTCCTCGGGAACGTGGCCGGTCGGCTCAGGAACCGGGCCGCGGCCGCCGGGGTGCTCACCCAGTGGCTGATCCGCCGCGACCGGGAGGAGTCGATCGCCGCTTTGCAGCAGGCCGGCGTCCCGGCTGGGCTGATGGCCCGCGGCCCCGACCAGCTCGACGATGCCCAGCTCACCGCCCGCGGTGCCTTCGCGGACCTCGAGCACCCCGCTCTGCCGATGACCCTGCGGGCCAACCTCCAGGTCGCGACGTACACATCGGTCCCAGTCGCCCCGCTGCTGCCGGCTCCGGTGCTGGGCGAACACACCCGGGAGATCGCGGCCTCGCTGCTCGGTCTGGCCGATCAGGAGGTCGAGGCCCTGGTGGCGGAGGGCATCCTCCAGCCAGAGTAGTGATGTCCGGACTCAGCGGGCCGCGGCTGCCACGGGGTTCCACCGCCCGGCGGCGGGCGCCCCTGCCGCGTCGGGGTAACAAGTCACCTCATTTGGTGAGTCGGCGGTAGCAGGTGAGGGTGCAGGCGATACTGGTGAAGGCCAGGAAGTGGGTGGCTTCGCGTTCGTAGCGACGGTGGAGGCGTCGGCAGCCGGCGAGCCAGGCCATGGTGCGTTCGATGGTCCAGCGGTGCCGGCTCAGCCGCCGGCTGGAGTCGGTTCCCTTACGTGCGGTCCGGGGTGTGATGCGGCGGCCGCGCAACCATCGCCGCAGGTGGTTGTAGTCGTATCCCTCGTCGCCGTGGAGCTTGCCCGGTCTGCGGTGTCGTGGGCCGCGCCGGGAGCGGATCGGCGGTATGCCCTGCACGAGTGGGCTCAGAGGTGCTGTCACGTTGGCTGACCGGGTGGGATGATCTTCGGGTTGGTCATGGTGGAGGGGGACC
>NZ_JBHSOA010000034.1:0-105492 GCF_042655885.1 Streptomyces chlorus
GCGCTCGCCTACCTCACCGCCGCGGGCCTCGCATGGCTGTGCGTGCCGGCGAAGCCCGAAGAAGGCAAGGCCTCTTGAGACCGTCGTGCAGGCCGGTGCAGTCTCCGTCTCCGCCGCACGGGCGTTCCCCGAACAGCACCTGCACGTGAGCGACGGACTGCTCGGGTAGCCGGAAGAGCAATGCGCCGGCCGAAACTCCCCG
This sequence comes from Streptomyces chlorus, assembly GCF_042655885.1. Taxonomy (NCBI): domain Bacteria; kingdom Bacillati; phylum Actinomycetota; class Actinomycetes; order Kitasatosporales; family Streptomycetaceae; genus Streptomyces; species Streptomyces chlorus. The sequence continues at coordinate 203 of NZ_JBHSOA010000034.1, forward strand.
GATTCTCCCCAGGGCTGATCGTGGCCGATTCCCCGGAACGCGGGGGTCTTGGGAAGGTCATGGATTGCAAGGCCAAGGGATCGCGTAGCCTGGGGAAATGCTGACTGAGGTCACCGCCACCCGTTACCTCACACCCTTGCGGTCCGGCGGTTCCGTTCCCGGCGTGTTCGAGGCCGACGACCTGGGCACCTACGTCGTGAAGTTCACGGGGTCCGCGCAGGGGCGCAAGGCGCTGGTCGCCGAGGTGATCGTCGGGGAGCTGGCGCGGGCCCTGGGGCTGCGGTTCCCGGAGCTGGTCCTGGTGGACTTCGATCCGGCGATCGCCGCCGGCGAGCCGCATCAGGAGGTGCGGGAGCTGCACGCCGCCAGTGCCGGGACCAACCTCGGCATGGACTTTCTCCCGGGTGCGCGGGACTTCACGCCCGAGGTCGCCGAGGTCTTTCCCGTCGATCCGGTGGAGGCCGGGCGGATCGTCTGGCTCGACGCGCTCACGGTGAACGTGGACCGGACCGTCCACAGCTCCAATCTGATGGTCTGGCCGACGCTCGGCGTCGCGCCGCCCCGGCTGTGGCTCATCGACCATGGGGCGGCGCTCGTCTTCCATCACCGCTGGGACACGTCCGACCCGGCCAAGGCGTACGACTTCCGCCACCACGCCCTCGGCGGCTACGGTCCCGACGTCCGCGCCGCCGATGCCGAACTCGCGCCCAAGGTGACCGAGGAGCTGCTGCGGACCATCACCGCCGAGGTGCCCGACGCCTGGCTCGCCGGGGAGCCGGACTTCGCGACGCCCGACGCGGCCCGCGAGGCGTACGTGACGTATCTGTACGCGCGTGCGCGGGCCTCGGCCCGGTGGCTGCCGACCGACTTTCCCGACGCGGAGGAACTGGCCGCGGAGAACGCCCGCCGTGCGGCCCGCTCCCGGCAGGGGCGCCCGGCCTGGCTCAAGAACGTTCCCGATCTGCACGGCAAGCCCGCGGCGGAGCAGGACTGGTCGGTCCACCTGGGATGACCCGGGGGCGCGGGCCCGCCCCGCCGCGGCGGGCCTCCCGGGTGGCAGATGTCACCCCTTGAGCTGTTCGTAGGCCGGCAGGGTGAGGAAGTCGGCGTAGTCCTCGTCGAGGGCGACCGTCAGCAGCAGGTCGTGGGCCTGCTGCCAGTGACCCGCCGCAAAATTCTCCTCGCCCAACTCGCCGCGGATGTTCGACAGTTCCTCGGCGGCGACCCTGCGGGCCAGCTCCGCGGTGACCAACTCGCCGGTGTCGAGAACGACGCCCGCGTTGATCCACTGCCAGATCTGGGAGCGGGAGATCTCGGCGGTGGCCGCATCCTCCATCAGGTTGAAGATGGCCACCGCGCCGAGGCCGCGCAGCCACGCCTCGATGTAACGGATACCCACCTGGACCGCGTTGACCAGGCCCGCGTACGTCGGAGTGGCCTCCAGGGAATCGATCGCGATCAGGTCGGCGGCACTGACGTCGACGTCCTCGCGCAGCCGGTCCTTCTGGTTCGGCCTGTCGCCGAGCACCCGGTCGAAGGACTCCAGGGCGATCGGGACCAGGTCCGGGTGGGCGACCCAGGAGCCGTCGAAGCCGTCGTTCGCCTCACGGTCCTTGTCGGCGCGCACCTTTTCGAACGCGATCTTGTTGACCTCCGGATCCCGGCGGGACGGGATGAAGGCCGCCATGCCGCCGATCGCGTGCGCGCCCCGCTTGTGGCAGGTGTGCACGAGGAGTTCGGTGTACGCACGCATGAACGGGGCCGTCATCGTGACCGCGTTGCGGTCCGGCAGGACGAACTTCTCGCCGCCGTCACGGAAGTTCTTGACGATGGAGAACAGGTAGTCCCAGCGTCCGGCGTTCAACCCCGAGGCATGGTCGCGCAGTTCGTAGAGGATCTCCTCCATCTCGTACGCGGCCGTGATCGTCTCGATGAGGACGGTGGCGCGCACGGTGCCCTGGGGGATGCCCGCATAGTCCTGAGCGAAGACGAACACGTCGTTCCACAGGCGGGCTTCGAGGTGGGACTCCGTCTTCGGGAGGTAGAAGTACGGGCCCTTGCCGAGGTCCAGGAGACGCTGGGCGTTGTGGAAGAAGTACAGCCCGAAGTCGACCAGGGCGCCGGGTACTTGGGTGCCGTCGGCGTCGGTGAGGTGGCGCTCGTTCAGGTGCCAGCCGCGGGGGCGCGTGACGACCGTCGCCAGTTCCCCGTCCGGGCGCAGGGCGTACGACTTGCCGGACACCGGGTCGGTGAAGTCGATGGTCCGGGTGTAGGCGTTGATCAGGTTGAGCTGGCCGAGGATCACGTTCTCCCAGGTGGGCGCGGAGGCGTCCTCGAAGTCCGCGAGCCACACCTTCGCGCCCGAGTTGAGGGCGTTGATGGTCATCTTGCGGTCGGTGGGGCCGGTGATCTCGACCCGGCGGTCGTTCAGGGCCTCGGGGGCCGGGGCCACCCTCCAGGAGTCGTCCGCGCGGACGGCGGACGTCTCGGGAAGGAAGTCGAGCGTGGAGGTGCGGGCGATCTCGGCACGGCGCTCCGCGCGGCGGGCGAGGAGTTCGTCGCGCCGGGGCGTGAACCGTCGGTGCAGCTCGGTCACGAAGGCGAGGGCCGCCTCGGTGAGGACCTCCTCCTGCCGGGGGAGGGGCTCGGCGTCGACGATGGCCAGCGGGTGCGGCGCTGGTGCGGACATCAGCTGTCACTTCCTTCGGCGGGCACGGCACCGGGTGCCGGTCGACCCGGGTACGGCGGAGAGCGCCCGGGGGAGGGATGGGTCCGAGGAGCGCTCCGGGCTGTGGATAGTAGTTTCCTTATCGTGGAAGTTCAATGGTTTGTTGATGTCGGGACACCTCGGGTCGGGCAGGTGGCCCCCGCTCACCCGAGGCGGCTCAGATCCTCCTTCGTGTCGATGTCGTAGGCCTCGGCCACGTCCCCGCACTCGACGAGGAGGATGTCGTCCGCGTGTTCCTTCAGGTAGGCGCGGGCCCCCTGATCGCCGGTCGCGGCCGCGGCGACACCGGCCCAATGCGTGGACCCGAACAGGACGGGGTGACCGCGTACGCCGGCGTAGGTGGCCGAGATGAGTGGGTCCTGCATCTCCTGCACCTCCCGCGCCTCCCGCGCCTCTCGCGAGTTCCGTGTGTCCTGCGGGTGCCCCGCCTCCCGTGCCGCGTACGCGGCGAGTACCCGCGCGACCGCCTGCGCGCCGATTCCGGGCTGGTCGACCAGCAGGACCAGGGCGGCCCGCGCTTTCGTACCGGCCAGCGAGGCGAGCCCGGCCCGCAGGGACGAGCCCATGCCCTGCTCCCAGTCCGGGTTGTCGACGAGCACGCAGTCCGGCAGCTCGGCGCGCGCGCGGACGTCGTCCGCCCGCGCGCCGAGCACCACGTGCACGCGCTCGCAGCCGCCCGCGCGCAACGCCCGCACCGCGTGCTCCACCAGCGGCCGCCCCTGGTGAGTCAGCAGCGCCTTGGGCCGGCCGCCCAGTCGCCGTCCACCGCCCGCCGCGAGCAGCAGTCCCGCCACCTGTCCAGTGGCCCGTCCTGAGTCCGGGCTCGTCCGACGTGTCGTCATGCGTTCTGCATACCTCACTGCCCCACGGATCGCCGGGTGTCGGAGGAACCTGGTGGGTGGCGCGGGGGTGGCGCGGTGGGTGATGTGGCGGAGGGCGCGGAAGGGGCGGAAACGGGGCGGAAGCAGGGAGCGTGAAGGGGCGCATCCGGCCTGCGATGTCACGCTGTGGAGCAAGCCGATGACGCAGCGGACTGGCGCGGAGGGGGTGGGGTGGCGTTTACTGGCGCGCACCGGCCGACGGGGCGGCGGGGCCGGTGGGGAGGCGCACCACCGCGTGCGAGGGGGAGGACTGTGTTGCGGAGCGTAGAGCAGCGGCATGCGACCGGCAGTCGAGAGGACGATCCACGGGTGACGGAGCTGCGCTCCGCCGTGGCCCGGCTGCGTCGCCAACTGGCAGCCCATCCCGCGGAGTTCCCTGACAGGATCATCGCGGAGGACGAACTCGCCGCACTGGACGCCCACGCGGCCGGCGGCAATCCCGAGATTCCCCGGTTACGCCGTTCCCTGCTGCTGATCGCCGGCGCGATCGGCTCGGTGAGCGCACTGAGCCGGGGGCTGGGCGAAGTGCGGGGCGCGGTGGATCTGTTCGGGCCGTCACCGCGGGGTTGACGCACACCTGTGCGCACGCTTCTCGAAAGGGGGGCGTGCGCGGGCGCTGTGATCGCGGTGAGTGACCGGGTCGATTCGGATCAGGTCGTCGAGTCGGCCGGTCGTTGAGCAGGGTCGGCCGCCGGGTTCGGTCGTACCGTCGGGCCGGGTCGGACCGTCGGGCCGGGTCGGACCGTCGGACCGCTGCCCGGGGTGGTGAGCACCTCGGAGAGTTCCGTCGCCGCCTGCTGGAGCACCGGCACGATCCGCTCCGTCGCCGCCTCCGTGACCCGTCCCGCGGGACCGGAGATCGAGAGGGCGGCCGGGGTGGGGGCGTCGGGCACGGGGACGGCGAGGCACCGTACGCCGATCTCCTGCTCGTTGTCGTCGATGGCGTAGCCCTGGCGGCGCACCTCGTCGAGCGCCGCCAGGAAACCCTCCGGCGTGGTGATGGTCCTGTCCGTCGCCGCGGGCATTCCGGTACGGGCGAGCAGGGCCCGTACGTCCTGTGGCGGGAAGCCGGCCAGCAGGGCCTTGCCCACGCCGGTGGAATGCGGCAGGACACGGCGGCCGACCTCGGTGAACATCCGCATGGAGTGCTTGGACGGCACCTGTGCGACGTACACGACCTCGTCCCCGTCGAGCAGTGCCATGTTGGCCGTCTCGCCGGTCTCCTCCACCAGGCGGGCCAGATACGGGCGCGCCCAGGTACCCAGCAGTCGGGAGGAGGACTCGCCGAGCCGGATCAGGCGCGGGCCGAGCGCGTACCGGCGGTTGGGCTGCTGGCGTACGTAACCGCACGCGACCAGGGTGCGCATCAGGCGGTGGATCGTCGGCAGGGGCAGTCCGCTGCTCGCCGACAGTTCGCTGAGGCCGACCTCGCCGCCCGCGTCCGCCATCCGCTCGAGCAGGTCGAAGGCGCGCTCGAGGGACTGCACTCCGCCGCCCGGGGTGGACCGGACGGAGTCGTTGGTGCTGGCGCTGGACGTCGGCACGGCGCGTTCCTTTCGGGCTGACGGGAAGGAGGAAGCCTACCTGCCAGTCGGTCGACTGCCTGTCTGCGCATTCACTCATTCTGCTTCCCGGAATCCTAATTCCGCTTTATGGAATCGTCCAGAGAGTGGCCACCGGTGTCCGCGCGGGCAGTGTGCCCCTTGACGGCATCGGAGCGGGAGTGAAGACTCCTTCAACAGAACGTTGAAATCGGGTGAGGAGGGTGCGGGTGCCCGACGTCGAACTGGTGCTGCGCTCGACGCGCGTCATCACTCCCGAGGGGACACGTGCCGCGTCGGTCGCCGTCGCCGACGGCACGATCACGGCCGTCCTGCCGCACGAGGCGCCCGTCCCCGGGACGGCCCGCCTGACGGACCTCGGCGACGATTTCCTGCTGCCCGGCCTGGTCGACACCCACGTGCATGTCAACGACCCGGGCCGCAGCGAGTGGGAGGGCTTCTGGACCGCAACCCGCGCGGCGGCGGCCGGCGGCATCACCACGCTCGTCGACATGCCGCTCAACTCCCTCCCGCCGACCACGGCAACCGCCCATCTGCGCACCAAGCAGCGGGCCGCCGTCGGCCGGACCCATGTCGACGTCGGCTTCTGGGGCGGCGCCCTGCCCGGCAACGTCGAGGACCTGCGCCCGCTGCACGAGGCCGGCGTCTTCGGCTTCAAGGCCTTCCTGTCGCCGTCCGGCGTCGACGAGTTCCCGCACCTCGGACAGGACCGACTCGCCCGTACCCTGGAGGAGATCGCCGCCTTCGACGGGCTGCTGATCGTGCACGCAGAGGACCCGGACCACCTCGACGCCGCCCCGCAGCGCGGCGGCCCCAAGTACGCCGACTTCCTCGCCTCCCGCCCGCGCGACGCCGAGGGCACCGCCATCGCCCGGCTCCTCACGCAGGCGAAACGCCTCGACGCGCGCGTGCACATCCTGCACCTGTCCTCCAGCGACGCGCTGCCGCTGATCGCCGGGGCCAAGTCCGACGGAGTGCGCGTCACCGTCGAGACCTGCCCCCACTACCTGACCCTCACCGCCGAGGAAGTCCCGGACGGAGCCAGCGAGTTCAAGTGCTGCCCGCCCATCCGCGAAGCCGCCAACCAGGGCCCGCTCTGGCAGGCGCTGGCGGACGGCGTCATCGACTGCGTGGTCACCGACCACTCCCCGTCCACCGCCGACCTCAAGACGGCCGACTTCGCCACCGCCTGGGGCGGCATCTCCGGCCTCCAGCTCAGCCTGCCCGCCGTCTGGACCGAGGCCCGCGAACGGGGACACGGCCTGGAGGACGTCGTGCGCTGGATGTCGGCGCGGACGGCGGAACTCGTCGGCCTCGACGCCCACAAGGGTGCCATCGCGCCCGGCCGGGACGCCGACTTCGCCGTCCTGGCCCCCGACGACACCTTCACCGTCGACCCGGCGGGGCTCCAGCACCGCAACCGCGTGACGGCGTACGCGGGCAGGACCCTGTACGGCGTCGTGAAGTCCACCTGGCTGCGCGGCCGGCGCATCATGGCCGACGGCGGGTTCACCGCACCACAGGGCCGGCTGCTGACCCGCGTCTCCTGACGGGGCGGGGAGGGAGCGCGGCAGGTGTCCGGCACCCGCCGACCGCCGGCCAGGACCTCGTCCACCGCCCATCGACCAGTACCCATCGACCAGCGCCCACCGTCCACCGACGAGCGCCCACCGACCACCGAAAGGCAGGACCGGACCACCGTGACCGCGCAGCACGCATACCCGGCGTCCCGCTTCACCGGCGACGCGCGTCCCTACGGCGGCGGCGACCCGTACGCGGACTACCGCACCGCCGACTTCCCCTTCACCCGGCTCACCGACCTCGCCGACCGCCGGCTCGGCGCCGGTGTCGTCGCCGCCAACGACGAGTTCTTCGCCGAGCGCGAGAACCTGCTGCTGCCCGGTCGTGCCGTGTTCGACTCCGAGCACTTCGGCCACAAGGGCAAGATCATGGACGGCTGGGAGACCCGGCGCCGCCGCGGCTCCTCCGCCGAACACCCCTGGCCGACGGCGGAGGACCACGACTGGGCACTGATCCGCCTCGGCGCGCCCGGAGTCGTCCACGGCATCGTCGTCGACACCGCCCACTTCCGCGGCAACCACCCCCAGGCCGTGTCGGTCGAGGGTGCCTCGGTGCCCGGCTCCCCGGGACCGGAGGAACTGCTGTCGGGCGAGGTGACGTGGACGACGCTGCTCCCGCGCACCCCGGTGGGCGGCCACGCAGCCAACGGCTTCGCCGTAACGGCCGACCGGCGCTTCACCCACCTGCGCCTGTCCCAGCACCCCGACGGGGGCATCGCGCGCCTGCGGGTGTACGGCGAGGTCGTACCGGACCCGGTGTGGCTGGAGGTCCTGGGCACCTTCGACGTCGTCGCCCTGGAGAACGGCGGCCGGGTCGAGGACGCGTCCGACCGTTTCTACTCACCGCCCGCGAACACCATCCGGCCCGGCCGCTCCCGCCGGATGGACGACGGCTGGGAGACCCGCCGCCGCCGTGACCAGGGGCACGACTGGATCCGCTACCGGCTCGCGGGCCAGGCGGAGATCCGCGCCCTCGAGATCGACACGGCATACCTGAAGGGCAACAGCGCCGGCTGGGCCTCGGTGTCGGTACGGGACAGCGAGGACGGCGAGGACGGCGCAGCCAACGGGCAAGGAGGGGGCGGCAGGGACGGCGGCGGGGGCGGCAGGGAAAGCGGCTGGCGGGAGATCCTGCCCCGGACCCGTCTCCAGCCCGACACCAACCACCGCTTCGTCCTCCCCGTCCCGGCGATCGGCACGCACGCGCGCGTGGACATCTTCCCGGACGGCGGCATCTCCCGGCTACGCCTGTTCGGTTCACTGACCGAGCAGGGCTCGGCCGCTCTGACCGCACGTCACCGGGAACTGGGCGGCTGACCCACCGGGGTCCCCGCGCGGCGCACCGGCCGCACAGCACCGGCGCGCCGCGCGGGTCCTCGGCGTCCTACGGCGCGATCACGCCGCGTGGCCCCTTCCGGCACACCGACGGCCAGGTCACGGCCGCGGGCGTCTCCAGCCAGACCTACGACCTCGCGGGGCGCCCCGAGTACGGCTCGTACGAGCTTCCGGAGAACGCCTGACAACGAACGGCACCGGGGCCGGAAGCCGGAGGTCCGGTCGATGATCAGCCGGACTTCGTGCTCTCCGCCGCGGCGAACAGGGCGACGGCCAGCGCCAGCAGGGCGAGGCCGGCGTAGATCTCGAAGCCCTCCAGGAACCCCATCCGCTGCACCAGGCCCCAGTTCCAGTCGGTGAACTGGTGCACCAGGCCCGCGAGGCCCTGGATCAGGGCGATGAATCCGAGAATCTCCAGCAGCTTCTTCATGCGGAAGACAATGGCCGCGCGCCCCCGGCGCGTACATCGGCCGCCGGGCGGTTCCCCGAAGACGAAAGTCCCGGTCTCCTCCGGGCAGGTACGCCGAAAGTCTGCGGCCCCACCACTTTGGCGGGCGATCCCGCCCGCCCCGCGGTGGGGCGGGCGGGCCCTGCGTACATTCGTCGACTGTGACGAGTGCTGACAAGGCGGCGTGGACCGCCCCGGTGTTCCTGGGCCGCAGATGGTTCTTCCCGTCCGCTCTCATCCACGAGCTCGACCCCGACGCCGCCCGGTCCGGGCGCCGGCCCCGGCGCACCGCGCGCGACTGGGTCGTCGACTTCACCTGTTTCCTGCTGGCCGTCGGCATAGGCATGCTGGGCGCCGACACGGTCACAGACAACCCCGCCGTCCCGCATTCGCTGGCCGCCCTCGACCAGGTGATCGGGGCGCTGTCCTGCGGCGCGATCTGGCTGCGCCGCCGCTGGCCGCTCGGACTGGCCGCGGTGATGCTCCCCGTCGGCTTCGTCTCGGAGACCTCCGGCGGCGTGGCCGTGATCGCCCTGTTCTCCCTCGCCGTGCACCGCCCCTTCCGGTACGTGGCCTGGGTGGGCGGCGCGCACGCGGTGCTCGTCCCGCTCTACTTCTGGTGGCGCCCCGACCCCGAACTGCCGTATCTCGCCTCGATCGTCCTCCTCACGGTGCTGCTGGCCGCGGTCGTCGGCTGGGGCATGTTCGTAAGGTCCAAGCGGCAGCTGATGCTGAGCCTGCGGGACCGGGCACGGCGGGCCGAGACGGAGGCGCGGCTGCGGGCCGAGCAGGCGCAGCGGGGCGCGCGGGAAGCCATCGCCCGGGAGATGCACGATGTGCTGGCGCACCGGCTGACGCTGCTCAGCGTGCACGCGGGCGCACTGGAGTTCCGGCCCGACGCGCCCCGCGAGGAGATCGTGCGGGCGGCCGGCGTCATCAGGGAGAGCGCGCACGAGGCGCTGCAGGACCTGCGGGAGATCATCGGCGTCCTGCGGACCGGCGAGTCCGAGGACGCGGGCCGGCCGCAGCCGACGCTCGCGGCGCTGGACACGCTGGTGACCGAGTCCCGGGCGGCCGGGATGAAGGTCACCCTCGACCACCGCGTCCCCGCCTCCGCCGCCGTCCCCGCCTCCGTCGGCCGCACCGCCTACCGGATCGTCCAGGAGGCCCTGACCAACGCCCGCAAGCACGCCCCCGGTACGGAGGTCACCGTCTCGGTCACCGGCGGCCCGGGAGAGGGCCTCACCGTGTCCGTCCACAACCCCCCACCCCAAGGAGACGTGCCCCCCGTCCCCGGCGCCGGGCAGGGTCTGATCGGCCTCACCGAACGGGCTACCCTGGCGGGCGGCACCCTGGAGCACGGCCGCACGCCCGACGGCGGGTTCGAGGTCCGGGCCCGGCTGCCGTGGGGGTGAGCGGAAGCCGACATCGCGACCGCGCAACGGAGTTGAGCCCCCGCTGGCCCCGCCCCGTCCCACCGTGATGACGTGAGGCCCATGACTGCGATCAGACTGCTTCTCGTCGACGACGATCCGCTGGTGCGGGCCGGCCTGTCCCTGATGCTGGGCGGTGCCGACGACATCGAGATCGTCGGGGAGGCCGCCGACGGCGGCGAGGTGGAGGCGCTCGTGGACCGCACCCGCCCGGACGTCGTCCTCATGGACATCCGGATGCCGTCGGTGGACGGTCTCACCGCGACCGAGTTGCTGCGCCGGCGCGCGGACGCCCCGCAGGTCGTGGTGCTCACCACCTTCCACGCCGACGAGCAGGTGCTGCGGGCGCTGCGCGCGGGAGCCGCGGGCTTCGTCCTCAAGGACACCGCGCCGGCCGAGATCGTCGACGCGGTGCGCCGGGTCGCGGCCGGCGATCCCGCGCTGTCGCCGACGGTCACCCGGCAGCTGATGGCACACGCGGCGGATACCACCGCCGACGCGCGGCGCGCGAGCGCACGCGCGCGCCTGGCCGCTCTCAACGACCGTGAACGCGAGGTCGCCGTGGCGGTCGGCCGGGGGCACGCCAACGCCGGGATCGCGGCCGAGCTCTACATGAGCGTGGCCACCGTCAAAACCCATGTCTCCCGCATCCTGGCCAAGCTGGACCTCAACAACCGCGTGCAGATCGCACTGCTCGCCCACGACGCCGGACTCCTGGACGGCACCGAGGAGCGTTAGCGTCGCCGGTGCCCCGTCCGATCCGCCGCCCGAAGGAGCCCCGTTCCCATGACCGCGTCCCCCGGACTCGACCTGGCCACGGCCCAGCAGGCGCTGGACAGCCAGCCCTTCAGCCGGCTGCTCGGCACGCGCGTGACCGCCTTCGGGGAGGGCGCGGCCACCCTCGAGATCGACGTCCGCGCGGAGCTCCACCAGCAGAACGGCTTCCTGCACGGCGGCGTCCTCTCCTACGCCGCCGACAACGCCCTCACCTTCGCGGGCGGCACCGCGCTCGGCCCGTACGTCCTCACCGGCGGCTTCTCCATCCAGTACCTCCGTCCGGCCACCGGGCGCACCCTGCGCGCCCGCGCCGAGGTCGTGCACGCCGGCCGCCGCCAGGCCGTCGTCCGCTGCGACCTGCACACCCTCGACGACGACGGCACCGCGACCCTGTGCGCGGTCGCCCAGGGCACGGTCCTGCCGGTCTCCGCACCCTGAGCACCCGTCACCCGTCGCCCGTCGCCCGAGCGCCCGGGGGCCGCCGCTCACCCGTAGGGCGCCACCGCCCCGCCCGCGATCTCCCTCAGCCGTACCGGTCTGCGCTCCCGCCGGGACAGCTCGCACGCCTCCGCGACGCGCAGCGCCTGGAGGGCCTCGCGCCCGTCGCAGGGATTGGCCCGCTCGCCCCGCACGACCTCGACGAAACCGATCAGTTCCGCCTCGTACGCGGGCCCGAAGCGCTCCAGGAAGCCCGTCCACGGCTTGTCCGCGGCCGGGGGCCCGGTCGGCTCGGTGGACGCGATCGGCGTACGGTCGTCCAGGCCGACCACGATCTGGTCCCGCTCCCCGGCGAGCTCCATCCGCACGTCGTAGCCCGCGCCGTTCATCCGGGTCGCGGTGAGGACGGCGAGCGTGCCGCCCTCGAGGGTGAGGAGCGCCGCGCCGGTGTCCACGTCGTCCGCCTCGCGGAACATCGCGGGACCCGCGTCGGACCCGGCGGCATAGACGTCCACGATCTCCCGGCCGGTCACCCAGCGCACGATGTCGAAGTCATGGATCAGCGCGTCCCGGTACAGCCCGCCGGACTGCGGCAGATACCCGGCCGGCGGCGGCTCGGGGTCACTGCTCATGGCCCGTACGGTGTGCAGCCGGCCGAGCCGGCCCGAACGCACCGCCTCACGCGCGCCGGTGTAGCCGGGGTCGAACCGGCGCTGGAAGCCCATCTGCAGGACCGTCCCGGCCGCCTCGACCTCCGAGACCGCCTGTAACGTGCCCGCGAGGTCGAGGGCGATGGGCTTCTCGCAGAACACCGGCAGCCCCGCGCGGGCTGCCCGGCCGATGAGTTCGGCGTGGGCGGACGTGGCCGTGGTGATCACCAGCGCGTCCACCCCCCAGGTGTAGATCTCGTCCACCCCGGGCGCCGCCGTCTCACCGAGCCGGTGTGCGAGGGCCTGTGCCCGAGCCGGGTCGGCGTCCGTGAGGATCAAGGATCCGACGTCGCGATGCCTGCTGAGTGTGTGGGCGTGAATGGTGCCGATACGGCCCGTACCGATGACCCCGATGCGCATGGGAACAACCTGCGGCCCGCGCCCCTCCCTGTCAATCCGTATGTCCGGACAACCGAACTACGCCACTTCCCGTCCACCACGCACGGGGCTACGCTCGGGCCGTGCCCAAACCAGGAGTGGACCCGACCGTGCAGCTGGAGCTGAGCGTGGACCGCGGCTCCCCCGTACCGCTGTACTTCCAGCTGTCCCAGCAGTTGGAGGCCGCCATCGAGCACGGCAGGCTGACCCCCGGGAGCCTGCTGGGCAACGAGATCGAGCTGGCCGGGCGCCTCGGCCTGTCCCGGCCGACCGTCCGCCAGGCCATCCAGTCCCTCGTCGACAAGGGCCTGCTCGTGCGGCGGCGCGGGGTCGGCACCCAGGTGGTGCACAGTCAGGTCAAACGGCCCCTGGAGCTCAGCAGCCTCTACGACGACCTGGAGTCCGCAGGTCATCGCCCCACCACGAAAGTCCTGGTCAACACGGTCGTCCCCGCGTCCCCCGAGGTCGCCGCCGCCCTCGGGGTGGCCGAGGCGGGCGAGGTGCACCGCATCGAGCGGCTGCGGCTCGCGCACGGGGAGCCGATGGCGTACATGATCAACTACCTGCCCCTCGGGCTGCTCGACCTGGACACCCGCCAACTGGAGGCCACCGGCCTGTACCGGCTGATGCGGACGGCCGGGATCACCCTGCACAGCGCCCGCCAGACCATCGGCGCCCGCGCCGCCGGGGCCGCCGAGGCCGAGCGGCTCGGCGAGGAGCGGGGCGCCCCGCTGCTCACCATGCAGCGCGTGACCTTCGACGACACCGGCCGCACCGTGGAGTTCGGCACCCACACCTACCGGCCCGACCGCTACTCGTTCGAGTTCCAGCTGCTCGTGCGGTCGTGACGCCCCTGGGCGGATACTGAAGTCGCGGTGAACTCCAGGTGACTCGGGGGAGTTGGGGTGATCTTCGTCGCATTGTCCGGACAATGTGACCAGATCATGGGGCGAGGTGGTGAAACGCGAGAGTTGTCCCGGCGGGCGGAGCTCTCGGAACGCACCGGGAAGGCGTTCGAGGGCCACGGGGAAGCGGCCGGAAGCGCCCCGGAGGCGGCGCGCGTCACGCGATCCCTTTGCTCCCGAGTACGCCACCCAGGGTCACCGTGAGGCAGAATCGGCGACGATGAGCACCTACCGCGACCTCACACTCCCCAGGGCACTGAGTTCCGCCCGGGCGGGCGCCGCCCCCATCGGCTCCCGCCGTGCTCCCGTGCTCCGCACGGTCGGCACCCGGGAACGCCGCTCGCACCTGACGGCACCGCGCGTGCCGACCGTCGGCATCGACATCGGCGGCACGAAGGTGATGGCGGGCGTTGTCGACGCCGACGGCAACATCCTGGAGCGGCTCCGCACGGAGACCCCGGACAAGTCCAAGAGCCCGAAAGTCGTCGAGGACACCATCGTCGAACTGGTGCTTGACCTGTCCGACCGGCACGACGTGCACGCGGTCGGCATCGGCGCGGCCGGCTGGGTCGACGCCGACCGCAGCCGCGTGCTGTTCGCCCCCCACCTTTCATGGCGCAACGAGCCGCTGCGCGACCGCCTCGCCGGCCGCCTCGCCGTTCCCGTCCTGGTCGACAACGACGCCAACTCCGCCGCCTGGGCCGAGTGGCGCTTCGGTGCGGGACGCGGCGAGGACCACCTCGTCATGATCACGCTGGGCACCGGCATCGGCGGCGCGATCCTCGAGGACGGCCAGGTCAAGCGCGGCAAGTACGGCGTCGCCGGCGAGTTCGGCCACATGCAGGTCGTCCCCGGCGGCCACCGCTGCCCCTGCGGCAACCGTGGCTGCTGGGAGCAGTACAGCTCCGGCAACGCACTGGTCCGCGAGGCGCGCGAACTGGCCGCCGCCGACTCGCCGGTCGCCTACGGGATCATCGAGCACGTCAAAGGGAACATCGCCGAGATCAGCGGCCCGATGATCACCGAGCTGGCCCGCGAGGGCGACGCCATGTGCATCGAGCTCCTCCAGGACATCGGCCAGTGGCTCGGCGTCGGCATCGCCAACCTCGCCGCCGCTCTCGACCCCTCCTGCTTCGTCATCGGCGGCGGGGTGTCGGCCGCCGACGACCTGCTGATCGGCCCCGCGCGGGACGCGTTCAAACGACACCTCACCGGCCGCGGCTACCGCCCCGAGGCCCACATCGTCCGCGCCCAGCTCGGCCCCGAGGCCGGCATGGTAGGCGCCGCCGACCTCGCCCGCCTGGTCGCCCGCCGCTTCCGCCGCGCCAAGCGCCGCCGGGTCGAGCGCTACGAGCGGTATGCGGAGGCCGGCCGAGCCACCCAGGAGACGCCGTGACGGGCGACGTTCCCCACCAGGCCGGCCGTCCCGGCGGGCCCCGGCCGCCCGAGGGCCGCGGGCACATGATCCGCCGCAGGGCTCTCACCCTGCTGATCATCGTGCTGCTCATCGGTGTCCCGGCCGGATATCTGATGATCTCCGCGAACCAGAGCCGGGCCAGCGGCAAGGACAAGGAGGCCAGGTACTCGGCGAACAGTCTGACCCAGGGCTGGCCGTCGAAGGTGCAGCGCCGCCTCTACCAGGTGCCGGTCCCGCACCCCGCCTGGTGGGTGGCCACCTACGAGACGAACAACTGGAAGACCAGCCGCCTGTACGTCGAGTTCGAGACCACCGATGTCGGCCTGAGCGCCTTTCTCACCAGCATGGGCGTGCAGCAGGACGACCTGAAGCGGGACAGCATCACCATCAGCGACCGCGACCGGGAAATCACCGGCTGGAAGTTCGACCGCCCCGGCATCTGGTCCGGTCTCGTCAACGAACGGAAGAACCCCGCGCCCACGCACGATGTCGTCGTCAACGAGGGCAAGCCGGGCTTCCCCAGGGTGTACGTCGTCTCCCGGACGGTTCCCTGATCCGCACCGCCGCTCCCGACCCGTGACCAAGTGTGACCGGATGTGCCCGGGTGTGCCCGGTCCGCCCGGGCCCGGCCGCGGGACCGATTGTCAGTGCCCGCCCGTAGAGTCGAAGGCGAAGGGGCCGACGACACGGGTGGGCATGGGCGGGGACGGGGACGGGGAGGGGCGGGAGGTGACAGGGCGCATGAGCGAGGGAACCGTGGCGGCCGAACGGCACACGGCCAAGGCGGGCACAGCGGAGGCCGGCCCGGCGCGTGCGGCGATCGCGGACGCCGCTGCCGCGGAGATCCCCGCCGGTCTCGCCGCCGTCTTCCTGCCGTCGGCCCTGCCGCGCGACGGACGCATCGCCTTCTACGACCCCGGGAGCGGCCCCGCCGAAGCCGCGCCGGAACCTGCCGGGCCCGGCGGCCCTGGGGTTCTGGAAATCGGACCGGTCGTGGGCGGCTCCGGTGGTCCGCGGACCGCCGACTCGGTACCCGCACCGGAGCACGCCCCGTGTACGCGGCTCACCGTCACCCGCCCGCACGGCGACGGGGTCCGGCGGCGTACGGTCACCGCGCTCTCCCTCCCTCTCGACGAGGCCCTGCCCCTGCTGGTCCGCGCCCGGCATGACCCCGCGGCGCACCCCGCCACCGCCTGCTGGGGTGCCGCCGCCCTGCACGCCCTGCGACTCACGGCGCGCGGCCGGCTGCTGCCCGGCCTGACGGCCACCGGTCATGACGCCTGGCGGGCAGGACCTCTCGACCCGGACGACGTGGCACACCTGCGCGCAGTGGCCGCGGCCCTGCCGTTCGAGGGCCACGCCGTCCCGCTGCCCGGCCCCGGCCCGCTCCGGCTGCCGCAGCCGGAGGCCCTGGTCCGCGCCTTCCTGGACGCGGTCGCGGACACCCTGCCCCGCACCCCGGCCGCGCCGTACGCCTCGGGGCTGCCGTTCGCCGCCCGCAAGGCCCAGCGGTTGCCCGGTGCCCAGGACTGGGCCGCCGAGGTCGCCGCCGGCATGGACGCCGGCGTGCGCGTCTCGCTCCGCCTCGACCTCTCCGCGCACGACCTGTTCGACGGCGCGGACGAGGGTGCGGGGGGCACCGGCGCGCGCGGTGCGGGCGCGGCGGTCGTCCAGGTGCACAGCCTCGCCGACCCCACCCTCGTCGCCGACGCGGCAGCCCTGTGGGCGGGGACGGCGGACAACGCGTTCGGCCCCCGCGCGCGTGTGGACGCCGCCCTCGCCGTCCGCCGGGCCGCCCGCGTCTGGCCCCCGCTGGAGCGGCTCTCCGACCAGGACGTACCCGACGTACTGGCCCTGTCCGAGGACGAGCTGAACGACCTGCTCGGCGTCGCCGCCATCCGCCTCGCCGCGGCCGGTGTCGCCGTGCACTGGCCCCGGGACCTGGCCCAGGATCTGACCGCGACGGCGGTGGTCCGGTCGGCCCCCGGATCGGCGACCGACGGGAGCGGCTTCTTCGAGAGCGAGGACCTGCTGCGCTTCGGCTGGCAGATCGCGCTCGGCGGCGACCCGCTCACCGAGGCCGAGATGGACGCCCTGGCCGAGGCCCACCGCCCCGTCGTCCGGCTGCGCGACCAATGGGTGCTGGTCGATCCGGCCCTCGTCCGCAAGGCCCGCAAACGGGAGCTGGGCCTGCTCGATCCCGTCGACGCGCTGTCCGTCGCCCTCACCGGTACCGCGGAGGCCGACGGCGAGACCGTCGAGGCGGTCCCCGTCGGTGCCCTCGCCGTCCTCCGGGACCGCCTCACCACGGGCGTCCAGCCCGCCGACCCACCCCCCGGACTCGACGCCACCCTGCGCGACTACCAACTGCGGGGCCTGGCCTGGCTCGACCTCATGACCTCCCTCGGCCTCGGCGGCTGCCTCGCCGACGACATGGGCCTCGGCAAGACGATCACCCTCATCGCGCTGCATCTGAAACGGGACCGCACCGAGCCGACCCTGGTCGTCTGCCCCGCCTCGCTGCTCGGCAACTGGCAGCGGGAGATCACCCGGTTCGCCCCCGGTGTCCCCGTGCGCCGCTTCCACGGTCCGGACCGGACCCTGGACGACCTGACCGGCGGCTTCGTCCTCACCACCTACGGCACCATGCGCTCGGCCGCCCCGACACTGGCCGCACAGCGATGGGGCATGGTCGTCGCTGACGAGGCGCAGCACGTCAAGAACCCGCACTCGGCCACGGCGAAGGCACTGCGCACCATCCCGACCCCCGCGCGCGTGGCCCTCACCGGCACCCCCGTCGAGAACAACCTCTCCGAGCTGTGGGCCCTCCTCGACTGGACGACCCCCGGACTCCTCGGCCCCCTCACGTCCTTCCGCGCCCGGCACGCC
Organism: Streptomyces chlorus; assembly: GCF_042655885.1. Classification (NCBI taxonomy): domain Bacteria; kingdom Bacillati; phylum Actinomycetota; class Actinomycetes; order Kitasatosporales; family Streptomycetaceae; genus Streptomyces; species Streptomyces chlorus. The sequence goes on from NZ_JBHSOA010000034.1 coordinate 17,684, forward strand.
CGCGCGGTGGAGGCCGGCGAGGACGACGAGGCCGTCGAGCGACTCTCCCGCCTGGTGCGGCCCTTCCTCCTGCGGCGCAAGAAGTCCGACCCGGGCATCGTCCCCGAACTGCCGCCCAAGACCGAGACGGACCACCCCGTCCCGCTCACCCGCGAACAGGCCGCGCTCTACGAGGCGGTGGTGCGCGAGTCGATGCTCGCCATCGAGACCGCCCAGGGCATGGGCCGCCGGGGCCTGGTGCTGAAGCTGCTGACCGCGCTCAAACAGATCTGCGACCACCCGGCGCTCTACCTCAAGGACGAGCACGCACGGGCCGGCGGCGACCGCCTCGCGGCCCGCTCCGGCAAACTCGCCCTGCTGGACGAACTGCTGGACACCCTCCTCGCCGAGGACGGATCGGCCCTGGTCTTCACACAGTACGTCGGCATGGCCCGGCTGATCACCGCACATCTGACCGAGCGCGCGGTGCCGGTCGACTTCCTCCACGGCGGTACGCCGGTACCGGAGCGGGAGCACATGGTGGACCGCTTCCAGAGCGGCGCGACCCCCGTCCTGGTCCTGTCCCTGAAGGCGGCGGGCACCGGCCTGAACCTCACCCGCGCGGGCCATGTCGTCCACTTCGACCGCTGGTGGAACCCGGCGGTCGAGGAGCAGGCCACCGACCGCGCCTACCGCATCGGCCAGACCCAGCCGGTCCAGGTCCACCGCCTGATCGCCGAGGGCACGATCGAGGACCGCATCGCCGAGATGCTCGAGGCCAAGCGGGCCCTCGCCGACGCGATCCTCGGCTCCGGCGAGTCGGCCCTCACGGAACTGACCGACCGCGAGCTGTCCGACCTGGTCTCCCTGCGGAGGACGTCATGACCCCTCGCCCGTCCGACGAGGCCCGGGAGGCCCTGCGGGCGGCCCGCAGGCGGGCGAGCGCCGATCCGGCGCCGGACGCGGGGGAGTACGGGAAACCCGCGGGCGCCCAGGAACAACGCCCCGGTGACGTGGCCCGCGATGCCCTGCGCAGGGCGGTACGGGCCCGGCGCGCGACGGACACGGGGAGTCCCGGGACGGCGGACGGAGACGGGGGCGGGTCCAGGGCCGGGGACGTGAAGGTCGACTCGGGCCCGGAGACGGAGGGGGAGACAGCGACGGGTTACGAGGGGCCGACGGCCGGTGACGCAAGTGCTGACACCGGCGTACGGGCGGAGCGGCGCGCAGGGGAGACGGACGGCGCCGCCCTGCCGCCCGCTGCCGACAGCCTCCGGAGCCGCCCGGTCCGTCCGGGCCACTCGGACAGTCCGGACCGTCCGGACCGCTCGGACCCGGAGCCTCGGCCCGCCCGGCGCCCCGGAGACATCGCGCGGGAGGCCCTTCGCTCGGCCCGTCAGGAAGCGCTGCGCGCGCGAACGGAAACCGACGACCGGTCCTCCGACGACCGGGCAACCGGCGACTGGAGGAGCGAGGACCGGGAGACCACCATCGGCCCACGCACCAGCGGTATCCCGTCGGGCACCGCCCCCCGGGTTCCTCGCGTCCCCCGCACCACCCGAGGCGACCGAGCCGCTGGTGTCCGGTCGGGCGAGGCGCAGGCCGAAGAGACGGGAGCATTCGCGGTACGGGACCTGCTCACCGGCGCCGTCCCCTCACTCCCGCCCTCACTCCCGTCCCCGCCCGCGCCCTCCGACGCGGCCGAACCGCCCCCGAAGCCCGACGGCCGCCCCCACAAACCGCCGACCGCCCACGGACTTCCGGCACCCTCGGCACCCTCGGCACCTCAGGAACCCCTGGCCCCCAAGGCACCCCTGGCCACCCCCCAAACGCCCCGCTCCATGGCAGCCCCCACCCGGGACGGCGAGCTGCGCCGTACCTTCCCCGCGTTCCCGCCCCGCACTCCGGACGGCACGGGGTTCGCCGACACCTGGTGGGGCGACGCATGGGTCACGGCGCTGGAGGAGGGTGCGCTGGACACCGCGCGGCTCGCGCGCGGACGCGGGTACGCGGAGCGGGGGCACGTCGACGCCCTCACCGTCACCCCCGGGCTCGTCCTCGCCTACGTCAAGGGGAGCCGACCCCGCCCGTACCGCGTGCAGGTACGGCTGCGTACCTTCGCGGACGCCGAGTGGGAGCGGTTCCTGGACGTGGCCGCCGACCGGCCCGGCCACATCGCGGCCCTGCTGGACAAGGAGATACCCCAGTCCCTCGCCGACTGCGGGGCCCCGCTGCTGCCCCGCCCCGGCGACCTCGACCCGCGGTGCAGCTGCCTCGATTCCGGCCATCCCTGCAAGCACGCCGCCGCCCTCTGCTACCAGACCGCCCGGCTGCTCGACGCCGACCCGTTCGTGCTGCTCCTGCTACGCGGCCGGGGCGAGCGCGACGTGATCGACGCCCTGTCCCGGCTCAGCGCCGCCCGCACGGCCCGTGCCGCCCGGGACAGGGAACCGGAGCCCCTTCCCGGGATGCGGGCCGGTGAGGCCGTCGCCCCGCGCGCTCTCCCGCCGCTTCCACCGCCGCTGCCCCCGCCCCCGCACCCGGAGCAGCCGCCGGCGTACCCGGCGGCCCCGGGTGGCCCGGACCCGTTCGCGCTCGACCAGCTCGCCACCGACGCCGCAGCCCGCGCGCACGCCCTGCTCACCACCGGCCGCGACCCCGTCGGCCGGCTCACGCTGTGGCAGGACGCGGTGCGGCTCGCCGCCGCCCGCCCCGGCTCCGGACTCACCGCCGCCACCCGCGCGCTGTACTCCTCCCTCGCCCGCGCGGCCGGGCGCACCCCCGCCGAGCTGGCCCGCGCGGTCGCCGCCTGGCGCCAGGGCGGCCCGGCCGGGCTCGAAGTCCTGGAGGACCCCTGGGACCCGCCGGCCGGCCGTTTCGACCGCGCCCGCCCCCTCCTCCTCGCCGCGGACCTGCCCGCCTTCCGCCCCTGGCACAACCACCTCACTCACCCCCGGGGACACGTCCAGCTCCGCCTCGGCCGCGACCACCTCTGGTACGCGTACGAGTCCGAGCCCGGCCACGACGACTGGTGGCCCCGCGGCACCCCTGACCCGGACCCCGTCGGAGCCCTCACCGGCCTGGACACCCCGGGCGCTCTGTGATGCGCCAGGTGTCCGGGGTGGGCCCGTAGGCGGCCGTCAGGCGCGCCGGCCGCGGCCGGCGGCACGAGAGTGCCCACGCCGATCACCACCGGCCGTCACCGTAGGCCATCGTGCTGTCACCCGAGCGGTACGCGCCAATGCCCCGGGTGCGGCAGTGCGGCCGCTCCGTCCCGCCCGTCGCCCCGGTCGCTCCACCGGGACCGCCCGTGTGGTGCGGTGATGTCGCCGACCGGCGGGCGTCGCGATGTGCGCACAACTCCTTCACGGCAGGTGCGTTTTCGGTCGGTGGGCGGGTGGGCGGCCGCGCGCGGGGGAGACAGTTGCCGGGATGCCTGCTTAGCCTCCCGGGTGATGAGATCACCACTGAGACGCCTCGGTCTCGCCACCGTTCTCGCCTTCGTCCTCGCCCTGTTCGGCATGGCCCCCAGGTCACCGCGGCCGAACCCGCGCCCGCCGAGCTGACGTTCGCCACCGACACCGCCACCACCACGCCCGGCGGCACGGTCCAGCTGTCGATGCCCCTCACCAGCAACAGGACGTACGACATCTGGTTCGTGTACCAGACGATCGACCCCACGTGGCTCACCACCCAGCGCCCCGACCTGAAGACAGCTTCACCGGCTGCGTCCTGGCCACCGCGGCCGGCAGCACCCCCTGCGTGGGGACCGGGCCCGCAGACCTCGGCGCCAACTACGGCACCACCGTCCCGCCCGGGCAGAGCCGGACCGTCACGCTGACCCTGCGGGTCGCACCCGACTCCGGCTGCAACGGCAACATCGGCTTCTGCTCGTACTGCTGCGCCGAGTTCAGCGACACCGAGAACGCCGGTGGCGGTCCGGTGTACACGCCCGAGACTCGGGTGCTCTGCGCCTGACGGGCCTGCCGGGTCCGCCAGGCCTCTGACGGTCTGCCGGTCCCCCACGCCGTTGACCGAATCCGGTGCGGCGCCGCACCGGCCAAGAGGTCCAGGCCTCCGGTAGTCGCACCGGCGGGCCCCCCGGCCCACCGGTGGTCCGTGCACGTCTCCGACCTGCTCCGGTGTTCCACGCGCCCCCTCCGGCCTCCCGTGTCCCGAGGCGCCGCACCGGTCGCTTCCGGACTCCTGGGGCCCTGATGGTCACCCGCACTTTTCCGTCAGGTTTCGCAACTCACCCACAAGAAGCACACAAAGACATCATTATGTGACGCGACGGATGCGTCGACGACTGGCTTCTGAGGGGGACGCCGGCGTCACGCGAGGGGGTGCGTCGGCTCCGGCGGAGCGGTGTCCACCCCTGCCCGTGGGAGGGGACTGCACCGCATGAAGCGGATCACACGCACCGCCGTGCTCACGGTGGGCGTACTCATCGCCGCCCTCGGCCTGCCGAGTGCGGCCGCACACGCCGCCGACGACTTACCCCGTGTCGACCTGCGCGTCCTGGTCGTCAGCGACGGAGGCCCGGCCGTGGACGCGATCGCAGCCGAACTCGAGGCCGCCGGCACGCCGTACACCGAAGTGGACCTCGCCCGGTCCGACCGCCCCGCCCTCGACGCCGGCTTCCTCGCCGACACCGTGGGCGGGCGGCCACGCGCCAAGTATCAGGCGGTGGTCCTGCCCAACGACAACCCGTTCCCGGTGAACTCGCCCGAGATGACGGCGCTCGCCGCCTACGAGCGGACCTACGACATCCCGCAGGTCGACGCCTACACCTACGCGCGTCCGGAGGCGGGCCTGCGGTACCCGGTCGACGGTGGCTACGCCGGCAGCATCGACGGGGTGCGGGCCGAGGTGACCGCCGCGGGCCGGGCGGGCCCCTTCGGTTACCTGGACGGCCAGGTCCCCTTCGAGGACAACTCGCCTACCGTGGGCGAGAGTTACGCCTATCTGTCGACACCCGTGGCCGGCGCGGACTTCACCCCGTACGTCGAGGCCACGATCCCGGGCCTGACCGGACAGGGCTCGCTGGTGGGGGAGTACCGGCACGACGGGCGGCGGGAACTCGTCGTCACGTTCGTCTACAACCAGTACCAGCAGCAGTTCAGACTGCTGGCCCGCGGCATCGTGGACTGGATGACCGGCGGCGTGCACCTGGGCGCCTCCAGGAACTACTTCGCCGTGCACGTCGACGACGTCCTCGCCGCCGACGACCGCTGGGACACGGAGCTGAACTGCACCCCCGGCGACGTCGACTGCCCCGGGGGCGAGGGCACACCCGACCCGATCCGCATGCTCCCCGCCGACGTCGACCACGCCACTTCCTGGCAGAGCGAGCAGGATTTCACCCTCGACTTCGCCTACAACGGCGCCGGGAGCGTCGATCACCGCGAGGGCAACGACGGAGCCGACGCCCTGGCGGACAAACTGATCGCCGAGCGCGACCGGTTCCGCTGGATCAACCACACCTACACGCATGCCTTCCTCGGCTGCGAACAGGACACCACAGTGGTTCCCTGGCGGTGCGCCACCAACGCCGACGGCAGCACCAAGTGGGTCGGCCGCACCGCCATCTCCGACGAGATCGCCACCAACCGCGTCTGGGGACGGACCGCCGGACTGCCTTTGCACGACGACGAGTTGGTGACCGGCGAGCACTCCGGACTCAAGGTGCTGCCGCAGCAGCCCGACGACAACCCGAACCTGGCCCCCGCTCTCGCCGACAACGACATCACCTGGCTCGCCTCGGACAACTCCCGTGATCCCGTGCAACGTCGGGTCGGCCCGGCCACGACCGTGTCCCGTTACCCGATGAACGTCTTCTACAACGCCGGGAGGGCAGCCGAGCAGGTCGACGAGTACAACTGGATCTACACCGGCCGCGCCCAGGGCGGAAGCGGAATCTGCGAGGACAACCCGGCCACCACGACGTGCCTGCCGGCTCCGCTGGACACCGCGACGGGGTACACCGAGCACATCGTCCCCCTCGAGACCCGGATCGCGCTCGGCCACATCCTCGCCAACGATCCCAAGCCGCACTTCATCCACCAGTCCAACCTGGCCGAGGACCGCATCGCCTACCCGGTCCTGGACGGCGTACTCGACGGCTACGAGGCCCTGTTCGCCGACAACACCCCTGTGGTGAACCTGCGGATGAGGGACATCGGCGCCGAACTCCAGCGCCGCGCCGCCTGGGCCGACGCCCTGCGGGACGGCCAGGTCACCGCCTACCGCACCGGCGGCACGGTGACCGTCGAGGCACCCGACGGCACGACCGTCACCGTCACCGTGCCCACCGGAACCACCCTCGCGGGCGATGCGTTCGGCGAGGCGTACGCGGGCCGGGCGTCCGGCTGGACGCCGAAGGAGGGCCAGGCCCTGGCCTTCACCCTGCCGGCGTCCGCCACGACCGGTGCCGGCACCGACACCACCGACGATGGACGGGCTCCGGACACGAGGGCCCCGGGGACAAAGGCGCCGGACGCGAACGCCCCGGCCGTGACGGCCCCTGTCGCCGAGCCGGCCCCGGACACCCGGGTCCCCGCCGGCGTGAGCGACCACGTCCCGTACACCGTGCGGAGCTGAACGGCGCACCGACCCGAGGCCCCGGCCCCCGACGCGTGACCGGGGGCCGGGACCCGGCCCTGCACGACCCTCCCACACCCCGCACCCGGCCGTGGAGCCCACCGATGCACGTTCACCACGGCGCGTCACGCCCCCGCGCGACGCGCGTCACCCTGCTCACCGAAGGCACCTATCCGCACAGTCACGGCGGGGTGAGCGTCTGGTGCGACCAACTCGTCCGTGGCATGCCCGACATCGACTTCGACGTCCTCGCCGTCACCGGCACCGGCCGCGAACCCGTCGTGTGGGACCTGCCCGCGCATGTCTCGAACGTCCTGACCGTCCCGATGTGGGGAACCCCGCCGGAGGGCCGCCCGCCCAGGCGGCGTCCGCGCGAAGTCCTGGCCGGTGCCTACGAGCAGTTCCTGACGGCGCTGCTCGACCCGTGCGCGGAGAGCGGATTCGCCCCGGCCTTGTACACCATGGCGCGGGCCGCCGCCGGCGGAACCCTCAGCCCGTTCCTGCGCGGCGACCGGGCGATCGCCGTGCTGACCGCCGTGTGGAACCGCCGGGGCCTGGTCGTGCGTGAGGCCCGCCCCACGCTGCACGACGCGGTCACCGCCACGGGACTGCTCGAGCACGTCCTGCGCCCGCTGGCCGCGCCCCTGCCGAAGGACGGGGTCGCCCACGCGGTCAGCGGAGGTGTCGCCGTCCTGCCCGGACTGGCCGCCCTGGAACGGCACGGTGTTCCCCTGCTCCTCACCGAGCACGGCGTCTACCTCCGCGAGCGTTACCTCGGCTACCGCACCGGCCCCTACCGCTGGCCGGTCAAGGCGCTCGTCCTGGGCTTCTTCCGGCTGCTGGCCGAGGAGAGCTACCGCAGGGCCGCCCTGATTACGCCGGGCAACCGCTACAACCGGCTGTGGGAGGAGGAGGGCGGGGCCGACCCGGCGTCGATCCGCACGGTCTACAACGGGGTGGACCCGGACGCCTTCCCGCCGGCCGGACCCGAACCGGACGTGCCGACCCTCAGCTGGGCCGGCCGCGTCGACCCGATCAAGGACCTGGAGACCCTCATCCGGGCCGTCGCCCTGGTCAGGGCGGAACGTCCCGGAGTCCGGCTGCGGCTGTTCGGCGGGACACCCCGGGGCGGGGAGGCCTACCGGGAACGGTGCGAGGCCCTCGCCGCCGAACTCGGTCACGGGGACGCCGTCACCTTCGAGGGCCGCGTCGACGACATCAAGGACGCGTACGCCGCCGGCAACGTCGTGATGCTTTCCAGCATCAGCGAGGGCTTTCCCTTCACACTGATCGAGGCCATGTCCTGCGGGCGGGCGACGGTGTCCACCGATGTCGGCGGAGTCCGCGAAGCGGTGGGGGACACGGGTCTCGTCGTCCCGCCACGGGACCCGGCCGCGATGGCCGCCGCCGCGCTGGAACTGCTCGGCGATCCCGCGCGGCGCGCGGCCATGGGGGAGGCGGCCCGGCTCCGGGTGATCGAGCAGTTCACCCTGCGCCGGACCGTCGACACCTTCCGCGCCATCTACCTGGAGTTGTCCGGCACCCGGCGGCAGCCGGCCGAGGCGGGAACACGGGACGGTACGGGGACGTACGCACAGCGGTCGGCCGGCCCTGCCGCACCGTTCCCGGACGAGCGCACACAGGTTCCGTCACCCATGGCGACAAGGAGCGTGGCCATATGAGCGGCCCCATGGCACTGGAGCCGGGCGGAGCCGAACAGGACACCCTCGCCCTACGGCTGCCGCGGACCTTCCCGGCCGACGACCCCACCCTCGTCGTGCGATTACCGCGGCCCGTCCCGGGCCAGGAGGAGGTGGACCGGCTGGCCGCCGGCCTGGCCGACCGCATCGGCCCCGCCGTCCACCCCTACGAGGTGGCCGCGCTGCTGGAGGCGGAAGGGCTGTCCGCGGACGCCGTCCGGCAGCGGTACGGCCATCCGAACCTGTTCTCCCTGGCTTCCGCCCTGTACGAACGCGTCCCCAGGACGTTTCCCGAGCTCGCGCCCGCCCCCGACCCCTGGCGTCCCGACACCGCGCGCTGCCTGCTGCGCGGCGTGCTGTTCGCCCTGCCGGGCCTCGCCTACCTGCTCGCCGCACCGCTGTGGCAGGCCGTGCGGTACGCCCCCGCCCTCATCGCGGCCGGTGTCGTCTCCTGGGCCTGGGGCCAGGCACTGGGGCACCGCGCCCACCTGCGCCTGGCGACGGGGCGCCACGAGGCGGGCCGCACCCTGCTGACCGGGGCCGCCCTCGGCGCGGCCCTGGCCACGGCGACCGCGGCCGTGGTGGCCGGCGGCGGACCGGTCACCCTGGCCGCCGCCGCACAGTCGCTGTACCTGGCCGCCGCCTCGGCGCTGCTGGTCCTCGCCCGGGAACGGCTGCTGCTGGCAGCCCTGACACCGCTGATCGCCGGCGCCGTGCTGCTGCCGTGGGGGGAGCCCGGCCCCGTGCTGAGGCTCGGTCTGCCCCTGCTGGCGCTGGGGGCCACGCTCGCCGCCGCCGGCTGGTCGCTTCGGGACGTGCTCGGCACCCCGCCCGCCCCCGGCGCGCACCGACCACCGCTGCCGGTCTCCCTGCCCTACGGACTGTTCGGCCTCGCCGCGGCGTCACTGGTCCTGCTGGAGGGCCGACAGCACCCGTACGCCGTGATCGTGCTGACCGTGAGCATGGGACCGGCCGAGTGGCTGCTGTACCGCTACCGCGGCTGGTCGGTCGCGGCGCTGCGGGCGACCGCGACGCCCACCGGTTTCCTCCTGAGGTCGGCCGGCCTCCTCGGTCTCTGCCTGCTCGCCTATCTCCTGCCGTTGACGCCCGCGGCACTCCTCACCGGAGCCGACCCGGCCGCGCTGCTGCTCCTCGCCGCGACGCTGTGGACGGCCCTGCTGCTCCAGGCGTTCGGCGTCGCCTGGCCCTCCGCCCTGATCTGCCTGACCGCCGCGGGCTGCGTTGCCCTGGTCACCCTGCTGCGCCTGCCACCGGGGCCGGCCGTTCTGCCGTTGTGCTGCGGCGCCGCGGCCCTGTGCCTGTCGGCGTGCGTGCTGAGGCTGCTCGGCCGGCCGGCGGTGCATGCCTGACCGCCCGCGCGTATCACCCGCACCCCGGTGCCATCGGGCAGACGGGCAGCCCCTCGCACCACGACCTGACACCGCGCACCACTCGGCACCGCTGCACATCACCCGTTCAAATAACCGGAAGGACACTCGAGTTGACCTCCGCACCGCTCGCCGCCGTCACCGGGGCCGAAGGCTTCATCGGCTCACACCTCACCGAAGCGCTCGTCGCCTCAGGGCACCGCGTCCGGGCCATGGCCCAGTACAACTCCTTCTCCTCCTACGGATGGCTGGAGACCCTGTCCCCGGACGTCCTGGACCAGGTGGACATCGTCCTCGGCGACGTCCGGGACCCCGGATCGGTACGCGGCCTGCTCGAAGGGGCCGACTGCGCCTACCACCTGGCCGCGCTCATCGCGATCCCGTACTCCTACCGGGCGCCGCACAGTTACGTGGACACCAACGTCACCGGCACCCTCAACGTGCTCGAAACGGTACGCCAGTTGAGCACGCCGAGGCTGGTGCACACCTCCACGAGCGAGACCTACGGCACCGCGCGAACCGTGCCGATCACCGAGGACCACCCCATCAACACCCAGTCCCCGTACGCCGCTTCGAAGGCGGGCGGAGACCGGCTGGCCGACAGCTACCACGCGAGCTTCGACACCCCGGTGGTGACGCTGCGGCCGTTCAACACCTTCGGGCCGCGCCAGTCGATGCGCGCGGTGATCCCCACCGTCATCGGCCAGGTCGCGGCGGGGGAGCGGACCATCACCCTCGGCGACCTGCGGCCCACGCGGGACTTCACCTACGTCGAGGACACGGCGCGGGCCTTCCTCGCCGTCGGCACCGCACCCGCCGAGCAGGTCGTGGGCCACACCTTCAACGCCGGCACCGGCGGGGAGATCTCGGTCGGCGACCTCGTCGCGCTGATCGGCAAGGTCATGGACACCGCCCTCGACGTGCGGGAGGACACGGCCCGGCTGCGGCCCGCCAACTCCGAGGTGATGCGGCTGGTCGCCGACGCCACCCGGCTCGCCGCCGCCACCGGCTGGAAACCCGCCCACACGCTGGAGCAAGGACTCGCCCGGACCGTGGAGTTCTTCCGCGACCCGGCCAACCTGGCCCGCTACAAGGCCGGCATCTACAACATCTGACCCGCCCCATCCGACCCGTACCACCCGATCCGCGTCCGGCACGTCCCTGGGGAACACGAAGGATCCGAAGGAGAAGCCCCATGCACGCAGTGATACTGGCAGGAGGCAAGGGCGTCCGGCTGCGGCCCTACACCACAGCCCTTCCCAAGCCGCTCGTCCCCATCGGCGACCAGCACGCCATCCTGGAGATCGTGCTGCGCCAGCTCGCCACGTCCGGCTTCACCCACTGCACCATCGCCATCGGCCACCTCGGCGAGATCATCCGCGCCTATGTCGGCGACGGCTCCCAGTGGGGCATGGACATCGACTACGCCACCGAGGAGAACCCCCTGGGCACCATGGGCCCCCTGCTCACGCTGCGTGAGCGGCTGCCCGAGACCTTCCTGGTGATGAACGGCGACGTCCTGACCGACCTCGACTACGCCGACGTCCTGAACCGGCACCGGGAGTCCGGTGCCCCGCTGACCATCGCGACCTACGCCCGCGAGGTCCACATCGACTTCGGCGTGCTGACCACGCAGGCGAGCAGGGTCGTTGCCTTCACCGAGAAACCCAGCATGGACTACCACGTCTCCATGGGTGTCTACGGGCTGTCCCGCTCGACGCTCGAGGGCTACACGCCCGGCCTCCCGCTGGGCTTCGACGAACTCGTCCTGGACCTCCTCGCCGCCCAGCGCCCGCCGCACGCCTACGAGTTCGACGGGTACTGGCTGGACATCGGGCGTCCGGACGACTACGACCGGGCCAACGCGGAGTTCAGCACCCGCAAGTCCATGCTGCTCAAGGGAGCCTGAGCGCCCATGCGCATTCTCGTCCTGGGCCGCACCGGTTACCTGGGCCGTCATGTCTTCGCACACCTGCGCGGTCTGCCGGACACGCACCTGCCCGAGGCCGGCCGCTCATCCACGGGGGCCGGCGGCGCAGGTCTGCGCATCGACCTGGCCGCCGACTCCCCGGACCGGCTGGCCAAGACCCTGGCGGAGGCAGCGCCGGACGCCGTGATCAACTGTGCGGGCGCGACCGGCGGGGACGCGGTCACCCTGGCCGAGGTCAACGCCCGTGGCCCCGCCGTCCTGTGCGCCGCACTGCGGCAGGCCGCACCCCGGGCACGTCTGGTACATCTGGGGTCGGCCGCCGAGTACGGCCCGGGGGAACCCGGCACCAAGGTGACAGAGACGGCGGCGACCCGCCCGCTCGGAGCGTACGGCGCGACCAAACTCGCGGGCACGGTGGCGGTGACGGCCTCCGGCCTGGACGCGGTGGTGCTGCGCGTGGGCAACCCGGTGGGACCGGGTGCGCCGCCCACCGGCCTGCCCGGCCGGGTCGCCGCCCTGCTGCGCGAGGCCGGCGCGGCGACAGGGGCAGGGACGATGCTGCGGCTCGGTGACCTGTCCGCGTACCGCGACTTCGTCGACGTACGCGACGTCGCGCGCGCGGCGGTGCTCGCCGTCACGGCGGCCGGGCTGCTCCCGCCCGTCCTCAACATCGGCGGCGGCGAGGCGGTCCGCGTGCGCGACCTGGTGCACATGCTGGCCCATCGGGCCGGTTTCGGGGGACGGATCGAGGAGGACACGGGGCCCACGGGAGGCTCGGGCCGCTCGGCGGCGGTGTCGTGGCAGTGCTCCGACATCACGGCGGCGGACGAGGCACTCGGCTGGCGTCCCTCGTACACCCTCGAGGAGTCACTGGCCGCGCTGTGGGCGGACGGCGGCACGGGCGCGGGCGGCACGGACACCACTGGGAAGGACACCACCGGGAAGGGCACCACCGGCACGGAAGGCGACCGCTCGCCGTGAGTCTGCTGATCCCCCTGTACGTCCATCCGGCCGAGGACCCGGGCGCCTGGCACCGGCTCGTCACGGCCGCCGACCGTACCTACGCCGTCGTGCTCAACCCCGCGAACGGCCCCGGGACCGGCCCGGACCAGGCCTTCGCGGCGGTCGCGGACGCGTTGCGGGCGGCGGGCGCCCGGCTGCTCGGCTACGTCGACACCGACTACGGCGCGCGGGACCCGTCCGCGGTCATCGCCGACGCGCGCCGGCACCGGGAGTGGTACACGGTCGACGGCTGCTTCCTGGACCGGGTGACCGCAGGGCCGGACGGCCTGCCGGGCTGCCGCAGGCTGGTCCGGTCCCTGCGCCGGACCGGCGCGCGAACCGTCGTGCTCAACCCCGGCGTGGACCCGGCGCCCGGCTACGTCCGCCTCGCCGACCTGACCGTCACCTTCGAGGGTCACTGGTCCACCTACGTCGCCGCGTTCAGCCGCTCCGCCCGGGCGAAGCCGCCCCCACCGGAACGGCTTTGCCACCTTGTCTACGGTGTGCCCGAAGCGCTCGTGCCCCTGGCCGTACGCACCGCGCAGGACCGCGGCGCGGGGGTCTGCGGCCCCGTGACAGGTGAACTTCCCAATCCCTGGGCAGAGTTGACACCTGCCCTGACCGTGACCGAAGACGAGGGACGGACATGAGCAGAAAACCTCCACCATACGCGCCCGCGATGGCGGTGCTGGCCGCGCTGGTCGTGCTGGCCACCACGGCCCTGACCGGGTGCTCCGGCCCGGACGGCGCCAGGAACACGGACGCCGCCCGGTCCGCACCGCCCCGCACCTCACCGGCCCCGACCGGGACCTCCCCCACTCCCGGCAAGACACCCTGGCGCCCGCGCCCCGGGCTCGACTGGCAGTGGCAGCTCGACGGCCGGGCCGACCTGTCGGCCGAGGTGCCCGTCTACGACATCGACGGCTTCGAGAACACCGCCGCCGACGTGGCCCGCCTCCACCGCGACGGCCGCAAGGTGATCTGCTACGTCAATGTCGGCGCCTGGGAGGACTTCCGGCCCGACCAGGACGCGTTCCCGCGCTCCGTTCTCGGCAGGACCAACGGCTGGCAGGGTGAGCGCTGGCTGGACATCCGCCGGATCGCCGTGCTGAAGCCGATCATGGAGCGGCGGTTCGACATGTGCCGGGACAAGGGCTTCGACGCGGTGGAGCCGGACCTGGTGGAGGGCTACGACCACGACACCGGGTTCCCGCTCACCGCCGCCGACCAGATCCGCTACAACCGCATGATCGCGGACATCGCACACGAACGCGGTCTGTCGGTGGGCCTCAAGAACGACCTGCCGCAGATCCCGCACCTCGTGGACGACTTCGACTTCGCCGTCAACGAGGAGTGCGCGCAGTACGGCGAGTGCGCCGAGCTCACTCCGTTCATCGAGGCGGGCAAGGCGGTCTTCCACGTGGAGTACGCGGAGTCGACCGGAGAGTTCTGTGCCGAGTCCCGCGAGCTGAGGCTTTCGTCCATGCGGAAGAAGCTGGAACTGGGGGTGTGGCGGGACCCGTGCTGAACCGGGGGATCCGGCCGTTCTCCCCTTCCGGAGCATGACACCCGGGCCCTACGGCGGCCGGCGGTGGAGAGAGGGGGAGAAGACGCAGCCCCGCCGGCATGCCCCGGCGGGGCTGCGCCGCGCAGCGGGCTACGACGTCGTGCGGCTTTGGGCGCGGGCCCGGACGATGACATCGCCGACCAGTTCCTGGCCCGGTACGGACGCCGGCTCACCGTTCCCGAGTTGCGAGCCCACACCCGCATGGGTCCCGTTCGCGCGTGTGCGAACGGGACCCATGCGGGTGTGGGCCGCCGGGGCGGACGGTGGTTACTTGAGGTACACGAGGCCGTCGGTGGTGACCGCGGGGCGGCCGCCGGTGCCGGCGACGACGATCTTGACGGTGTGTTTGGCGCTCGTGCTCCAGGTCTTGGTCCAGATGGCGTCGCGGTACTTGGTGGTGGACGACTTCAGGTCCACGGTGGCGGTCTTTGCGCCGTCGACGTAGATGTGGGCCTGGCCGGAGGTGGTGGCGCGGGAGGCGACCCAGGCGACGGACCGGCCGGTGAAGGTCCAGGTCAGGGAGGCGTTCTTGGCGGAGCTGGTGTACGACTTGCCGGCGAGGTAGTTGGAGGAGGACTTGGTGCTCCAGGTGCCGGACTTGGTGGCGGAGGTCTCCTGGAGGATGACCGGGGTGCCGGTGACCGAGGCGGTGGCGGTGTTGCCGGCCTGGTCGTAGGCCTTCAGCGACCAGGCGGTGGCCGTGGCGGACTTGGCGGTGTGGTGGGCGCTGGTGAGGGTGGGGCCGTAGGTCTTCGCGGTCGGGGCGGTGAGCCGGACCTCCTTCAGCGCGGCACCGTCGGTGGCCTTCCACTTCAGGGTCAGCGGGACGGCGGTGGTGTTGACGGTGCCGGTGCGCAGGGCCAGATTCGGCTTGGTGGTGAAGGTGGGGGCGGTGGTCTCGGCGAGGACGGTCGCGGCGGCCGTCGTGGTTGCCTTGCCGGACTGGTGGACGGCGCGGACGGCCACCTTGTGGGTGCCGGCGGTCAGGGTGGCCTTGGCGGAGGTGGCGGTGCCGGCGGTGGTGGCGGCGACCTTGCCGTCCACCAGCAGTTCGTACTTCGCGATGAGGGCGGACGGGGTGGTGGCCGACCAGTTCACGGTCACCGAGCTCTTGGTGTAGGTCGTCGAGCCGGACGCCCCGGCGCCGGTGACCGACTTCAGGGTGAGGCCGGAGACCGCGCCGCCCGCCCAGGCCCGGACGGTGGCGAGCTTGTCGTAGAAGGCGTCGCCGGGGCACTGGGTGTTGTAGCCGTCGCGGTGGCCGTGGATGGCGGGCAGGGACAGTTGGGCGCCCTTGGCCCAGGTTTTCCCGAAGTAGCTGCGTCCGCTGTCGCCCGCGGTGAGGGTGGCGGCGGCGGTGGGGTCGACGCCGTACTGGCCGAGCTTCCAGGCGGCGATGCGGGCGACGGAGGTCATGGCCGCGGTGGAGGGCGCGGTGGAGGTGTAGGTGCCCAGGACGGAGATGCCGGTGGTCTCGGCGTTGAAGCCGTAGGCGTGGGCGCCCATCACCGGCCGGTCCGTCCCGCCCTTGCGGCCCTCGTAGACCGTGCCGCACTTGTCGACCAGGAAGTTGTAGCCCACGTCTTTCCAGCCGAGCTGTTTGACGTGGTACGCGTAGATGCCGCGGACCACGGCCGGGCCCTGGGCGCAGGTGTAGTCGTTGGACTCGGCGGTGTGGTGCACCACGACCGCCTTGATCCGGCCGCCGGGCAGATAGCCGGGTTCCTCCGGACTGATCGACTCGTCCGCGCCCCAGGCGGCGCGGGTGGTGATCGGCGGGCTCGGCGCGGTGGACGGCGGCGCGGGCGGAACGCTCACCGAGGGGCTGGGCGAGGCGGTGGGTGAGGAGGAGGCGGACGGCTCGGACTCCGAGGATTCTGGCACGGAGGGCTCGGGGGAGGACGGCGCGGGCACCGCCGGCTCCGAGGAGGGAGTCCCGGACACGGTCCCGTCCGGCTGCGGAGCGGTGCCTGGGTCCGTGCTCGCGTCCGTGCCCGGCTCGGTGTCCGGGGCCGGGTCCGGGTCCGGCTCGGAGACCGAGGGGTCGGGTGTCTCGTCCTCGTCGAGCGAGTACGCCGCCGGATCCAGCGCCGTGACCTCGCCGCTGCCGGGGTCGACCAGGTCCAGCCGCAGCCCCTTCGGCAGCCGCGTGGTGCCCTCGCCGTCGACGCGTACCTCGACGCCGTCGGACGGGCCCACCCAGGCCGGTTCGGTTCCGCCGCGCAGCGCGCCGCTCTCCCCCTGGCCGCTGTCGCCGTCCAGACTCAGCCACGACGACCAGCTCTGCGTACCGGCCTGCCGGGTGCGGACCTCGACCGTGCCGGCGACACGGGCGGACGGGGCGGACCAGGTCACGCCGAGCATGCTGAACGGTCCGGTGTCCCGCTTGCCCAGCGACGCGGAGGTACCGTCCCCGGACATCCCCAGCGCGGTCGTCTCCGCCTTGCTGGTGACGGGCCCCGGTGCGCCGTTGGAGGGGGCGCTGCCGGTCTGCTGACCCGTCATGCTCTGCAGGACAAGGGCCCCGGACAGCCCGGCCGCGACAATGGCGGCCGTCTTCCAGAAGTGACGTGGAGTGCGCATGACAGTCGAAAGTTCCTTGTTCGTCAGGGAGAAACAGGGCGGCGGCCGGCTATCGGAACGGATGGCCGCACGGGAGACTCCCACGACCCGGTGAAGGTTGTACGACCGGGTTGACGCATCAGGCACAGGAAGATCGAAAACCGGCCATGTGCCGCACGGCGACCAGACCGGTCCGAGTGAGGGAGATCACCGCAATCTGTGGGAGGGTCTGATCAACGGCGGATCTGCTGATCAAGGAGAGACGCCAGATGAGCGAGACCGTTGTCGGGACCGAGAGGGTGCGAGGTCGGCGGATCCGCCGGGAGCCGGCCTCCGAGACAGGCCGGGCGGTGGCGGGCCCGGGCGTCGCGCTGACCGGCCGCAGCTTGCCGTGTCGGCGGCGAGCCTCCCCGTAACGTGGCCTGTATGGCGGATGACGCGGGCGGACCGGACGGTGCCGGGGACCCGGTGTCCCGTCCGCCGGCGGTACGGGCCCTGCGTCCTGGGTGGTGGCTGGTGTCGGCCGTCATCGTGTCGGCGGCTGCGGTCGTCGCTGTGAACCGGCGCCACGACCTGGTCCTGGCCCTGCGTCTGATGGGGGCGGTCCCGCCGGGGCGGCTGGGACTGGCCGCCCTTCTCGAGGCGCTGTCCCTGGTCTGTACGGCGGCGATGCAATGGTGGCTGCTGAGGGCGGGTGGCGCCCGCCTGAGGTTCGGCCGTGTGGCTGCGATGGTCATGGCGGCCAACGCGGTGGCCGGGGCGCTCCCCGCCGGCGCGGCGTTCGCCGCTGCCTGGCTGTTCCGGCAGTTGCGGCGCCGCCGTGTGTCGCCGGTGCTCGCGGGGGCCGTCCTCGCGGTATCCGGTGTGATGTCCGGTCTCGCCCTGTTCTCCCTGCTGGTGGCCGGTGTTCTGGCCGGTGGAGGAGCAGGGTCTGCTGCCGGCCTGCGCGCTGCGGTGCTCTGGCTGACGGCGGCCCTCGTTTCCGTCACCGCCGGGACGGTCGCCTTGGCGCATTTCCCACCCGTGCGGCGCCGGGCCTGGCGCGCGTGGCGGCGGATCGGGGTCCGCTCCCCCCGCATGTGGAGCGTCGAGGACGGGCTGTCCCACCTCGTCCGACACGTGAGAGCGAAGCAGCCCGGCGTACGCCCATGGCTGATGCCGTTCGCCCTAGCCGTGTCCAACTGGGTTCTCGACGTAGCCTGCCTCGGCGCCTGCGCATGGGGACTGGGTATCGCGCTGCCCTGGCCGGGGACGATGGTCGCCTACGTTCTCACCCAGTTGGCGGGAGCCCTGCGGCTCACGCCCGGCGGCCTCGGAATCGTGGAAACCGGCCTTGCCGCGCTCCTGGTGTTCTACGGGCTGCGCGTCGATCAGGCCATCGCACTGACACTTTTGTACCGGATCGCGAGTTACTGGGCCCCACAGCCGATCGGCTGGGCGAGCTGGCTCGGCCTCACGGTCGCCTCACACCGGCGGGCCCGCACCGAACGCAGAGAACCGGAGACATGACGCGTGCTGTCGCCGTAGTCCTTCCCGGTCGACGCCTTCCGACCGTGGGGTGAGAATGAATGGGGCAGGTTCTCCGCTACGCCGAGAGGTGGGCCGGTGGGCCAGGCAGCGATCAGTGTCACCGGTCTCAGCAAGCGGTTCGGGACGGTGATGGCACTGGACTCAGTGGACTTCGAAGTCCCGCCCGGTACCGTCCTCGGCCTGCTGGGGCCCAACGGTGCGGGCAAAACCACGGCGATTCGGATTCTGACGACGATCGTGCGCCCGAGCGCGGGCCACGCCGAAGTCCTCGGGCACGACGTGGTCCGCGAAGCGGCGACCGTCCGGGTCCTGATCGGGCTGGCCGGGCAGTACGCGGCGGTGGACAGCAACCTCACCGGCCGGGAGAACCTGCGCATGATCGGACGGCTCACCCACGTGCGGCGCTCCAGGATCCGGGCCCGCGCGGCCGAACTGCTGGAACAGTTCGACCTCACCACCGCGGGCGAGCGGCCCGTGCGGACTTACTCCGGCGGCATGCGGAGACGCCTGGACGTCGCCGCCGCGCTCGTTCCTGACGCACCGGTCCTCTTTCTCGACGAGCCCACCACGGGCCTCGACCCGCACAGCCGCAACGCGCTCTGGGACATGATCCGACACCTCGTCGATGGCGGTACAACCGTGCTGCTGACCACTCAGTACCTGGAAGAGGCCGACCAACTCGCGCATCGGGTGGTCGTCATCGACCGGGGACGGGTGATCGCCGACGACACTCCGGCTCGCCTCAAAGCGCACCTGGGCAGCGCCGTCATCGAGTTCGACATGGGAAAAGCCGAGCGGGCCCTGTGGGCGGCCGAACTGCTGCGGGGACACTTCGCGGAGTCGCCCCGCACCGACGCATCCCGAGTTCGCCTGGCCTCACGCGACGGATCACGCCAGTTGCTGGACGTGCTCCGACTGCTGGACGCGCACGGCCTGGTGCCCATTACCGTCGCCGTACGGGAAGCCAGCCTGGACGACGTGTTCCTGCAGTTGACCGGGGACCGGTCATGACCCGTGCCGCCACCGAATCCGCTCAGCGCCCCGGACTGCTCGCCCAGCCTGGAGTGCGACTTGTACGGACCGCCGGGGACGGTCTGACCGTCGCATGGCGAAATCTGATCGCCTTGCGACGAATACCGCGACTGCTGGTGTTTTCGACCATCCAGCCACTGGTCTTTGTGCTGATGTTCCGGTACGTCTTCGGGGGTGTCGTCGCGCCGGCCCTCCATGGAGTCAGCTACGTCGACTTCCTGATTCCAGGCATTTTCGTGCAAACAGCGGTCTTCGGGGCCATGAACACGGCGATCGGCCTGGCCACCGACATGCAGACCGGCCTGATGGAGCGATTCCGGTCGCTGCCGATGGCCAGATCCGCGGTGCTGGTGGGGCGGACCATAGCGGATCTCGGGCGCAACGTCTTCGTGGTGGCGCTGATGACGGGGGTGGGGTTCGCCATCGGCTTCCGCATTCACGCTGGTGTGTGGGCGCTGCTCGGCGGGATTCTGCTGGTGCTGTCCTTCGGATTCGCGATGTCCTGGATCTTCGCGGTGGTCGGCATGGCGGTCGGCGACCCGGAGACCGCTCAGGCTGCGGCATTTCCCGTCCTGGCCCCTCTGGTCTTCGCGTCCGCGGCGTTCGTCCCCGTCAACACCATGCCCGGATGGCTGCAGGCGTTCGCACAGCACCAGCCGGTGTCTATGACCGCCGAAGCGGTCCGTGCCCTGGTCCTCGGGGGGCCGACCGCACAGGACGTATGGCAGGCGCTCGCCTGGAACGCGGGCATTGTGCTGGTGTTCGCACCACTGGGCGTATGGCTCTATCGCAAGGCGGTGTGAGCCCCTGCCGGACTCTGCTGCACACTTCCTCGGGGCCGCAGGACCGCACTCCGCGACCTGCGGCGACGCGGCCATGCCCGGCGCTCCGAGCGGCTGTTCCTACGGGGCCGGCGAATTGCGCAGCAGAGTCCTGCCAGACCTCAAAACCGCAGGATCGACGATCACTGCGGCCGTACCTGCGCCGGGTACGGCGAGGACGGCCTCGCCGCCGTCGATCACCTGAGGAAGCCGCCCGAGCCGGCTCTGTCCGGCGTCGTCCACGCCGGAGTCGTCGGTTTCGTCTCCTTCCTCATCGCACACGGCGCCGGTGTTCCGGCCGTGTCGTGTCCGGCGGCATTCCGCTGAGGGGATGCGGACGCGGAAGGGACATCGACCCCCAGCAGCAGGCGGGCCGGTTCCAGGCGGCTTTCGTGGACGGCCTGGCCGCCCGTCGCCGCGGACGTGCAGTCGCCCGAGCCATGGGCCGAACGAACCCGGCGCCAGCGTTCCGACTCGGTGCGTGAGGAGAGGGAAAAAGCCGCTAGGGCCGTCCCGGCCATGTGAGACCTCGTGATACATGAGAGGGGCAGACGGGTGAGCGAGGCACCACCGAACACCCTGCAATACCGCTTTGACGGGCCGGAAGACGCGCCCGTGCTGATCCTGGGCCCCTCACTGGGTACCACATGGCACAGGCCGTCCCGAGCGTCCAAGGGCGTCCGGCCGATCCAGGACAGGTGCTTGATGCCAGGTCAGGGCCTCATGGGCCGGGGGAGTCCGCACAGTCGGTGAGACCTGTGTGAGAGCGTGTGGGACGACGAAATCCCGCCGGACCACTTCGGATCCAGTGGTCGTTGCGACACCCCGGCTCAAGAGGTGGGACGGACTTCGCGATCCGCAAGGAGCGGGAGCCACAGAGGCCCGGGAAGTTCCGGGCCGAGCGGTAGGAATGCTTCCGGCTCGTGCGGATGGGGCTGACCGGTCCGAGGGGCGAAACGGTCGGATCGTTGCTGCTATGGCTGGATCGCATAGCTGAAAGCCGCAGGTGTGGCTGCAGGCGCTATGGCGGCCGGCCGCGAGGTCTGTGAGCCCGGGCGTGTGCCTTTCCGCTGGGCCTGGTCGCGAGCCACACTCTGCCCCGCCGGAAGGTGTCGGAAGCAGCCATACCGGTCGGCTGTCGTGCGTCCTTAGGGTCGTCTCGTCGTTGAAAAGGTCATGGCGCACAGGTCGGACGATGTGCGCGCCTGGGCCGTTCGGGGCGTACGCGCCCCTTGGCGTAGAGGGGCAGTATGGGGCTGGACAAGACGGTCGACAGCATGGACGAGGCGGTGGCGGACATCCCCGAGGGGGCGTCACTGGCCGTCGGTGGGTTCGGGTTGTGCGGCATACCGAGTGCGTTGATCGCCGCGCTGCTGGAGCGGGGTGCGGGTGGTTTCAAGGTCGTCTCCAACAACTGCGGAGTGGACGACTGGGGGCTGGGGCTTCTGCTGCGGGCCGGCCGGATCGCGCGCATGACCAGTTCGTACGTGGGGGAGAACAAGGAGTTCGCCCGCCAGTACCTGAGCGGCGAGCTGGAGGTGGAGTTGGTGCCGCAGGGGACGCTGGCGGAACGGCTGCGCGCCGGTGGGGCGGGCATCCCGGCGTTCTACACGCCGGCCGGGGCCGGGACGCAGATCGGACATGGTGGGCTGCCCTGGCGATATGGCGCGGACGGGCAGGTCGCGGTGGCGTCGCCGCCGAAGGAGACGCGGGTCTTCGACGATCGTGAGTACCTGCTGGAGGAGGGCATCAGGACCGATTTCGCCCTGGTGCGGGCGACCATCGGGGACCGTCACGGCAACCTGGTGTTCCGTTCCTCGGCCCGCAACTTCAACCCACTGGTCGCGATGGCCGGGCGCGTCACCGTCGCCGAGGTCGAGCATCTGGTGGAGCCGGGTGAACTGGATCCGGACGAGGTGCACCTGCCGGGGGTGTTCGTGCAGCGCGTGGTCCGGGTCTTTCCCGATGACCCGGCCGCCACCCGGCGGATCGAACGACGGTGCGTGCGGACCGAGCAGGAAGGCGGTGCCTGACATGGCGCTCACTCGCGAGCAGATGGCGGCCCGGGCCGCCTGCGAACTGGTGGACGGCACATACGTCAACCTCGGCATCGGCCTGCCCACGCTGATCCCGAACCACCTCCCGCCGGGCGTCGAGGTGGTGCTGCAGTCCGAGAACGGCATCCTCGGCGTCGGCCCGTACCCGCTCGAGGAAGAGATCGACTCGGACCTGATCAACGCGGGCAAGGAGACGGTGACCACCCTGCCCGGGGCGTCGTTCTTCGACTCCGCGCTGTCCTTCGGCATGATCCGCGGCGGGCACATCGATGCCGCCGTGCTGGGCGCCATGCAGGTGTCGTCCTCCGGGGACCTGGCGAACTGGATGATCCCGGGGAAGATGGTCAAGGGCATGGGCGGTGCCATGGACCTGGTGCACGGGGCACGCCGGGTCATCGTGTTGATGGAGCACACCGCCAAGGACGGCAGTCCCAAGCTCGTCGCGGAGTGCGATCTGCCGCTGACCGGAACCGGCGTCGTCCAGCGCGTCATCACCGATCTCGCCGTCATCGACATCACGCCGGACGGTTTCTCGCTGGCCGAACTCGCTCCCGGAGTCGGCCTCGACGACGTACGTGCCGCGACAGGGGCCGACCTGCGCGTTCCCTCGCATCTGGAGACGGTGGCCAGTGTCTGAGTAGTAGCAGGTGCCGCCCGGCGGCACAACCGGTTTGGGTCCACATCGTGGCAAGCAGGCTGTGGTGCTCCCTGCCATACCGTTGCTCGTTGAACGACCCCTACGGTGCCGGGCACCGGGCCGCTCCGACCGACCCACGCCCCAAGGAGCGGTCCGGTTCCCCCACTGCACCGAGGAGCCGCCATGCAACCACCGCCTTTCCGGGGAACCACCGCCCGGCCGTCCCGTATCCCGTCCGCACCGCCCGCCGATCCCTTGCCGCGCCCGGCGGGGGGTTTGTGGCGCGGACTGCTGTCCCGTCTCGTGGGCGTCGTGGCACTCGTCCTCGCGGCGGCCCTGGCCGGTCCGGCGCCGACGGCCCACGCCGCGGTCGGCCTGACCAAGGTCACCGGCTTCGGCAGCAATCCGGGCCAGTTGAACATGTACGTCTACCGGCCCACGTCCCTGTCCGCCAAGCCGGCGGTGGTGTTCGCCCTGCACGGCTGCACCCAGAACGCCCAGACGTACGCCGACAACTCCGGCCTGCCCGAAATCGCCGACCGGTACGGATTCCTCGTGGTGTTCGCCGAGACCACGGGTTCGAACAACCTGAACAAGTGCTTCAACTGGTTCCAGACCTCCGACAACCGCCGAGGCCAGGGCGAAGCCGCGTCGATCCGGCAGATGGCCGCGCACACCGTCTCCGCCTACGGCGTCGACGCCGGGCGGACCTACGTCACCGGCCTGTCCGCCGGCGGTGCCATGACGTCGGTGATGCTCGCGACGTACCCGGACGTCTTCCAGGCCGGCGCGGTCGTCGCGGGGCTGCCCTACGGCTGTGCCGACGACGTCAGCGCCGCCTTCCCCTGCATGAGCCCCGGAGTCGACCGGACCCCGGCCCAGTGGGCCCAGAAGGTCCGGGACGCCCACCCCTCGTGGTCGGGTCCGTGGCCGCGCGTGGCCGTCTGGCACGGCGACAAGGACACCACGGTCGTACCGCGCAACGCCGACGAACTGCGCGACCAGTGGACGGCGCTGCACGGCCTGTCCCAGACACCGACCCGCACGTCCGCCATCGGCCCGAACTCCACCCGGCACGAGGAGCACGCGGCAGCGGACGGCTCGGTGGCCGTCGAGGTGAACAGGGTTCCGGGCATCGGCCACGGCACGCCGGTCGATCCGGGCAGCGGGGCCCAGCAGTGCGGCAGCACCGGCACCACCCACTTCCCGGACTCGATCTGCTCCAGCTACTGGATCGCCCAGTTCTTCGGCCTGGACGGCTCCGACCCCGAGCCCGAAGGACTGCCCGTTCCCACCGGCCTGGCCCTGACCGGCGTCACGGACACCACCGTCGGCCTGAGCTGGAATTCCGTCGACGGCGCCGCCGGCTACGCCGTCCACCGCGACGGTGCCCCGGTCGCCACGACGGACACCACGTCCTTCACCGACACCGGTCTGACCCCGGGCTCCTCCCACACCTACGTGGTCGCCGCCCGTGACGCGGCCGGCCGGACAGGGCAGCTCTCCAGCACGGTCACCGCGCGGACCACCGGCGCCACCGCCGCCTGCTGGACCGCCACCAACTACGCCCACGTCCAGGCGGGACGCGCCACGACCAGCGGCGGCTACACCTACGCCAAGGGCTCCCACCAGAACATGGGCCTGTACAACATGGCCGTCACCCACACCCTGAAGGAGTCACCCACCGGCTACTTCATCCTCGCCGACGGAACCTGCCCCTGAGGTGACCGGTCACGGCCGTAGGTGCTGTCACGGCGCCTACGGCCGTGCCCGTCATGGTGGGAGCCCATCTGATGGGGATCGCCGCCATGTTGGGCACACACATATTCCTGTGCATGCCGTGCCGCCTAGCCTCCAGCCCGTCCACACGTCGCACACTGGAGGCTCTCCGTGGCCTTGCTCATCGGCTTCACCTCGCGCCGGAGACGGCGCACCGTCATCGGCGCTGTCGCCCTGGCCGCTGCCGCGGCCCTGCTCCCCTCCTCGGCCGCGGCCCGGCCGGCTCCCGATTCCGCGGACCGTCACTGCGCCCAGCTGTCCCACCTGCGGGTGCCGGGCGCCGCTCATCAGCAGGCCGACTGCCTGAACGAGCTGACCACGGCGGGCACCGTGGCCTCCGGCCACACCGACCCGGCGGACTGGGCCGGACTCACTCCCAAGGACCTCACCGTCCCCGACGGGGTGGCCGGTATCCAGATCGACGGCTACTTCCCCGACTCCTCGACCACCAACACCAACCACGGCTGGAACCACGACGCGCAGTTCGTCATCCGGCTGCCCGACCGCTGGAACGGCGGCCTGGTGGTGGCCGGCACCCCCGGCAACCGTGAGCAGTACGCCAACGACCGGGCCATCGCCGACTGGGTGCTCGCCCGCGGCTACGCCTATGCCGCCACCGACAAGGGCAACACCGGTACCGCCTTCCACCGCGACGGCTCCCGGCCCGGTGACGCCGTCGCCGAATGGAACACCCGCGTCACCCAGCTCACCCGCGCCGCCCGCGCGGTGGTCGCCCAGCGCTACCACCGGCCGCCCGTGCGCACCCTGGCCACCGGCATGTCCAACGGCGGCTACCTCGTGCGCTGGCAGCTGGAGAACCACCCCGAGCTCTACGACGGCGGAATCGACTGGGAAGGCACCCTCTGGCGCTCGGAGGGCCCCAACCTGTTCACCTTCCTGCCGCCCACCCTGCGGCACTACCCCACCTACGCGGCGGGCGGACCCGCGGCCGACCAGGCACGCGAGGAAATGCACCGCGCCGGCTTCCCGGCCGGCTCGGAGTTCCTGTGGCCGTTCCACCACCAGGTCTACTGGGACCTGACCCAACGCATCCACCGCGAGGAGTTCGACCCCGCCTTCGACGGCCCGACAGAGGCCGGAACGCCGTACTGCGCCCCTGGGGAGGTCCCGGGCTGCGACGCCGACTACGACTACGCGACCCGCCCCGCCGGTGTCCACAAGGCCGTGGAACGCATCGAACTGACAGGCCGCATCGGCAAGCCGCTGATCACCATTCACGGCACCCTGGACGTCCTGCTGCCCATCAGTCAGGACTCGGACGTCTACGCCCGCATGATCAAGGACGCGGGCCGCAGTGGCCTGCACCGCTACTACCGCATCGAGGACGGCACGCACACCGACTCCCTCGTCGACGCGTTCCCCGGCCGGCTGCGGCCCCTCGTGCCTTGCCACCGGTCGTCCTTCACCGCCCTGGAGAAGTGGCTCACCACCGGGCATCGCCCGCCCGCGAGTCACACCGTCGCCAGGCCCGAGGCCGCCGATCCGGCGGCCCTGCTCACCGGCTGCCGCCTCGACGGATGACACACCGCGGCGCGCGTCACTTCCCACCTCGCTTATAGGTAGGGCCGCTATAGAAATATCCCTCACTGTGTTGGTCACATACGTAGGTGTGACCACCAGGCATCCGTACTGTTTCCGGCCATGACAAGCGAACTCCCTCCTCCCACCGCCCGCCCGGCGCCGCCCGGTGCCGGCGTGGACCTGACGTCCCGGGCCGCCATGGTCACCGGCGGCGGCAGCGGCATCGGCAAGGCGTGCGCCGTGGCGCTGGCCGCGGCCGGCGCCACCGTGCACGTGGTCGACCGGGACGCCGATTCGGCCAAGGAGGTCGCCGCGGAAATCGGAGGCGAGGCACACATCGTCGACCTGGCCGACCCGGCCGCGATCGACGCGCTGCCGACCGAGGTCGACATCCTGGTCAACAACGCCGGCCTGCAGCACGTGGCGCCCCTGACCGAGTTCCCGCCGGAGCGGTTCGCCCTCATCCAGCAGGTGATGGTCACCGCCCCGTTCCTGCTGATGCGCCGTAGCCTGCCGCACATGTACGCGCGGGGCTGGGGACGGTTGATCAACATCTCCAGCGTCCACGGACTGCGGGCCAGCGCCTACAAGTCCGCCTACGTCACCGCCAAGCACGCGCTGGAGGGCCTGAGCAAGGTGGCCGCGCTCGAGGGTGCCGCCCACGGCGTGACCAGCAACTGCATCAACCCCGGCTACGTCCGCACCCCCTTGGTCGAGAACCAGATCCGCGACCAGGCCGCCGCGCACGGGATCAGTCCCGGCGACGTCCTGACCGATGTGCTGCTCACCCGCTCACCCATCAAGCGCCTGCTGGAGGCGGAGGAGGTCGCCGCGGCCGCGCTGTGGCTGTGCGCCGACCACAGCAGCTACATCACCGGCACCTCACTGCCCCTCGACGGCGGCTGGACCGCCAACTGACCCGCCGCCTCTCGGGCGACGCCCATGCGTCGTTCCTGTCCCCATGACTTCCCCCCACGCCTGTCCCCGCACCCGCACCCTCATCCCAGAACCGGTGAACCCATGACCGAGACCACAACCGCCAAGCCGGGCGAGCCCCGCTCCGGCGGCATCGCCCGCATCGTCGGTGCGAGCCTGATCGGCACCACCGTCGAGTGGTACGACTTCTTCCTCTACGGCTCCGCCGCCGCGCTGGTGTTCAACACCCTCTTCTTCCCCAGCAGCGACCCGCTGGTGGGCACGCTGCTCGCCTTCATGACCTACGCGATCGGGTTCCTGGCCCGGCCGATCGGCGGCATGGTCTTCGGACACTACGGCGACAAGATCGGCCGTAAGAAGCTGCTCGTGCTCAGCCTGCTGCTGATGGGCGGCGCCACCTTCGCCATGGGCCTGCTGCCCACCTACGGCACCATCGGCGTCGGCGCCCCGATCCTGCTCACCGTCCTGCGCCTGATCCAGGGCTTCGCCCTGGGCGGCGAATGGGGCGGCGCCGTGCTGATCGTCTCCGAGCACGGGGGCGACAAGAACCGCGGCTTCTGGGCCTCCTGGCCGCAGTCCGGCGTCCCCGCCGGCAACCTGCTGGCCACCGCCGTTCTCGCGCTGCTGGCCACCATCCAGTCCGAGGAAACGTTCCTTTCCTGGGGCTGGCGCGTCCCCTTCCTGCTCTCCGGCGTCCTGGTCGCGGTCGGACTGTGGATCCGCATCTCGGTGTCCGAATCGCCGGTCTTCCTCGCTGCCAAGGCCAAGGCCGAAGCGGACGCCGCCAAGGGCATCAAGGACGAGGCGCCCGTCATCGAGGTCTTCCGCCGCAACTGGCGTGAGGTGCTCGGGGCCATCGGCGTCCGGTTCGGCGAGAACATCTCCTACTACATCGTGACCTCCTTCCTGCTGGTCTATGTCGTCACCCACCTGGAGCTGCCGAAGAGCACCGCGCTGAACGCCGTCCTGATCGCCTCCGCCGTCCACTTCCTCACCATCCCGCTGTGGGGAGCACTCTCCGACCGCATCGGCCGCAGGCCCGTGACGCTGATCGGCGCAATCGGCATGGCCGTGTGGATCTTCTTCTTCTTCTCCCTGGTCGACACGGAGTCCTTCACCGTGATCACCCTCTCGGTCACCGTGGGCCTGCTGTTCCACGGCGCCATGTACGGACCGCAGGCCGCCTTCGTCTCCGAGATGTTCGACACCAAGGTCCGCTACTCCGGGGCCTCCATAGGCTCACAGCTCGCCTCCATCGTCGCCGGCGCTCTCGCCCCCATCATCGCCGTCGAGCTCCTCAGGCGCTACGAGTCTTGGACGCCCATCGCCGTGTACGTCTGTGCCTCCGCGGTGATCACCGCCATCACCGCCGTCGTCATCAAGGAGACCCGCGGTCGCGACCTGACCGCCTCGATCACTGGTTCGACGCCGAAGGAGCAGGGGCAAGAGGCACCGGTCGCCAGTACCGACCGGGTCTAGAGGCCCAAAGGCCCAAAGGCCCAAAGGCCACCGTGCCGCGGTCCGCCCCGTGAAGGAGGGAACGGGCGGACCGCGGCATGCCCGCTCGCAGACACCGCGCCCGTCGCGCAGGCCACCACAGCCCGTCCACACACCAGCCGTGCAGCTGGAGGGAGGACTCCCCATGACCCCCGTGAGTCCCATGACTGTCGGCAGCGACCCCTCCCACACGGCGACGGCGGCACTCCGGCAGCTGCTCGACCTGCTCGCCGCCGACGCACCGGCCGAACGCCTGGCCCAGCCGGCGGCCCAGGCCCGCGCCGCCGCGGTCGACCCGAGCGAGCAGGCCGTCATCGACGAGGCCACCCGGACCGCACTGGACATCCACCGGACCCTGGCCCAGCGTCGACGCCGGGAGGCCGAGCTCGCCGCCCTCTTCGACACCGCGAGCGACCTGGCCGCGCTGCGCGACCTGGACGCCGTACTGCGGGCCATCGTGCACCGGGCCAGAACCCTGCTGGGCACCGACACCGCGTACATGACCCTGAACGACCCCACGGCCGACGACACGTTCATGCGGGTGACCGCAGGCTCGGTCTCCGCCAAGTTCCAGCAACTGCGCCTCGCCATGGGGGAAGGACTCGGTGGTCTGGTCGCGCAGACCGCCCGCCCCTACGCGAGCCCCGACTACCGCACCGACCGCCGTTTCAAGCACACCGGAGCCATCGACGAGGGAGTCGACGAAGAGGGCCTGCGCGGCATCCTCGGCGTGCCCCTGTGCGTCGGCCGACGCGTGATCGGCGTCCTGTTCGCCGGCGACCGCGCTCCGCGCGACTTCACCCCCGAGGCCATCGCCCTGCTCTCCTCCCTGGCAGACCACGCCGCCGTGGCCATCGACGGCGCGCGCCTGCTGGAAGAGGCCCGTTCCGCGCTGGTCGAACTGAACGCCGCCAACGAAACGGCCCGGGCCCACAGCGAAGACCTGCACCGCGCGGCAGACGCCCACGACCGGCTCACCGACCTGGTCCTCAGAGGCGGCGACGTCGATGACGTCACCCGCGAGATCGCCGCCCTCCTCGACGGCGGCCTGGCCGTTCACGACGCGGACGGCACCGAACTCGCCCGTCTGAGAACCGACCCGGTCCTCCCGCCAGAGCAGGGAATCGAAGCCTCCCGCAGAGGCGGACGGGCCGTCCCCGTCGACGGCAACTGGGTGTGCGCCGTCCTGGCAGGTCCGGAACTCCTCGGCAGTCTCGTGCTCACCGGCCGGGCCGATCTCACCGACGCCGACCGGCGGCTGTTCGAACGGGCCGGCATGGTCACCGCCCTCCTGCTGCTCCTGCGCCGGTCCGTGGCCGAAGCCGAGGACCGCGTGCGCGGCGAACTCCTCGACGACCTGCTCACCGCCCAACCCCCCGGAAGCCACCGCAACATCGGCAGTTTGACGCTGCGTGCCAAAAAGCTGGACATCAACCTCGCCCAGCCGCACGCGGTACTCGTCCTCAACTGCGACCCGGACCTGCGCTCACGCCTGCTGATCGAGGCCGCACGCCGTGCCCGCACGCTCGGCGGCCTGGCCGGCACCCGCAATGGGCACACCGTCCTCCTCGCACCCACCTCGACTCCAGGCCCACTCGCCCAGGAACTCGCACAAGGCCTCTCCCGGGGCATCGGCACCCCCATCACCATCGGAGCCGCGGGCCCCGGCACGGGCCCCGAGCACCTCCCCGTCACCTACGACGAGGCACGCCGCTGCCTCGAGGCCCTGGAAGCACTCGGCCGCACCGGCACCGGCGCCGGCCTGGCCGACCTCGGCTTCCTCGGAGTGCTCCTCGGCGACCGGGCGGACCTCCGCGGATACGTGGACCGCGTCCTGGGCCCCGTACTCACCTACGACGCCCAGCGCGGCACCGAACTCGCCCGCACCCTCAGCGCCTACTACGACAACGGTGCCAGCCTCGCCCGAGCCAAGGACGCCCTGCACGTCCACGTCAACACCGTGGTCCAACGCCTCGACCGTGTCGCCCAACTCCTCGGCCCCGACTGGAACACCCCCGGCAAAGCCCTCGAAATCCAAGTCGCCCTACGGCTGCACGGCCTCGCCCAACAAGGCAGGACCGGCTCTGTCCCGTAATCGGTGGTAGCGCTGTGTGGTGATCACTGGAGGAGGATGCGGTGGCGGAGCAGGGGGAACCCGGCCCGGCCGTGCATCTGCCTCATGATTCTCTCGGTTCGCGTGCCGACGCCCTCGGTGGGGTCGTTGTGGTGGGGGAGGGGGAGGCCGGCGTCGACCGCGGTGCGGTCGAGTTCGAGGCCGTTGGCGAAGGCGTGCAGGCGGGGAAGGCCTGAAGTGCGGACGGCTGTGATCCACTCGGTGAGCTTGGTGTCGTTGTCGGCGGCGGGAGTG
The DNA here is from genome assembly GCF_042655885.1 of Streptomyces chlorus. Lineage (NCBI taxonomy): Bacteria > Bacillati > Actinomycetota > Actinomycetes > Kitasatosporales > Streptomycetaceae > Streptomyces > Streptomyces chlorus. Next base: position 48,614 of record NZ_JBHSOA010000034.1, read on the forward strand.
AGGAGTTCGGCGAACTCCTGTACCAGGTAGTCGAGTTCGGTCACCTCCAGGTGGTCGGCGTCGATGGCGGTGACCGTGTCGTCGGCGGGGTTGCCCGCGGGGAACCGGCGCAATCCCGGGCGGTGGCCGAGCCCGGCGGGATGGCTGCCGATGGGGATCTGCGTGAGGCGCGCGCCGGTGTCGGCGTCGAGCACCGTCACCGTGTCCGAGCGGGCGTCCGCCGGGAACAGCCGCCGACCCCGCAGCGAGCAGACCCGGGACGGGGAACATCCCCGCGCGGTGGGCCGGACACACGAACGTGAAGACCACCAGGAGGTGGCACGTCAAGCCGGACGGGGAAGATCTTCGCGAAGCCGCCACAACGTGGGGCGGCTTGCGTGGAGCTCCGACCCCAGCATGTGAGAAAGCGTGAGATGTGAGAATGTGCGGGGCGTGAGCGAGACACCACCGAACACCTTGCTATACCGCTGTGACGGGCCGGAGGACGCCCCGGTCCTGATCCTGGGCCCCTCGCTCGGCACGACATGGCACAGGTTGTAAACACTGTCCATGGGTGTCCAGACCAGTCCAAGATGAGCGCGTAATGCCAGGTCAGGGCATTCTGACCCGGGGGCGTAGACGCAGTCGGTGATAGGCGTGTGAGAGCGGCGTTCGACGAGGAGCCCCGCAGGTGCGGCCCGTCGGGGCTTCTGAGAGTGCGGTAAGTGATGGTCTAGCTAATTTCGCACCACTTCGTCCCAGTGGGTAGCAGGCCCCTGACCTCGGCTGTCGAGCCAAACCGGGGAGCCGGAGCCGTGCGCTCGGCCAGGGCGGCGATGTTGATCATTCGACCGCCGGAATCACCCCGTTATGGCATGTCATCACATCGGTGTGAAACGGCAGGAAACATCACTTACCGCACTCTGAGTAGGTGGGTTTGAGTGTCCGCCGCGGGCACCGTCGCACTCGGGTTCTCCTCTCTCGAGTGCCCGAAGCAAGGGCGCGGCGACGACATGACCCTTACGGCCGATGCGCAGCATGCGACCCGGAACTCTTCGCGGCCAACCAGGACATATCCTTCGCTCCCGCAAAGTCCAACGCCTTTTTGAGGGCGTCTGAGGCACTACCTGTCCGTTCTAGGTGGTGCGGATCGCGGACCGCGTGTACGCGACCGCCCAGGCGCCGTTGGACCCGGCGAGCTTGTGGCCGGCTGTGGTCCGCCTGCTGCTGGTCAAGGCCAACCAGCCCGAACTGTTCGCGGCCTTGCGCTCGCTGCCGTGGAAGGAGGTGACCGCCCGCCGCTACGATCGCGAGGCCGGGCACGGTCGCCGTGAGACCCGCGCCACCCGGGTTCTGACCGTCACCGGTCCGGGCCTGGACTTTCCCTACATCGTTCAGGCCGCCCGCATCCTGCGCTACGGCGTTGGCACCGCGAGCGGAAAGTGCACTCGCGAGACCGTCTATGTGATCACCGACCTGACCTCGCCGAAGCCACCCCGCAGAGGATCGCCCAACTGGCCCGGTCCCAATGGACTATTGAAAACCGGCTCCACCATGTCCGCGATACCACCTTCGCCGAGGACGCCTCCAAGATCCGTACCGGGCACGGCCCGGCCAACATGGCCACTCTCCGCAACCTCGCGATCAACGCTCTCCGTGCCGCCGGTCACCGCAGCATCGCCGCCGGACTCCGCGAGATGTCCTACGAACCCTTCACCCGTCCGCTCGAGCTCCTGGGCATCAGCTGACCAGCGCCGCAGCGTGATCACCACGACTTTGAATCAGCCCTGCCCGAAGGCCGAGCGCGCCAAGGAGCTGACGGGCCGGCCGTGCTCGTGATCGGCAGGGCGCTTCCCGGTCTGGTTGCCAGGTGGCCGACTCACGGCGCAACCTGGAAGGGACCATGGGCCCGGGTGGCCGGGCCAGGAGGCGAGGTCCGCGATGAGCAGGATCCAGGAGCACATCGACATCAGCGCCCCGGCACAGAAGGTGTGGGACCAGCTGCACCGCATCGAGGAGTACTCGTCGTTCATGGACGGGGTGCAGCGCGCTTCTGCACGCGGCGGTGACCGCGCCCGTCTCGATGTCCGGACCGGCCGTGGTGAGCAGGCGCTCGAGGCCGTCCTCTCCGACCGCTCCGACGAACAGACCATCACCTGGCAGACGCAGGGCAGCCCGGAGCTGCAGGGCACCCTCTCGGTCAGGTCCCTGGACAGGGACCACAGCCAGGTGCAGATCCGGATGGAGTACGACCCGCAGGGCATCCAGGACACCTTCGGCGGTCCGAAGGGAATGGCCCAGGTCCACGCGGTCGAGCGGACGGTCCGGGACGACCTGGAACACTTCAGGGATCTCGTGGAGCGGCAGAAGGGTTGACTCGGAGTCGACTTCTTCCCCCGCCTTCATACGGGGGAAGGGGATGACGCGCCGCCCGGCCGGGCGCTCAGTCCCGCAGCGGCGGCAGGTCGAACCCGTCGTTCTGCATGCGCAGCAGCAGTCGGCCGGCCGCCGCGAAGCCGACCGCCGTGAGCCCCCAGCCGACCAGGTCGAGCTCGCGGACACCGGTCAGCACCGAGGCGAGGTGGACGGGCTGTGACACCCTCAGCCCGAGCGCGAGCCAGAGCGGCACCACGCGTGCCCGCCACAGGGCCGGCCCCAGCAGCACCGTGCCGAGGAGGTGGCCGATCACGAAGACGCCGGACAGCACGTCGGACCAGAATCCGGCCTGCAGGCCTTCGCCAGCTGGAACGCGGTCTCCCGGTCCAGGCCGTTCCGGGTGCCCACCGCGTGGGTGAGGATGTCCACGTAGCCGCCGGAGACGAACAGCGCCGTGTAGCCGGGGAACGCCACCAGCACGGCGGCCGTGGTGAGCACCGGTGCCCGCCGGCGGGTCACCCAGGCGACCGCGACCACGCCGCCGCACGCGAGGATCGTGCCGACCGCGCCGGTCCAGATGGCCACCGCCTGGTATCCGGTGGCGGCCACCAGCTTGTCGAACACCTGGCGCGGCTGGTCGGACAGGGTGTCGTACGGCAGCAGGTAGCGGCCGAACGTCACGATCAGCGCGACGACCGGCGCGGTGACCGCGAGCAGCACCCGCCAGACCGTACGGGCGTTCCGCTCGGGCCGCCCGTCGACCGCCGTCCGTTTCCGTTCGGGCCGCCCGTCGACCGCCGCCGCCTCCCGTCCGACCGGGGGCAGGTCGAAACCGTCGTTGCCGGTGCGCAGCAGGGCTAGGGCGGCGCCGCCGTAGCCGACGGCGGTCAGCGCCCAGGTCACGGCGCAGGCGAGTGCGCTGACGGCCCCCAGCAGGTGGGCGGGGCCGGACACCGCGAGGGTCACGCCGACCCATGCGGGTGCCGTCCCGCCCCGCCACAGCGCGAGCCCCAGCAGGAAGAGGCCGATCGCCTGCCCGAGCAGGAAGACGACCCCCAGCAGGCCCGCCGCGGGATGCGCCTGCACCGCGTCGTCCAGCGCCGTCACCAGGGCCGGGTCGAGGCCCTTCTCGGCGGCGACGAAGGCGGCCTGGCCGGAGTCGGGCGCCGCGATGCCGGCGCCGAAGGCCACCAGGGCGAGCAGCCCGCCGTACAGCGCGAGCCGCGGGGCTCCGCGACGGGCGGCCCAGGCCGTCACCATGGTCGCCGGGATGATCAGCAGCGTGAACACCAGAGACAGCCAGAGCGCGGCCCGGGCGGCGCCGAGGTGGGCCGCGCTGCCGGCGATCGCCGTGCCGATCCGGGCGTCCGGCCGGAACGGCAGGACGATCATGTACGCCGCCAGCGCGGGCAGCGGGGCGAGGACCGCCGCCGTCACCCGCCAGAAGCCGCGCAGGTCGCGGACGGGACGGCGGGTCGGCGCTCCCGGCGTTCCAGGCGTGTCCGGCGTGCCGAGGGCGGTGTCCGCCGTGGTGGAGGCCATGGTCACCCCTCCGTCACGGCGCGCGTCCGCAGTGCCGAGGCGACCAGCGCGACGCCGGCGAGGGTGACGAGGAGGGCGAACGCGCCCGCGCCGACCAGCGCTCCGGGCACGTCGTCGGCGAAGAACGCCGGGACGGCGCTGAGCCCCGACAGCAGCCGGGTGACGATCACGGCCACCGCGCCGGCGCGGCTGCCCCGCCAGGCCAGAACGGCGCCGACCAGGGTGATCAGCCCGAGTACGGCACCCACGACGGCCACCGCGACCGGAGGGTGCTCACCGTCGCCGAACGGCAGCGAGATCACGTCGATGAGGCCGAGCAGGCCGGACAAAACCAGTCCGGTGACAAGAAGGCGGGTGCGGTTCACGTGGTCCTCCTGAGTGAGGGACGAAGTACCGGTGTCGGAAGTACTGGTGTCGTGTCCGCAGTCTGGGTTCGCGGGTCGGGTCCGCGGATCGGGGCGGTCCCGGGACCGTTCTCCGTGCTGCCACGTATTCACTCCCGGTGACCGCCGCCCTACCCTGGGCGCGTGGCAACTCGGGGTCTGTTCGCTGTCGCCGCCGCGGTCCTGACGAGCGTGCTGGCAGCCGCCGGAGTGATCCTGGCGGTGCTCGGCGGTGACGGGGGCGCCACCACGGCGTTCGCGATCGGTGTGGCGTTCGGGCTGCCCTCCGTCGTGCTGGGCGTGGTGGTGGCGGTGCGCCGTCCGGACAGCGTGGTCGGGCTGGTGCTGGTCGGCGCTACGGCGGTGTGGCTCACGGTCGGCGAGCTGTGCGGGTTGCTCCTCGCACGGCGGACGGACCTGCTGTTCGCGCAGTGGTACGCGGCCCTGTCGCAGGGCGACTGGATGTTCCTGTACGTCCCGGCCGCGCTGCTCATGCTGGTCTTCCCCGACGGGAGGCTGCCGGGCCGGCGCCGGCGGTGGGCGGCGGCCGGACTGCTGGCCGTGCCGCCGCCCACCGACGACGGCGTCCGGGCGGCCCGGCGGATCCGCGACGCCCATCCGGAGCTCGGGATCGTCCTGCTCTCCCAGCACGTCGAGACCCGGCACTCCGTCGACCTGGTGTCCCGGGGGCGGTTCGGCTACCTGCTCAAGGACCGGGTGTTCGACGTCGACGACTTCCTGGACGCGCTGCGCCGGGTGGCGGCCGGAGGTTCCGCCCTCGACCCGGAGGTGGTGTCGCGTCTGATCGGGGCGCACCGGGCCGCCGATCCGCTGGCGTCCCTGACCGCCCGCGAGCGCGAGGTGCTGGCGCTGATGGCGGAGGGCCGCACCAACATCGGCATCGCCCGCCGGCTGTGGCTCACCCACCGCACGGTCGAGACCCACGTCAGCTCGATCCTCACCAAGCTCGGCCTGGCCAACTCCGCGGAGGACCACCGCCGCGTACTGGCCGTGCTCCTCTACCTCAACCGGGCCTGACACCCGGCCGGCGAGCGGAGGGAGTCCGCTCGCCGGCCGGGAAAGTGCCGTTTCCCGAAGGCACGGCAGCCTCCGGGAAGCGGCGTTCATGCCTGACGGAATGTCACGGGACGAGACGCAGAAGCTTGTTCGGCGAACCGGAGCCCGGGCTGGTGACCACGCCCGAAGTGGCGCCGTTCACCAGCGCCGCGGAAACCTGCGCCGGGGTGGCCGTGGTGTGGCCCGCGAGGTAGACCGCGGCCGCGCCCGCGACGTGCGGTGTCGCCATCGACGTGCCCGAGATGGTGTTGGTCGCGGTGTCGCTGGTGTGCCAGCCCGCCGTGATCGAGGAGCCGGGGGCGAAGAGGTCGAGGACCGAGCCGTAGTTGGAGTAGCTGGCCCTGGCGTCCGTACTGGTGGTGGCGCCGACCGTGATCGCCTCGGTGACCCGGGCGGGGGAGGAGGAGGACGCGTTGGCGTTCTCGTTGCCCGCGGCGACCGCGTAGGTGACACCGCTGGCGATCGAGTTGCGCACGGCCGTGTCCAGAGCGGCGGAGGTGCCGCCGCCCAGCGACATGTTGGCGACCGAGGGACCGGAGTGGTTCTTGGTGACCCAGTCGACGCCTGCTATGACGCCGGCCGTGGTGCCCGAGCCGCTGGCGTTGAGCACGCGGACTGCCACGATCCTGGCCTTCTTGGCGACGCCGTAGGTGGAGCCCGCGATGGTGGTGGCGACGTGGGTGCCGTGGCCGTTGCCGTCCGACGGCGTGCCGCCGCTGACGGCGTCGTAGCCGTACGAGGCCCGCCCGCTGAGCTGCGAGTGCGTGATGCGCACCCCGGTGTCGATGACGTACGCGGTCACGCCGCTGCCCGCCGAGTCCGGGTAGGTGTACGTGCCGGAGAGCGGGCGTGCCGCCTGGTCGATGCGGTCCAGGCCCCAGGGGGCATTGGTCTGCGTGGCGTCGAGGTGGACCTTCTGGTTCTGTTCCACCGTGGCGATCGCCGGGTCGGCCGCGAGTCTCCTGGCCTCGGTCGCCGAGAGGTCCGCCGTGTAGCCGTTCAGCGCGCTGCCGAACGTCTTCTTCACCGTGCCGCCGTACTTGGTGATCAGGCCCTTGCCCTTGCCCGACGCGGACTTGAAGCCCGCGGTCTTCTTGAGCGTGACGATGTAGCTGTCCTTGATCGCCGTGGGGGAGTCGGCGGCGAGTACTTTTCCTTCGGCCGTGGCGGCCTGGGCGGGAAGCGCGGTGAGTCCGCCCAAAAGGGCGGCGGTCGCAACGCCGGTGAGGGCGGCGAAGCGGATCTTCCTGCTACGCGGTTGTGCCATGTGAGGGAGTCCTCCTCAGGCAAGCGCGCCTGGGTGTGGCGCGCGATGTGGGGGTGCGCGCGGGGTCGCGCACACGGCCCTGAGCGCTGCGTTCCGCCCAAGGCCGAGTAAAGAGTGTGTTAACTAGTGTTTATAATCAAGGGAGTTGAAGACTTGACATGTAAATGTCACATTCATAGAGTGGGTGAGGTCTTCCTCGCCGCCGGTGCCGCCGTCACCGGGACGGATCGTCGCGACGCGGGCTTTTCCCTCGCAGTGACCACCGAAAAGGTCTATTTTCCGAAGAAGTTGATGTCCAGTCAGCTTCGGACCCGAGGCGGGAACGGACGAACGGCGTGGTTCGAGGAGATCGCCGCGCGACGGCCACGATCTCGGACACTTCCCACCCGCCGAGTTCGAGGCCCGTCACATAGCAATGGCCGACCCAGAGCTCACCCTGAAAACCAGCTGATTCACTGTCCACGAAACCCGGGGCTTGACACGCTGTGCCGGACGCGCTGTGCCGGGTGATGCCGACGCGCGGCCGGGTGCTCGAACAGGTGAGGGCCTGCTGGGTTCGGTGCGGATTGTTACATCCGCACCGCCACTCGACAGGCCCTCGTGTCCACCGTGACGCCTCGCTGCCCCTGCCGCACCAGCGGCGCGAACATCTCCCCGCCGAACTCCCCGACCGTCACCCCTGGCAAAGCCCTGCCGGGCCCGGGCGTTGGTACGCAGCAGGGTGGGCGCGCCTGCAGGCTGTCGGCCGGGGCCGGGGCATGTCAGCGGCGGCGCCCGGACGCAGCCCGCTGCGCCGTCTTCTTCGCGTGGGCCGCCGCGTCTGCCACCGTGCGCTCCGGGTGGTGGGCGTGCAGGGTGTCCAGGATGCGCAGCGACGTGCCCGGGTCCGCCTCGGCCAGGGCGTCGGTGAGGGCTGCAGCGCCGCCGGGCCAGGCGGCGGCCGCCGTGTCGAAGGCGGGGAGCAGGGTCGTCGGCGGGATGTCGGCCGCGGCCGGGATGCCCGTCTCGTCCGCGTCGTACCGGCGCTTCATATGGCCGAGCATGTCGTCGATCCAGCGCTGGTCCAGCTCCTCGACGAGCACCGTGGCGCGGGCGGTGAGGGGGACTGTGTCCTCGGGGACGGACTCTCCCCGGGCCAGCAGCAGCCCGCGGGCGGCGGCCCCGGTCACCGGGTCGGTGAGCGCGGCGCGCAGCACCGTGTCGGGGATCGCGGCGACATCGAGGCGGGCGAAGTACTCGGACGTGCGGGCGGCATCGGCCTCGTCGGCCTTGGCCGCGGAGACGGCGCCGAGCAGTTCGCCCCATGCCTCGTCCGTGCCACCGCGGTGCGCGGCCCACGCGGCAAGCGTGGCGGCGGCGATCCGGGTGGGCCAGTGGCGGGTGGCGGCCACGGTCTCGGCCGCGTTCCACTCCGCCACGGTTTCCTGGTCGGGGGCGGCCACATGGCCGGCGGTGAGCACGTGGCGCATGACGGCGGCGCCGAGCGGGGTGAGCCCGTAGGTGTCGCCGGTACGGAAGACGCAGCCGGTGGCGGCCAGTTGGTCCACGAGCGACGCCAGGCCGTGTGCGGGGGCGTCGAGTTCGGCGCGGTCGGCGTCCGTGACGGCAGGCGCCCCGAGGAGTTGGGACAGCTCCTCGGGCGACGGGAGCTCGTAGGCGTCGGGGGCGTTGCGCGACACGGGCGTCGGAGCGTCCTCCAGTTCGGGCGGCAGGCCGTCGGACTTCGCGTCGGCGATCTTGCGGGCGACCGAGTCGGGGGTGCTGCCGCGTTCGTACAGTGAGTAGAGGAGGTGCGCTGCGTCGAACGAGTACGCCTCCTGCGGGCCGGTGACCAGCGGCAGCCGTTCGGCCTGGGCGGTCAGGACGTCGGCGGCCAGCTCGAGCAGCTCCTGCGGGGTGCCGTCGGCCCACACGGCGGTGGCGGGGCCGGGCAGGCCGCAGCGTTCCGCGACGTCGCGCAGCTCGTCGTCGAAGGTCCCGGCCGCGAGCGCCGCGGGTAGCGGGGCGGCGTGCAGCAGGTCCCGGATCTCGTCGGGCGAAGGGACCGCCGGCGGGGGCGGCAGCGGGACGGACGAGTCGCCGTAGTAGTCGAGGTGTTCGTCGAGCATGCGGTCGGCGAGCGCGACGTGCGGCATCGTCTCCGGGGCGGGGGCGAGTGCGGCGTGCCGGGCGGCGAACGCCTCCGCAAGCCCCGCCGCGGTCCACCGGTCGGTCAACGCATCGGCGATGCGCTCCAGTTCACCGCCGAGCGCGTCGTCGGGGCGTCGGTCGTCCAGCGGCGGTGTGGGCAGCAGCGGGCCCGCCGGTGATGCCTCGCGGGTGTCGCGGGCGAACGCGGTGAGCAGCGCCTCGCCGAGACGGATCCGCACGGCGAACGTCCGTTCCGCGAGGTCGGAACGGTGCAGCGGCTCGGGCAGGGCCGGCCGGTCGGCGTGCGGTGTGTTCTCGTGGGCGTCGAGCCAGGCCCCCACGGCGGCGGGGTCGTCCGGGTCGACACCGTCGGCGGTCAGCAGCGACGCGTACCAGCGGTGCCAGGTCAGATTCGCCGGGTCCGCCATGGCGCGGCGGAAGCCGGGCACGGCGTCCTCGACGGCGGCGAGCAGGCGTGCGTGACGCTTGGCGTTGAGCCGGCCCGCTGCCCGGACCCGGTCGGCGAGGGTGCCGAGGACGCCGGGCAGGGCGTCCAGCTCGTCGTCGCCGGCGCACAGCAGCTGCGGCAGGTCCTCGTGCAGCACCTGCCGCAGCAGGCCGGGGGTCGGCTCCGGCACGCCCGCCCTGCGGTCCGCTCCGCGCAGCGCGAGCATCGTCAGCACAGCGTCCGTGAGGCGCGCCGGCAGTGCGACGCCTCTCTCCCCCGTCGCCCAGCTGAGGAAGTCGTCGCGGCCGGTTTTCAAGGCGTTCGTACGAGTCACTCGTGGAGCGTATGAGTGCGGGCGGCCCCGGTGATCCTTCCGGGCCCGGGGTTAGCCCGATCGGGCGAGTGATACGTCTGTGCGGCCCGCTCCCCGGCACACCGGGCGGAGCGGCGGCGAGGCCGGTCGGAGCCCGGAACCGGCAGGGGCGGGGCGAGGTGGGGGCGGGGCGGGATTCGCGTGGTGGTGATGAGTTCGCGTCGGGCGGGCAGCCAGCACTGCACATGGACACCTCCGACACCACATCCCTGCCCGATCTCACTCCCGCCGCCCAGGCGGTGACGCAGCTGCTCGGCGCGATCGGCGACGAGCGCCTGGGCGCTCCGACCCCGTGTCCCGAGTACGCGGTGCGGGAGCTGCTGGCCCACATCGAGGGGCTGTCCCTCGCCCTCCGGGACGCGGCCCGCAAGGATCTCGGGCCGACGACCGACACGTCGCCCACTGCTTCGCTTCCGGTCCTGGAGGGCGGCCGGCGCGCCAGGATTCCGGTTCGGCTGGACGAGCTCGCCGGCGCGTGGCGGCGGCCGGAGTCCTGGGAGGGCATGACCCGCGCCGGAGGCGTGGACCTGCCCGCCGCGGTCGCGGGCCGCGTCGCGCTGAACGAGTTGGTGCTCCACGGCTGGGACCTGGCCAGGGCCACGGGGCAGGAGTACGACCCGGGTGAGGAGAGTGCCGCGGTGTCTTACGAGATCGTGCGGCCGACGGGTGACGACTCGCTGCGCGACGGGATCTTCGGCCCGCCGGACGACGCGCCGCTGCTGCTGCTGGACCGGGTGGTCGGACTCAGCGGACGGCGGCCCCACTGGCGTCCTGGCGACTGACTGACAGCGGCTCGTCCCGCCTCGGAGCGGGCCGTCGCACCGGACAGCGACGTCGCCTCGGCGGCGCCGTCGGCCGGTGGCGGGCAGACGGCGCCGGTCCGACAGCTGGCGCAGTTCGTCGGCAGGCATCTCGAACTGGAGCAGGATGTTCCCGAGACGCAGGCCGTCCAAGCTCTGCACGCCCGTGCCGAGGCACTACGGCTGGGGTTCAACCCCGGCCCGTAGCCAATGGGATCGTACCTTGGGCGCGAGCCCATTAACTGTCAGAGGGCATTACTGACTTCGGCGTTTTGGGGTCGGGCTGGGGCTGATCCTGTTGGCGTCTCCCGGATGCGGCGGTAGACCGGGAGGTATGAGGTACGCAGACGGTGGCGGGATGAACGCCAAAGAGCGTGCACGGCGTGAGGCGGTGCGCCTGCGGGCGGCCGAGCTGTTCGCGGCCGGGATCGGCGCGCCGGAGGTGGCCCGGCAGCTGCGGGTGTCGCCGAAGTCGGTCTGCCAGTGGCGACGGCCAGGGCCGCCTGCTCTACTCCGCGGCGGAACGGCCCGGCCGGATGCACGACCAGACCGCCGTGCGCACCGAGGGCATCGCCGAGCGGTTCCGGACCCGTCCCGGAGTGAAGGCCAAGGTCGACTCGGGCTATCAGGGCCTGGCCAAGGAGTTCCCCGACCAGGTGACCGCGTCGCCGAAGAAGCCGAAAGAGGACGCCTGCGACGGCGACAAGTACGCCTGGCGCGAGGCGAGGCGACGGCAGTCCTCGGCCCGGATCTGCGTTGAGCACGCCAACGCCAAGCTGCGGCAGTGGGCCCCGATGCGGCGGTTCACCGGACGCCGCGAGGCCTTCCCCGAGACCCAGCGGGCCATCGCCGCCCTGATCTCCGACCGGGCCGCCAAGAGGCCCACCCGCCACGAGCACAGCACCGAACTCGTCCTCGCCCGCGACGCCGCCTGCTGATCACCCACCAGCCGAACCGTCAGGCCAGCACGCCCCGAACTCAATCGCGGGGGAGGTCGTTACTGCTACACCGGCCTGCCCCTGCCCCGACCGGGAACGTCCGCCAGGGTTGGGGCATGGTGGTGGATGATGTCGCGGGCTGCTTGCCGGGTTGCTTCGAAATCGATAGACGCCCTTCGGGTTGGTCGGCGAGTATTCGTGGGTGACAGATGGAGCCGATCACCAGAGACCGTCCATGCGGAGCCCGAAACAGGTCCGTTTTGTCGAGCTGAACGGCGGGGTGATGTCCGCATTGCTCGATGGAGACCTGCCCGCAGCCAGCAGGATGGCCGGGGTTTCGCTGACCGAGCACTTCGTGACGGACAGAGCGCGGTGGCTGTGGCAGTTCCGGCTCGATCAAATGGCCGCCGATCCTGACCATGCGCGGTGGATGGTGCGGCAGGCGGTCGTCGACGATAAGGGTCTCGTCGTGGGACACGGTGGGTTCCACGGACCGCCGGATGAGGTCGGCATGGTCGAGATCGGCTATGCCGTCGCCAGGGATACGCCCGTTCCACACTGATCGAGTTGCTTCGCCGGGCAGCAGCCGAAACCGCGGTCACGACCGTGCGGGCGACGATCAGCCCCGACAACGTGGCATCCCTGGCCACGATCTCAGGCTTCGGCTTCGTTGAGATCGGGGAGCAGTGGGATGAAGAGGACGGTCTCGAACTCGTCTTTGAGGTCCCTGCCCGCCGGGTTCCACCCGCTTGATGGGAGGGTTCGCGGTCGGCTGTGACTGGGGCGTCCGGCGAGGTAGTCAGGCCACGGCAGCGAGTGGGCGTCCTCCCCAGCAGCGAGTGGGCGTCCTCCCCAGCAGATGCCCTACTCGCTGCGGATGCGGGCGCCTTCGCGTCGTTGAGTGGCCAGCACGTCGGGATGGCGGGCATTGGCATTGCGCCGTATGACGGAACAGATGTAAGGGCTTCGCAGGGTGCGGCCCGGCGGCCGTTTCCAAAACTGATCCGCCATTGCGCGATTTCATACTCACAAGTATATTTTTCAGTATAGTAAGCGGTGATACTTTGTCGCATTTTGCGCATTATTTCCGCAGGGGGAATTTTTTGTGTAGATCGCCAGTGCGTTATCCGTCGGCATTGCGGCAGCCCCGCGATCCGCGCCCGCAGCCGTGGCGCGACCGTGTTGTCGGCTTCGTACGCCTGGAGGAGATCTCGTTGGAGGTGCCTGCGAGGGAAGGGAAACGTTCATGCACCTCGTCCCGCACACTTCTGCCCAGATCGTCCCGGGCGGTTTGTTTTGGGGAGTTGCGCGTCGGTCATCCCGTACGCGCAGGAGGTCCACGGCGCGTGGGGTCGGCCCTCGGGCGGTAGGTGAGGGCGACCGGGGTCCGGACGAGCGAATCCTCGTCCGTGCCGCGTGTCTCCACCGGTCCAGCCTCGCGCTGGCAATCTGGTAAGTGAGGACAGTCCATGGAGTTCCATCATTTACGGGCGTTCCAGGAGGTGGCCCGGACGTTGAGCTTCACCCAGGCCGGCAGGAACCTGCACTGCGCGCAGTCCACCGTGACCGCGCAGATCAAAAGTCTGGAGAGGAGGATCGGCGTGCTGCTCTTCCACCGCAGAGGGCGCTGTCCCATCAAGCTCACCGAGGCCGGCGTCCTGCTGCAGGAGCACGCCACGCTCATCCTGGACGCGATCGAGTGCGCCGACCGGGACGTCCGCCTCGCCGCCGTCCCGCGGCCGCGGGTCCGGTAACTCGGCCGCAAGCCGCCTGCCCCTCCCGACGGCGTGCGGGCTGCTCACCGGGGTACCTTCACCCCGGTAGTCGCAACGGATTGGACAGGGGAGGGTCCAGCTTGGTGGAGCGCGCGCCGTGCGGGACGGGCCGGCTTCCGGGACCACTGCGCGCACGGCCGCCGGAGAGCTGCCGCCGTGCGGAGGGCAGCGTCAGTCGGGAATGCGCTGCAGGGCCGGGAGCACGGTGTCCCACATCGACCGCAGCGCGCCCGCGGCGTCGTCCCGCCCGATGCCGAGGCCGGATTCATGAGTGCCGAGCACGAGCGCGGTCAGTAGCCGACCGAGCAGCTCCGGGCGATGCCCCACCGGGATATCCCCCTGCTTCTGGGAGAGCAGCACCAGGGACGTCATCAGGCCGTGCAGCTCGGCGAGGTGGGGCACCTCGGTGCACGCGGCCCGGGCGGCTTCCATGGTCAGGCGCAGGCCCGCCATGAACCGTATGTCTTCGGCCATACGCCGAGTCAGCTCCAGCGCCAGCCAGGTCAGCGTCTGCAGGGCGGGGCGGGCGCTGTGCCGGGCGTCGGCCGTCATTTCGCGCCAGCTCGCCTCGAAGGACTCGATCACCGCCGCAGCGAGTGCCGCTTTCGAGGGGAAGTGCCCGTACAGCGCGCCTTTGGTGAGACCGGTACGGGCCGCCACCCATTGGAGGTTGGTGGCGGCGAAGCCATGGGCCGCGAAAACCTCACCCGCCGCGTCGAGGATCACCGTGTGAGTAAGGCGTGCCCTCGCCTGCTTCATCTGGGCGCTCCTTCAGTTCAGACAGGTCGGCCGAGAATATCGTCGCATTCGCATCTTTTCTGATCCCTGTTCGTACTTTCAAGCAGTGACTCCATATTTCGGTAACAGTCCAGTTAATCCCCTTCATTAATCCCCTTCGGGTGTTGAGAGTCTGCTTTCGGACGAACGTGGCCGGTTCTCGTGGTGGTCCTGTATGCCTGTCGGCCAGGACTGGAGGCGCACGAATGACCCGCGGGAGTCACCGAAGCCGACCGATGATTTTCTGCCATTCACGCCGTGCGAACATCCCGCGGCGCCGCGGGATCCGCGGTTCACCAGCGCTGCGTCTCCGCGAAGAAGTCCGGCACCGCGAGGGCCTTCCCCACGGCGCGGGCCCGCTGGTGCACGAAGGCCCCGAGCGCGAGGTCGAGGATGCCGAGACCGAACGGCGAGAAGACCACCGGCCGGTTGTCCGGCACGGACACATCGCCGTTGAGCACCCCGGCCAGCGTCCCCGTGACGAACTCCCGTCCGCCCGTGGCCTGCTCGGCCAAGTGCGGCGAGGTGTTGGCCTTCATGCAGTGTTCGACGTCGTCGAAGATGTTGGACGCCGCAAGGATCACCTTGGGGGCGAGGTCGCGAAGCGACAGGTTCAGCACGATCTGGCTGGGCTTGAACGGCGTGTGTACATAGGGCGTGCCGGCGGTGGTGGTGAAGACGACCGTGTCAGCTTCCAGCGCGGTGCCGAGGTCGTCGGTGAAGCCGGCGTTCTCCCCGAGCTCGTCGTTCAAGTGGTCGACGAGCGCCTGTCCGGACTCGGCGTGCAGGTCGTGCACCACGTACGCATCGGGAGTACAGCCGGCCGCCTTGAGGTACTCGCACACGTTGCGGGCGATGATGCCGGCGCCGATCACGGCGACGCGGGTGCCGCGGTGGTCGCCCGGCCGCAGCGCGATGGCCGCGACGGCCGCGGACGCGGCGGTACGGGCGGCGCTGATCTGGGCCGCCTCCAGGCAGGCGATCGGGTAGCCGGTCTCGTAGTCGTTGAGGATCAGTAGGGCCGAGGCACGCGGTATGGACTTCTTCGTGTTGGACGGGAAGCTGGAGATCCACTTGATGCCGGCGAGCTGCACGTCGGCGCCGAGGAAGGAAGGCAGGGCGATGATGCGCGCGTCGGGCTTCTCGGGGAAGCGCAGGAAGTAGCTGTCGGGGTTGACCGACTCGCCGGCCTCGTGGTCCAGGTAGGTCTGCTTTACGAGATCGAGCACGGCAGGGCGGTTGCCGGTCAGGACCTCGTGGACCACCAGTCCGGGGACCAGGTCGAACTCGAACATGGAAGTGTTCTCCCTCTGTGGGTCGTGCTGGAGATCGCCGCTTGTCCGCGCGGGAAGGCGGCTGCCGTCGTGGCTTGGGGGGGTCACTACGTACGGGCCAGGGGGAGGAGCGCCTGCGGTCCGAAGTGCTGGAGGACCCAGGCGTCGTTGTAGACCGTGTCGAGGTAGCGGTCCCCCATGTCCGGGGAGATGCACACCGCGCGCAGGGCGCGCTGCGGGTCGTTCCGGTCGAGCCAGGTGCGGGCGCCGTCGACGACGGTTCCGGTGGAGCCGCCGAACAGCAGGCCCTGCGCCGACAGGGCGCGGCACATCCGGATGGCGGCTTCCTCGGGGACGTGCACCACATCGTCGAAGGCGTCCGGGTCGAGCATCGGTGGTACGACACCCGCGCCAAGGCCCGGTATCAGGCGGGTGGCGGCGGGGGTGCCGAAGCTGACGGACCCGACCGAGTCGATGGCAACGACACGGGCGGTGCTGCCGAGGTCGCGGAAGTAGCGCACGCAGCCCATCGCGGTGCCCGACGTGCCGACACCGACGAACAGGATGTCCAGGTCGGGGAAGTGCTTGAGGATGCCCTTCGCCGTCTCTTCGTAGTGGACCAGCCAGTTCGCCTCGTTGGAGTATTGGTTCAGCCAGACGTGGCGGTCGTCCTCGGCGCAGCGGTGACGTACGAGGTCGAGCCTGGCCTTGAGGAATCCGCCCTCGGGGTCCGGTTCGTCGACCACCACGAGTCGCGTACCGAGTGCCCGCATGACGGACGCCGTCAGGTCGTTGCACCTGCGGTCGGTCACACAGGTGAAGGGGATCCCCTTCGCCGCCGCGATGATGCTGAGGGCGACGCCGAGGTTACCGGAGGAAGACTCGATGAGGACGGAATCCTCACGGATGAGGCCGTCCCGTTCGGCGCTGGCGACCATGCTCGCCGCCGCCTTCATCTTGATGGAGCCGCCGAAGTTCAGTCCTTCGCACTTGATGTAGAGGCTGCGTCCCAGTAACGGTTCGAGGTCGACGTACAGATCCGAGTCGACCAGTTCATGCGGTGACGTGATGATGGGCACTGGCTGCTCACTCCGCGGTGACGAGGGACGGTTCGGGGCGGCGGGTGACGCGCACGACGGTGTCGGCGAGGGCGAGCAGGTCCGGATTGTGGGAGACGACCACCCACGCGCCGGGCCACATGCCGGGCACGGTCTGCCAGATGTCGCGCGCGGTCGGGCCGTCCAGCGACGAGTCGCAGTCGTCGACCAGGTAGACCTCGGCCGGACGGCACAGCATGCGGGCCAGGGCGAGGCGTTGCCGCTGTCCGCCAGAGAGCCGACTGGCCTCGCCCGAGTCGAGGAAGGTGTCCAGGCCCTCGGGGAGTTCGGGGGTGCCGGGACGCAGGTGGACGGCGGAAAGCGCCCGGTTCATGCGCTCTTCGGTGACCGTGTCGTCGCCGAGCCTCAGGTTGTCGCGGACGGTGCCGGCGACGAAGCGGGGCGACTGGCGGGCGTAGCCGATGTGCGGGGCGCCGAGCCGGCCGCGGTCACCGGTGATGTCGGTGTCGTTCCAGTGGAGCCGTCCCGCCGCGTCGGGTTGCAGCGCGAGCAGGGCGCGTACGACCGTGCTCTTGCCGACGCCGATGTCGCCCGCGATCGCGACGAGTTGACCGGGTCGGAGGGTGAAGTCGACCGGCTCGGGGGCAGGGCCGCCGTCCGGGGCGTGGCGGGTCAGACCGGTGGCCGTCAGCTCGCGCAGCGGCTCGACGAGGGCCGGCTGCGCCGGGGTCGGCTCCGCACCACTGCTCATGCCGGTCAGGCGCTGGTAGGACACCTTGCCGCTCTGGTAACGGGCGAGGATCTTGCCGAAGAAGAACATCTGCTGGCCCAGCCAGCTCGAGTACGTCATGAACAGTACGAGCTTGCCGACGGTGAAGTCGCCCGCGGTGATCCGCACGCTCGCGGTCAGCAGGACCACAGCTGTGCCGATCATGACCAGGTTGCGGAACAGGTCGGAGAGCAGGTCAGCGTAGACCTGGTACTTCTGCTGCAGACGGCGACGCCCGGCGAAGCTCTGCTCCAACTTGGCCATCCGACCGGTGATGGCGCCGGACAGGCGCAGATCGCGGATCCCGGTCAGCGTGTCCGTGATCGCGCCGCCGATACGGCCCTGCTCAACACGGATCTGCGTCTGCAGGGACGCCACCCGGTTCTTCAGGAAGATCGAGACGAGCAGTCCGCCGAGCAGCAGGACCAGCGGTACGGTCATGACCAGATCGGTACTGGCGAGCACGGCGACCGCGATGACGACAAGCACCGACCGGTAGATCAGATCGGTGGTCCACTCCAGCAGCCCCCCGATCTCCTCCGTGTCGTCGCGCAGCCGGTTGATCGTCTCGCCGTTGCTCACGGCTTTGTCGCGGACGGCGGGGCGGCTGAGCAGGCCTCGCAGGACACACACTTTGAGCCAGGCGCTGGTCTTGAAGATCAGCGTGAAGGTCAATTGCAGTCCGCCCCAGAGGACGACGGCCCGCAGCGCCATCAGCCCGACGGCGAGCGCGAGCAGCCACCAGGTCACGGAGTCGACGGAGCCGCCCCCGGCGCGGTCGATGAGCCGGGAGATGGCCAGACCGACGACGAGCGGGAGGGCGTAGATGACTGTCCAGCTCGCGATCGCGCCGAGGTAGAGGCCCCCCACCAGGCGGCCCGCATGGAACAGGAACCGGTTGAACGGTTGTGAATCCAGGTGGAGTTGATGCTCCCCGGGCGGGGCGGTGTCGGTGGACGGGCTCACTTGGCGGCTCCTTCGCGGGGACGGTCGACGTATGTGATCCGACCGCCGGCCATGGCGATGATCTGGTCAACGCCGTTCAGGGCGGCCTGGCGGTGCTCGACCATGACGACCGTGCGGTCCTTCGTCACGGTCTCGAGGAGGGCCGACCAGGTGCGCTCCGCCTCGGGATCGAGTTTGGAGACTCCTTCGTCGACGACGAGCAGGCCGACCGGCCGGATCAGGGCGCGGGCGCAGGCGACGACCTGCATCTCCCCCTCCGACAGGGCTCGCCCTGCCGTGCCAATGACGGTGTCGAGGCTGTCGGGCAGCGCGCGGATCCAACCGTCCGCGTTGAGCTGCTCCAGGACCTGCCAGATCCGGTCGTCGGAGACGGAGTCCTCGAAGAGGGCGACGTTGTCACGTACGGATGCGGCGAAGACGTGCGCGCGCTGGCTGAGCACGGTCAGCCGCTCGGCGAACTCGGCGGGGGCGACGCGGTCGACATCGACTCCACCGATCATTACGCGGCCTTCGTCCGGTGAGGCGAGCCCGCAGAGCAGGTTGATCAGGGTGCTTTTACCGGCGCCGGTCTGTCCGACGATGCCGAGGCTACGCCCGGCCGCGACCGTGAAGGACACGTCGCGAACCACCGGGGTACCGCCGTAGCCGAAGCTGACGTGCTCGAAGGCCACGTCCAGCGGTCCCTCGGGGAGGGAGCCGGGCGGCAGTGTGTCCACGCCCTCGCCAGCTGTCGGCTCCTCCAGGGTACGGGCCGCGGTGCCGAGGACGGCCATGGTCTTCTGCAACTCGCCCCACTGGGAGGACATCTCCTCCACCGGCTTCTGCAGCAGATCCACGTACAGGTAGATCATCGTCAACGTGCCGATGGATAGGGAACCTTGGCCGAGGCCCTGCAGCCCGAAGCCGAAGCCGAGACCGAAGGCGACGGCGAAGAACAACTGGGTCAGCGGCCAGAACGCGCGGCCGCTGATGTAGGCGCGGCCCTCGGTGCGCAGCAGCCCGGCCAGCTTGTCCTGGATGGTGTCGGTGGCCCAGACGGACTTGCCCAGCGGCAGCAGATCGTCCCGGGCGGCCAGCGAGTCGCCGACGAACCCGAAGAGTTCGGCCTGCTGTTGGCGGGCCAGCTCCCAGCGGGTGACGGCGCGTCGGGCCAGCCGGGTGAGGAGCAGGCACACAGCGACGATGAGCACCGCGATACCGGCGCCCGCGGCGGGGACCGCGACGACCATCACGGTGAGTGTGCCGAAGACGATCGCCACGTTGCCGATCATCTGGAAGCCGGCCTCGGCGATGGACTTGCCGACGATGTCGCAGTTGCCCTCGACCTTCTCCAGCACCTCGCCCACGGGGCGGCTCTCCACCTCCAGCACGGGGCGCTCGACGGCGGTCCGGCGCAGCAGCCGGGTACGCAGGCTGTCCGCGATCTGCCAGGCGCTGCGCACCGCCAGGTATCCGGCACCGATGCGGGCCGCGCCGCCGACCAGCGCGACGGCCAGATAGACCAGCGCGACGGTGACAAGCACCGACTGGGTGCTGCCCTCGGTGGCGCGGTCGACGAAGTACTGGACGAGCAGCGGGCCCGCCAGTGTGGCGAGGACGCTGACGATCAGCACGCTCAGGGCGCCGGCCACCACGGATCGGACGGGGCGGATCTCCTGGCGCAGCAGTCGTGTTGCTGTGTTCTGTCCACGGTTCATCCGGTTGGCGTTTCGGCGTGCTGCGACGTCATCGCTTCTCTCCTCACTACGGTGCCTGGCTGCGGACCTGTGCACAGTCGGCTGGAAGAAGAAGAACAAACCTCTTTCGACGGTTTCAAATGAGATCAGGCATCTCGATCGAAGTTCAGCTCCCTGAATCACACACGATTCATTTGATCGAGATGTCCGATCTCATTTGAAACCGTCGGGAAAGTTTTGCTGTCCTGGCAGCCACGGCGGCGGGCACGACGCCTCCACCGGATGCAGATACGCGCAGTCGAGCGCAGGCGCAGATGCGGACAGAGGGGCGATTTTGAACGAGTCCAGTGGGCTGATACAGCAGCTGCTCGCGGAGCAGGTCAGGACCCGGCCGGACAGCGTGGCCGTGGAGTACGGCGACGAGCGACTCACGTACGATCAGCTGCTCACGCGCGTGCGGTCGCTGGCCTGGTCTCTGCGCGAGGACCACAGGGTCGGGCGGGACACCTTGGTGCCGCTGCTGTTCGAGCGCTCCCTGGACATGGTCGTCGGCATCCTCGCCGTCATCGAGGCGGGCGGCGCCTGCCTGCCGCTGGACCCCAAGCACCCCGTCGCGCGGCACCGGTTCATCCTGAAGGACTGCGGAGCACGCCTGCTGCTCGCCAACACCGACTCGGACCCCGGCCTCGGCGAACTCGTCCATGTCCTCGACCTTCGCGAGGAGCCCTCCTGGCCCGAGCGGAACGCGGAGCTGCCGGTGGTCGGCACCACCGACGACCTCGTCTACTGCCTGTACACCTCCGGTTCCACCGGCGAGCCCAAGGGCGTACTCATCGAACACCGCGGGGTGCGCAACGTGGTGCGGTGGGGCGAGGAGTACTTCAAGATCACACCCGATGACCGGGTACTGCAGAAGACGACCTACACCTTCGACATCTCCATCATGGAGCTGCTCCTGCCCCTGATCAGCGGCGCCCGGCTCGTCCTGCTGGAAGCGGGTGCGGAGACGTCGCCGCCGGCGATCCGCGAGGCCGTCACACGACATGGCATCACGTTGATCCAGTTCGTGCCGTCGGGACTCGCCTCGTACCTGGCCGTCATGGACGTCGTCGATCCGCTGCCCGGTGTCCTGCGCTGCCTCGTAGCGGGTGAGCCGCTCAAGCCCGGTCTGCGCACGGCGTTCTACGCCGCCACCACCGGCTGCGACCTGTTCAACCTGTACGGCCCCACCGAGACGTCGATCTACGCGACGGCCTGCCTGGTGGACCGCGAGGCACCCGTGACGGTGGGCGGGCCGCTCGCCAACACGACGCTGCTGATCGTCGACAAGGACAACGTGCCCTGCCCGGTGGGCGCGACCGGTGAACTGCTCATCGCGGGTGAGGGGTTGACCCGCGGCTACCTCAACCGGGACGAGCTCACCCGCGAGCGGTACGTCCGTGACCCGACCGGCAGCGGTGACCGCGCGTACCGCACCGGGGACCTGGCGACCCGGTTGGAGAGCGGCGAGATCGACCTGGTGGGCCGCATGGACCACCAGGTCAAGATCCGCGGCTACCGCATCGAGCTCGGCGAGATCGACAGCGCGCTGTCCGCGCTGCCCGGCGTGCACAACAGCGCGGTGGTCGCCGCCGACATCAACGGCCGGCAGGAGCTCGTCGCCTACTGGGTCGGCGACGGCCGCGCTGACACCGCGTCCCTGCGTGCGGGCCTGTCCGAGTCGCTGCCCGCCTACATGGTGCCCGCCCGCTTCATGCGCCTGGACGCCTTCCCCCTGACCTCCAGCGGCAAGATCCAGCGCGCCGCCCTGCCCGCGCCGGACCTGGACGCCGAGTTCGACGGCACCGCGTACGTGGCGCCGGTCGATGAGATGGGCCGCGAACTGTGCGGCATCCTCCAGAAGGTCCTCGGCTGGGGGCGGGTGGGATTGGCGGACCGGTTCCTCGACCTGGGTGGCGACAGCCTCAAGGCCGTCCGCGTCGTTCTGCTGGCCCGCAAGCGGCTGCGGCGCGAGCTGGGCATGGACGCTCTGCTGCGCAACGAGACCGTCGCCGAACTCACCGCCCGCCTCCACGAGGCCGGGCAACAGGGCGCGGGCGACGCGCCGCCGGCGATCGGTCCCGCCGCCCCCGCCCCATGGCACCCGCTGTCCTCGGGCCAGCTGTCGATGTGGCTCCTGGAACAGGCCGGCGTCCCCCACGCGGCCTACACCGTGCCCGCCATGTACGAACTGCGCGGCACCCTGGACCGGGAAGCCCTGCACGGCGCGCTCGCCAGGCTCCTGACCCGTCATGAGTCGCTGCGCACGGCCTACGGCGAGGTCGCCGGGGTGCCCATGCAGCGGGTGCGGGAGGGGGCCACCCTCGACTGGCAGGTCACGACCGCCGCTGACGAGGACGCGGCGCAGCGCACGATCGCCGCCTTCATCCAGCGGGACTTCGACCTCACGGCGGGCCGCCTGGTCCGCTTCCTGCTGGTCGAGCGCGCCCAGGACCACCACGTCCTCGTCCTGAGTGCCCACCACATCGCGGTCGACGGCTGGTCGCTGACCGTACTGATCGACGACGTCATCGCCGCGTACAACGCCCTGCTCGACGGCCGGCAGCCCGAGGAGGCTCCTCCGGAGGTGCAGTACAAGGACTACGCGCACTGGCAGCAGCGGCTGCTGGACCAGCCGGCCGCCGAGGAGTCGCGCGCCTACTGGAGCCGGAGGCTCGCCGAGGCCGCCGAGCCGCTCGATCTGCCCGCCGACCGCTCGCGCCCCGCCACCCGCAGCTACCGGGGCGCGGTCCTGCGCCGCACGGTCTCCTCGGAGTGCCTGCAGGGCCTGAAGTCGCTGTGCCGCGAGGAGAGTTCGACCCTGTACGCGGGCCTTGGCGCGGCCCTGCGCGTGCTCTTCTACCGCTATACCGGTCAGCGCGACATCGTGCTCGGCACCTCGGCGCTCGGCCGCCCGGTGGAGGCCCTGCACGACCAGGTCGGCTACTACGTCAACAGCCTGGCCCTGCGCGCGGAGGTCGCCGCCGGCACGTCGTTCCGGACGCTGCTGCGTACCGTGCGGGACTCCCTCACCGAGTCCGTCCGGCACAGTGACCACCCCTTCGACCAGGTAGTCCGCGACACCCGCGCGGTCACCACGGGCAATCACAACCCGCTGTTCGACGTCATGGTGATGATGGATCCCGCGTGGGGCACACCCACCTCCGAGGCCACCGGACTGCAGATCCGGCACCTCGACCACCCCGTCCAGCACAGCAAGATGGACCTCACCCTCTTCTTCAAGGAGACGGACGAGGGCCTGAAGATCACCGCCGAGTACGCGACGGACCTGTTCGACAAGGTGCGCGTCGAGCGGTTGCTCACCCACTTCGAGACGCTGCTCACCAGCGTCACCGCCGCGCCTCTGGCCCCCGTGGAAGAGCTCGAACTGCTCACCGCGGCCGAGCGCGCGCTGGTGCTGACCGACTTCAACGCCACGGACACCGGTTACGAGACGGACACCACGGTCCAGCGGCTCTTCGAGCAGCAGGCGGCCCGCACCCCGGAGCGCACCGCCACCGTCGACGAGCACCGCGCCCTGACCTTCGCCGAGCTCAACGCCAAGGCGAACGCCCTTGCGTGGACGCTGCGCGAGGACCACGGAGTCGGTGCCGGCACCCTGGTCGCCCTGTACCTGGACCGGAGCGTCGACATGACGGCCGCCGTCCTGGGCGTGCTCAAGGCGGGCGGTGCCTATCTGCCGCTGTCCATCACCGACCCGGCCGACCGCACAGCCGCCATCCTGGAGGACTCCGGTGCCACGGTCCTCCTGGCCGACACGGCCCGCCTCCGGACGATGGCCGCACCCGACCGCACCGTCGTCGACGTCACCGCCTTCCCGGCGGACGCCGCCCGCGCCGACAACCCGCCACCGCTGGCCGGCCCCGACGGCATCGCGTACTGCATCTACACGTCCGGCTCGACCGGCGTGCCCAACGGTGTCCTGGTCGAGCACCGCGGCCTGGTCAACCGGCTCCGCTGGACGATCGAAGACCTGGAGCTGACCGAGCGGGACGTCATCCTGCAGAAGACGCCGTACGTCTTCGACGTGTCGGTGTGGGAGCTGCTGCTACCTGCCGTGACCGGTGCCCGCCAGGTGATGCTCGCGCCCGGCCGTCAGTCCGACCCGGCGCTGATCCGCGACACCGTCGAACGCCACGGGGTGACGGTGTTGCACTTCGTGCCGTCGATGCTCAGCCAGTACCTGGCCGCGGTCGAGCACGGCTTCACGGGCGTGCGCAGCGTCGTGTGCAGCGGTGAGGAACTCGGCAGGGACCTCGCCGCCCGGTTCTTCGCCGCCACCGCGGAGACGGGCACGCGGCTGCACAACTACTACGGGCCGACCGAGGCCACCGTCGATGTCTCGTTCCTCGAGGTCGCCGACACACCGGGGCCGGTCACGATCGGCCGCCCCGCCGCCAACACCCGCCTGTACGTCCTCGACGGGTCGGGCCGGCCCTGCCCGGTCGGCATCGCCGGCGAGCTGTACATCAGCGGCGTACAGGTGGCCCGCGGCTACCTCAACCGGCCCGGGAAGAGCGCCGAGAGGTTCACCGCCGACCCGTTCCGGCCCGGGGCGCGCATGTACCGGACCGGGGACCTGGCGCGCTGGCAGGAGAGCGGCGAGGTGCTCTACCTCGGCCGCCGTGACCACCAGGTCAAGCTGCGCGGCTTCCGTATCGAACTCGGCGAGATCGAGCAGGCCCTGGCCGGGCAGGCGGGCGTCGAGCGTGCCGTCGTGATGGTGCAGAAAGACCCGGCCGGCGCCGAGGGGCTGTGCGCGTACGTCGAGAACACGGTCCCGGGCGCGCCCGCGGCCCCCGCCGAGCTGCGGGCCGCCCTCGGCGCGCGGCTGCCGGAGTACATGGTGCCGACGTACTTCGTCTTCACCGACGCCATCCCAGTCACCCGCAACGGCAAGGCCGACCGCCGCGCCCTGCTCGCGCTGAGCGGCACCGCACAGGTCGCCAGCAGCCGGTACGTCGCACCGCGCACCGACGCCGAGCGGCGGCTGGCCGGAATCTGGACGGGGCTGCTGCCGCTGGAACGGGTGGGCGTGGAGGACGACTTCTTCGCGCTGGGCGGCAACTCGCTCAGCGCGCTGCAGCTGTCCACCCGCATCGGCCAGGTCTTCGGCGTCGAGCCGAAGCTCGCCGCGCTGTTCACCCACCGCACCGTCGCCGCCCAGGCCGGGCTGATCGCCGGCTCAGCGAAGTCGACATCGTCCGCGCCGGTGCCGACGCGCGTCGCGCGCGGCGAGCGGCACGTCCTGTCGTTCGCCCAGGAGCGCATGTGGTTCCTGCACATGCTCGACCCCGACAGCGGCGCCTACAACATCCCCGTCCTGGCCCGCCTCGACGGTGCGATCGACGCTGAGGTGATGGGGCAGGCCGTCGTGAGCCTGGTCGCCCGGCACGAGATGCTGCGCACGACGTTCACCAGCGAAGGCGGAAGCGTCTTCCAGACGGTGCGCGAGGACCTCCCCGTTCCGTACGAGGTACGGGACCTGGGCGACCTCCCGGCCGAGGCCGCACGCGCCGAGGCGGCCCGGCTGGTGCGTGAGATCGGCTCCACGCCTTTCCACCTCGGGGACTCCTCGCCACTGCGGGTCGTGCTCTGCCGGATCGACGACGGGGAGTGGCTGCTGCTGGTCGTGGTGCACCACATCGCGGGTGACGGCTGGACGCTGCGCCTGATGACGCAGGAGCTCTCCAGCCTGTACGCGCAGCACGCCGTCGGCGCCGGCGACCGGCTGCCCGCCCCCGCCGTGCAGTACATCGACCACGCGGCGGCCGTGCGCCACCCCGGCAACACGGCAGCCATCGAGGGTGACCTGACGTACTGGGTGGACCGTCTCGCGGACGCCCCGCCCCTGGAACTGCCCACAGACGAGCTGGACAAGGCCGTACTCGACGAGTCCGTCGGTGTTACGACCGTGCGGGTCGGCGCCGAAACCGGCCGCAGGCTGCGGGAGCTGGGGTCGCGCACCGCCACCACCCCCTTCGAGATCACGATGGCCGCCCTCAACCTGCTTCTGTCACGTCTGAGTGACCAGCAGGACGTGGTGGTCGGATTCCCGGTCCTGGGCCGGCCAGACATCAACCTGGAGGGGACGGTCGGTCTCTTCCTCAACACCATGGTGCTGCGCACCGACCTGACCGGCGCCCCCACCTTCACCGGCCTCCTCGAGCAGGTCAGCACGGGGGTGCGGGAGGCGTACGAGCACCAGACCGCGCCGTTCGAACTGCTCGTCGAGCGCCTCAATCCGGTGCGCGACCTGGACCGCACGCCGGTGTTCGACGTGCTGCTGAACTATCTGGGCGATCTGCGCGAGGACCTGACCATCGACGGCGTCACCGCCGAGGTCGACGACCACGCTTTCGACCTCCGGGCCAAATTCCCGCTCACCTTCTACGTCCGCGACGAGCCGGACGGCGGCATGCTGATCGAGCTGGTCCACCGGACCGACCTGTTCTCGCCCGCACGCGCCAGGACGATGGCCGCCCAGCTGGCCGAGGTCCTCGGCCTCGCCGTGACAGACCCCGGGCAGCCGATCACCTCGTACTCACTGATGGCCGGGGCCGCCGGGAACCAAGGGGCGGAGCTCGCGGCACCGCTGGAGCAGCCCGAGCAGCGGCCGGTGACCGAGCTGATCGCCCGCGCCGCCGCAGGCCATCCGGACCGGGTCGCCGTCCAGCAGGGCGGCAGGACGCTAACCTACGGCGAACTGGTCGCCCGCAGCGAGGCCGTCGCCCGCCGCCTGGTGGCGCGTGGCTGCGGGCGCGGAGATGTGATCGGGGTGACCGGCCCGCGCGGGATCGGCTTCGTCGTCGGCCTGCTCGGTGTGCTGCGCAGCGGGGCCGTCGCGTTCCCGGTGGACCCGGCGCTGCCCGAGGGGCGCAAGCGCCACCTCCTGGAGATCGGCAGGCCTGGTCTGTTCGTGAGGGTCGTGGACGGTGCCGACGACCGGGCGGCGGCCCCCGTCACCGGCGGCCTGGAGACCGTCGACGTCGATGCCGGTGGGCTGTCCGCGCACGACACGGACGGAGCCGCCGCGACACGGCTCCCGGTGGTGTCCGCTGCGGACCCGGCTTACCTTTTCTTCACCTCCGGCACCACCGGCCTGCCGCGGGGGGTGCTCGGCCGACACGGTTCGCTCAGCCACTTCCTCACGTGGCAGGCCGCCGAGTTCTCCCTCGGTGAGAACGACCGGTGCTCGCAGCTGACCAGCGTCTCCTTCGACGTGATGCTCCGCGACACGTTCCTCGCGCTGGTCTCGGGCGCCACGCTCGTGGCGCCGGAGGCGGCGGACGAACTGGGCGGCAAGGCCATCTTCCGCTGGCTGGACCGCGAGCGGGTCACCGTCCTGCACGCCGCCCCGACCGTCCTGCAGACCTGGCTCCTGGACGCCCCCGACGACGCCCGCCTCGAAGATCTCCGGCTGACGTTCTGCGCGGGCGAACCCCTGAAGGCCGCCCTGGTGGAGAACATCCGCGGCCGCTACCCGAGCACCGAGGTGGTGAACCTGTACGGGCCGACGGAGACGACGATGGCGAAGTTCTTCCACCGCGTCCCGGACGGGCCGCTGCCCCCGATCCTTCCGGTCGGCACGCCGCTGCCGCAGACGCAGTGCGTCGTGATGCGCGACAGCGGCGACGGCGCCGTGCTGTGCGGTGTCGGTGAGCCCGGCGAGATCATCATCCGCACCCCGTTCCGCACCTACGGCTACCTGAACGACCCGCGGTCCACGGACGCGAGCTTCTTCCGAAACCCGCTGCGCGAGGACGAAGCCGATCTGCTGTACCGCACCGGTGACATCGGGCGGCTGCGCCCCGACGGACTGCTGGAGATCCTCGGCCGCGCGGACCACCAGGTGAAGATCAGCGGGATTCGCATCCAGCCCGCCGAGGTCGAGAACGCCCTCACCGGGCACCCGGCCGTCTCCACGAGCATCGTCGTCGCCCACAAGGACCCGCGCGGAGAGGCCCACTTGGTCGCCTACGTGGTCCCCGAAAATCGCGACCGGGACGGGCTGGTCCTCGCCGCGGAGCTGCGCGCCTATCTGACGGGCCTGCTGCCCGGGGCGATGATCCCCGGCGAGTACATCGCCCTGGACCGTGTCCCCACCAACGCCAACGGCAAGCCCGACCGTGCCGCCCTGCCCGCGCCGCGCTTCGTGCAGGACCTGCCGCCGAGCGTGTCGGCCGCCCCCCGCACCGACGGCGAGCGCGGCATCGGCGACATCTGGGCGACCGTGCTTGACCGTCCCGTGCCGGGGGTCGAGGACGACTTCTTCGCCCTGGGCGGTACGTCGCTGAAGCTGCTGCGCCTGTACGCACTGCTCGACGAGCGCTTCCCGGGCACCTTCCGCGTCGCCCAGCTGTTCAGCCACCCCACGATCGCCACGCAAGCGGCGCTGGTCGCGCCCGTCCCCACCCAGTCTGAAGACGAGGTCACCGAGCATGAGTTCTGAGATCAACGCGAGCGGCGCGGCCCGCGGCACAGGTGCCGTGGCGGGTGCCACCGGGCCCGCGGCCGGCGCCGGCCGGGACATCGCCGTGATCGGCATGGCGGCCCGGCTGCCCGAGGCGGACGACCTCCATCAGTTCCTGCGCAACCTGCGCGGGGGCCGCGACAGCGTCCGTCAATTGACCGAGGACCGCATCACGCGGACCTCGCTCTCGCCGACCGAGCAGTACCAGCTGTGCGGCTTCCTCGACGACATCGACACCTTCGACCACGCCTTCTTCGGTATTTCCAGGGGCGAGGCGCACAACATGGCGCCCGAGCACCGGCTGCTGCTCCAGGTCGCCTACCAGGCGGTCGAGAACGCCGGCTACGCCCCCAGGACGCTCGACGGCGTGCGTGGTTCGGTGTACGTCGGCGACACGAAGATCGAGTACGACCAGCTGGCGCTCGACCCCGAACCGACGATGGTGATGGGTACACATGTGTCCGCCATCGCCGGGCGGCTGTCGCGCTTCTTCGGCCTGCATGGCGCCTCCGCCATGGTCGACTCGGCCTGCTCGTCCACCCTGCTCGCCGTGCACCACGCGGTGAACGACCTGCTGCTCGGCGAGTCCGAGCTGGCCATGGTGTGCGGAGTCAGCCTCAACGTCCTGGCCGACCGCAAGAGCGGTGACCTGGACATCGGCATCCGCTCGGCCGACGGCAAGGCCCGGGCCTTTTCCGCCGACGCCGCCGGCACCGGCTCGGGCGAGGCCGTCGCCGCCGTCCTGCTCAAGCCGCTCGACGCAGCCCTGCGCGACGGCGACACGGTGCACGCCGTCATCAAGGGCACCGCCGCCAACAGTGGTGCGTCCCGCTCCAGCACCCTGACCGCTCCGGACAGCTCTGCCCAGGCCGAGGTCATCGAACTGGCCTGGCGCAAGGCGGGGATCGACCCGGCGACCGTCTCCTACGTCGAGGCCCACGGCACGGGCACCCGTCTGGGCGACCCGATCGAGATCGAAGGACTCGACCTGGCCTTCGGGCGGGTGACCGGGCAGAAGAACTTCGTCGCCCTGTCGACCGTGAAGTCCAACCTCGGCCACACCTGGAGCGCATCCGGTCTGGTCGGCCTGATCAAGGCGGCCCTCGCCCTGCGCAGCCGGCAACTGTTCCCGAGCCTGCACGCCGCCGAGCTCAACCCGCTGATCGACTTCGCGAACTCGGCCGTGTCGGTCACGCGGGAGCTCACGCCCTGGGAACCAGCCGTCGGGGTACGCCGCGCGGGCGTCAGCTCGTTCGGCGTGATGGGTACCAATGTGCACGCGGTCCTGGAGGAGGCACCCGCCTCCCCGGCCCCGAGCGCGCGGGGCTCCGGCGGAACGTACTTCGTCCCGCTGTCGGGCAAGAGCGCTGCCGCCCTCGAAGCCAACGCGGCCGCGCTGCGCCGCTGGATCGAGGAGCGGCCGGAGCTGGAGCCGGCGGACATCGAGCGCACGCTGACGGCGGGCCGCGACCACCACCCGTACCGCATCGCCCTGACCGCGAGCAACCTGGCCGGGCTCACCGACGCCCTCGCCGCCGCGCCGCTCGCCTCCACCACGCCCACCGGGCCGGTCACGACGGCACTGCTGGTCTCGGGTTCCTGCCAGGCCACGCCCGCGCTCACCGCCGGGCTCCGGGCCCGCCACCCGCACTTCAACGGGCTGTACCAGGAGGCCCTGGACGCGGCGTCCGGGCTCGGCCTGTGGGACGAGCAGTTCGCGTTCCAGTACGCCTTCGTGGGCTTGCTGCGCCACATCGGCCTGGACTTCGAGCACGTCGTCGCCCAGAGCGCGGGCAAGCACGCCCTGGACGCCGCCAATGGCCGCGTCGGTCTCGGAGAGGCGCTGCGCCGCGCCGCGGCCGAGGACCGGTCCGTGCCCGCGGACCTCGACGCCCGCGTGGACCGGCTCCTGGGCAAGCTCACCGGCCCGCGGCGGGTCCTGTTCGTGGAGGCGGGCCCGCTGTCCACGATCTCCCGGTTGCTGACCGAGCGCGCGGGAGAGGGCTACGACGTGGTGGCCGTGGACGAGACCGGCTTCGCCGGCTTCCTGCGCGGCCTGTACGCGGCGGGTGCCCAGTGGCGATGGGACGCCCGCACCGGTCCGGGCAGCCGCATCGAGCTGCCGTCGTACCAGTTCGACCGCATCCGCTGCTGGCTGGACGACAGCAAGGTCCGCACCGGCTCTACGACGGCCGCCGACGTGACCACACCGTCGGCCGTGACCGGACCGGCGGCCGTGACCGAGCCCCTGGAGGCCGTCCTGGAGGTGTGGCGGGACGTCCTCGGCCTCGACTCGCCGGACACCGACGCCTCCTTCTTCGACCTGGGCGGCGACTCGATCAGCGGCATGCAGGTCATGAGCCGCCTCAGCGCCCTCTTCGCCGTCGAACTCGACGAATACGCCATCTTCGACCACGAGACCCCGCAGCAGCTCGCCGCCCACATCCAGGCAGCCCTGTCCGTCCCCGTGGCGGCGCCCGTGGTGGACACCACTCCGTCGGAGGCGTTCCCGGCCTCCCCGGCCCAGCTGAACATCTGGCTCGCCTCGCAGTTCGAGGGCGGTTCCGCCGCCTTCAACCTCACCCGCAGCTTCCGGCTCGACGGGCAGGTGGACACGGACGCTCTGCGGCAGGCCCTGGACGCGCTGGCCCGCCGTCACGAGGCCCTGCGTGCCACGTTCGCCTTCGCCGACAGTGAGCTGACCCAAGCCACGGCCGCCGCCGGGGAGTTCACAGTCCCCCTCCAGCTGGAGGGGTCGACCGAAGCCCGGCCAGACGACACCGGCATCACGGCGTACGTGCGTCCCTTCGCGGCCACCCCGTTCGACCTGGCGGCCGGTCCCCTGGTCCGTGCCCAGCTGGCCGGCTTCGCGGGCGACGAGCACGTCCTCACGCTCAGTACGCACCACATCGTGGCCGACGGCTGGTCACTGGAGCTTCTGGTCCGCGACCTGTCCGCGTTCTACGCCTCCTTCGCGCGGGGCGTCCCACTCGGACTGCCGGAGGTGGAACTCGGCTACCGCGACCACCACATCGAGGGCAGGCAGCGCGCCGACGAGCGCAAGGAGGAGGCGTCCGCGTACTGGATGGAACAGTACGCGGACGTGCCTGCGGCGATCGACCTGCCGGTTCGCTCCGGCGTCGGCGGCGAGGCATTCAGCGGCGCCTACCGCGACTACACGGTGCCCGAGGCACTCTGGGAGCGGCTGAAGCGGTTCGCAAAGGACGAGGGCGGTACCGCCTTCTCCTCGGTCGTCAGCGCCTTCGCTGCACTGCTCGCCCGCTACACCGACCAGGGCGAGCTGGTGCTCGGCACCTCGCTGAGTGGTCGCGGCAAGCCGGGCACCGAGCAGCTCGTCGGCATGCTGGTGCGCACGCTGCCGCTGCGCGTGCGGATCGACGACGAGGCCGACTTCCGGGCACTGTTCAGCCAGGTCCGCTCCCGGTTCACGGCCGGCGCCCGGCACAGCGACTACCCGTACGAGGAGCTTGTCCAGGAGCTTCAGCAGCGCGGGCTCGCCCGCTCCCCACACCTGTTCAACGTGCTGATCGAGTTCGAGCAGTTCGCGGGCGACGACGAGCGAGCCCTGCACGCGATGGGGAACGAGAGCCTGCGGGTGACCCCCTTGGACGTCACCCTGCAGACCAGTGTGTTCCCGCTGAACATCATGCTCGCCGAGCAGGCCGGCACCCTTGAGGCGGCCATCCGCTTCGACACCCGCCTGTTCGACGCGCGCATCGTCGACCAGCTGTGGGAGTCCTTCACCGGACTGCTCGGCGCCGTCCTGGACCGCCCGGACGCGGCCCTGCGGCAGATCCCGCACCTGACGGAGGCCGAGCAGCGGCGCGTCCGCGCCATCGGCGCGCACGACTTCGACTTCGACGCCTCGCTGAAGATCCACCTGGCGGTCGAGCGGTTCGCCCGCACGAGCCCGGACCGCGTCTGCCTCGTGGCCGGCTCCGAGCAGCGGACGTACGCCGGTCTCAACGCTCGTGCCAACCGGCTCGCCCGCTACTTCAGGGACGAGCTGGGGGTGGGGGTCGAAGAGGTCGTGGCCCTCGTCATGGACCGTTCCATCCTGACTGTCGAGGCGATCCTCGCGCTGTGGAAGTGCGGCGCCGCCTACCTGCCGGTCGACCCGGGCTATCCGCCGTCGTACGTGCGGTCGATGCTGGAGTCCTCGCAGGTCCGCGTCGTCGCCGTGGACCCTGCACGGATGTCACCCGAGCTGCGCGGCCACATCGGCGACGAGCGCACCGTGGTCGAGTTGACGGACGCCACCGGCGCGGACCTCGACGCCGGCGACCTGGACGTCACGACCGGCGACTCGGCGATGTCGTACGTCATCTACACCTCGGGCTCGACGGGTGTGCCGAAGGGCGTGATGGTCGAACACCTCGGGATGCTCAACCACCTCCACTCGAAGATCAACGACCTGTCGTTGACCGAGCGGAGCGTGGTGGTGCAGAACGCGTCGAACAGCTTTGACATCTCCGTGTGGCAGATGTTCGCGGCTCCGTACGTCGGTGGCAGGACGGTGATCTACGAGGCCGCGCTGCAGCTCGACCCGGTGCGCTTCGGCGAGCGCCTCGATGCGGACGGGATCACGGTCCTCGAGGTCGTCCCCTCGTACCTCGACACCATGCTCGACACCTGGGAGCGCGTCGGCCGCCCCTTCGGTCTGCGGACTCTCACCCACCTGATGGTGACCGGCGAGGCGGTGCTGCCCCGCTCGGTCAACCGCTGGCTGGCGCACTACCCGCACATCCCCGTCGTCAACGCCTACGGCCCCACCGAGGCGTCCGACGACGTCACGCACTACGTGATGGCCGAGCCCGTGAACACGGACACCGTGCCGCTGGGCGCGCCGATCCACAACACCCTGATCTACGTGCTGGACGAGCACCTGCGGGTCTGCCCGCAGGGGATGAAGGGCGAGCTCTACGTCTCGGGCATCGGCGTCAGCCGTGGGTACCTCAACGCTCCCGAGCAGACCGCCGCGGTGTTCATGCGCGACCCCTTCCAGCCGGAGCGGCGCATGTACCGCACCGGCGACGCCGGGCGCTGGACCGCGGAGGGCACCCTGGAGTACCTGGGACGCACCGACAACCAGGTCAAGGTACGGGGCTTCCGGATCGACCTCGGCGAGATCGAGCGCCGCGTGGACGCCTGCCCCGGTGTGAAGGCGGCCGCGGTCGTCATCCGCGCCGACGCCAAGGACCGGCTGTGCGCGTACGTCGTGCTGGAGCCCGGCACCACGGTCGCCGAGTGCCGCACCCTGCTGCACGGCGAGCTGCCCCACCACATGGTCCCGGCCGACTTCGTCGCGATCGACGCGATGCCGCTGACGTCCAACGGCAAGATCGACCGCAAGTCCCTCGCCCGCATCGAGCCGCCCCGGCCGCGCGCCGCCGGTGTCGCCGGGCCGCGCACGGAGTCGGAGCGAGCCCTCGCCGGGATCTGGCGGGAGGTGCTGGGTGCCGAAGAGGTCGGCGTCCATGACCAGTTCTTCGAGATCGGCGGCAACTCGCTGCGCGCCATCCAGATCCTGTCCCGGATCCGCAGCCAGCTGGGCGTGGCCCTGGACCTGGAGGTGCTGTTCTCGCAGCCGACCATCGCTGAGCTGGCCACGGCCCTACAGCACGTCGAGGGCCGTGCGGACGGGGACGAGGCGATCGTCAGCCTCGGCGGCCCGGGCACCTACCCGGTCGCGCACACGCAGACCCTGTTGCTCGGCATGGAGGAGACCTACGCCCGGCCCGACGGGTTCAACCGCAACGACCTGTACGAGCTGCACGGCGACGTCGACGCGGTGGCGCTGGAGCGCGGCTTCGCACGGCTCGTAGAGCGGCACGAGACGCTGCGGACGACGTTCGCGAAGGAGGGCGGCCGGTGGACGCAGATCGTCCACGCGCCGGGCGCGCTGCCGCTGCCGTTCGCGGTCCACGACTTCTCGGGCCGGCCGGCCGCCGACGCCCGTGCCTTCGCCGAAGACCGGGTTCGGGCCGCCTTCGCGGTGACCGAGGAGCCGCTGATGCGCGCCGACTTGCTGCGCACGGACGAGGGCTGGCTGATGGTGACGTCCATGCACCAGCTCGTGTCCGATGGGCGAACAGTGGACGTGCTGGTCGAGGACTGGCTGAGGCTGTACGACGCCGAGGCGGAGGGCCGCGGCGCGGAACTCGACCCGTTGGCGGTGCAGTACAAGGACACGGCCCAGTGGCGCAACGCCCGTATGACAGGTGAGCGGGCGGAGGAGCACCGCGAGTTCTGGAGGGAGGAGCTGACGGGCGCCAGTACGGTCGTGCCGCTCGCCACAGACAGGCCGCGGCCTGCCCGGACCGCCTTCGCCGCGGGCCGGCTGCGCCGCCCGGTGCCGGAGGTCGCCTCGCGCCTCGCGAGCCTGGCGGGCGCCCACGGGGTGACGGAGTTCGTCGTCGCCAAGACGGCGGTCAGCCTCCTGCTGCTGGCCGAGACCGGCGGCAGCGACATCACCGTCGGCACGTACACCCGGGGCCGCAACCGTCTTGACTTCGAGAACCAGCTGGGCTTCTACATCAACACCGTTCCGCTGCGCACACGGCTGCAGCCCGACGAGACGGTTGCCTCGGTGCTGCGCACCGCCCAGCACGACGTGCTGCGCGCCTTCCAGCACGAGGAGTATCCGTACGGGTGGACGATGCTGGACCTGGGCTGGGAGCGGGGCCCGGACCGCAGCCCCATCTTCGATGTGATGGTGGCCATGGACATGGCCGAGGCGCCGGAGCCCTCCGGCGCGGACGGACACCTGGTGGAGTTCCGCCGGCTGGTGCTGCCGCGCCGTGCTAAGGAGGCCGACCTGCAGTTCGTATTCGACCGCGCCCCCGACGGCGGGACGGAGATCGCGGTGACGTACAACTCCGAGATCTTCGACGCCTCCCGCGTCGAGCGCATGGCCGGGCGGCTGGAGGGGATCGTCGAGGGTCTCGCCGAGAACCTGCCGCTGATCGAGATCCTGAAGAAGGAGCCCGGCTCGGCCGGGTAGTCACCGGACCTGCGGGGTGCCGCCGTGCCGTCGCCACGGCGCGGCGGCACCCGTGTCAGAGCCGGGAGCCGATCGTCTCCACGATGTGCGGCAGGTGCTCGTCGACGAAGAAGTGGCCGCCGGGCAGGACCTGCATCTCGAAGCCAGCCCGGGTCTCCCGCCCCCACGGGGCGACGGCGTCGACGGCCACCCGCGGGTCGCGATCCCCGGCCAGGGCGATGACCGGGCAGTCCAGCCCCGCTCCGGGTACGTAGGTGTAGTCCTGCAGCATCCGGTAGTCCGCGCGCAGCGCCGGCAGGGCGAGACGCAGCAGCGCTGGGTGGTCCAGCGCCTCCGCGTCCTGGCCGGCCAGCAGGCGCAACTCCTCGACCAGCAGCGCGGCGTCGGCATCCCACAGCGACGGCACCCCGGGCGGGGGCCAGGGCAGCGACGGCGCCTGACGCCCCGACACGACCAGGACGGCGGGCTTGCGCCCGTCCCCCGCCAGCCGCCGCGCGGTCTCGAATGCCAGCACCGCGCCCATGCTGTGCCCGAAGAGCCCGAACGGCAGCCCGTCACCGAGCACCGGGCGGAACTCCGCGGTCACGGCGTCCACGAGCAGGTCCACCCGCTCGACACAAGCCTCACGGAAGCGCTCCTGCCGCCCCGGGTACTGAACAGCCCAGGCCCTCCACGCCCACCTCGGCCAGAGCGGCGGACAGGGAGTGGTACGCACTCGCCGAACCCCCCGCGTGCGGAAAACACACCAGCCGCGCCCGGGCCTCCAGAAGGGGATGGAAACACCGTGCCCACGTACTCACCAACGACCTCCACGCCAACGCTTTTCCGCCACGCTACCGACCCGCCGCCGCTCACCCCGGGCGCGGGTCCCCTGCTCCATCTCCTGGACGCCGGGGAGCACGCTCTCGCCGCCACCCGTCTCGCCCCCGAGGTTCTCTCCCCTGCGGAATGGAGCCGCGCCGCCTCTTTCCACCATCCACGGGACCGTGACACCTACGTCACCGCCCACGTGGCCCTGCGCACCCTGTTCGCCGCCCACCTCGGCACCGCGCCTGCCGAGGTCCGCATCGGCCGTGCTCCATGCCCCGCGTGCGGCGCCCCGAACGGCCGTCCTGTCACGGGCCGTGACGATCTCCACTTCTCCCTCTCCCACACCGGTCCGCTGACGCTGCTGGCCATCGCCGCCACCCCGGTCGGCGTCGGGCATCGTCTCCAGGAACTGCGACAGACACCGTGCGTCCGTCAACGGGGCCGGTGCAGTGGCCTGAGCCAGTTGATCCAGCGCGGAGGGCATGAGAGAAGATGGAGGAGCAGGCACGGACTCACCAAGTGTTCATGGGACTTCGACACTCACATGATCACTGAGACCGTGCCTGCGCTGCGTTCGCCCTCCGTCCGGACCGGGGCGCCCCACCCCAACTGCGAACCAACCCGACGTTCCAGACAGAACCGATCATGCAACGGACCCTGGCACGTCACCATCCCGCGTAGGGCGCGCAAGGAGGAACGGAAGAATAAGCAGGAAGTAAATCCGTGGAATGTCAAGGAAGTTCAGGCGTTCATTCAGGGCGTCAGGGCAGACCGGCTCTATGCTCCTCTTCTGCTTTCCCTCATGGGTCTGCGTCCGGGTGAAGTCTGCGGACTTAGATGGGAAGACGTTGGCTTGGAGGATGCCACGATGACCATCGCCAACACGCGGACGATGATGGGGAATCGATATGTGGTGGAAAAGGACACGAAGTCCCTGGCCGGAGAACGCGATCTGCCCTTGCCGGCTCCGGTGCTGGCTGCCCTCAAGTCGTTCAAGGCTCTCCAGGCCAAGGAGAAGCTCGTCCTCGGTGAGGCTTACTCGGACTCCGGGTACGTCGTGGTGCACGAGACCGGGGAAGCCTTCACGATCGAGCAGCTCCGTAGACGCGCGTACCGGCTCATGGAGATCCTTGGCCTTCGCCGAGTACGCCTGTACGACGCTCGCTCGTCCTGTCTCACCTATCTCGCCAACAACGGCGTGCCGGATCACATCCTCGCCCGATGGGCCGGGCACACGAACGTCAGGACCACGAAGAAGTGGTACGTGAAGCCGGACGTGGAGGACCTCCGCGGAGCCGCGACCACGTGGGATGGCCTTCACGGTTCTGAGGCGGAGAAGTGAGCGTGAGCCAGGAAGCCTGGCGGCGGAGCGATTTGCCCAGCCGTATGAAAGCCAAGATCGAGGTGGATCCGGACACCGGCTGCTGGTTGTGGACCGGCAGCTGCAACGGGGAGGGGCGGTCAGGCTATGGCCAAGTCTCCTACGAGGGAAAGACACGGCTTGTCCACCGTGTGGTGTTCCGGCTGCTGGTCGGTGAGATCCCGGAAGGCTTTCAGGTGCGTCGTGCTGATCCTTGGGGCCGGCGGTATACGCTTTGCTGCAAATCGGACCGCTTGAAAGCCGTGCCGAAGCAGGAAGCTCTGCGGAGCAGGGACGGGGAGAGCGCGCGTGTCAGGAGGATGCGCTGTCCGGGCGGCCACGCGTACACGCCGGAGAACTCGTACCTGGGTCCCCGAGGGTTCCGGCAGCGCCGGCGGTGTGGCGTTGCCGGGCGCGGGAGTCGCCGGGTTTTTCCCGGGCCGTGTGACAGCTCGTGACACGTGAGAGGGTTTGGGGCGTGAGTGAGACACCACCGAACACCCTGCAATACCGCTTTGACGGGCCGGAAGACGCGCCCGTGCTGATCCTGGGCCCCTCCCTGGGTACCACATGGCACATGTGGGACCGGCAGATCCCCGAGCTGACAAAACAGTGGCGTGTGTTCCGGTTCGACATGCCGGGACACGGAGGCGCCCCCGCATACCCGGGGGGATCGGTCGGCGATCTCACCGCGCGGCTGCTCGCCACCCTCGAAGGCCTCGGCGTGCAGCGCTTCGGCTACGCGGGCTGCGCGCTCGGCGGTGCGATCGGCCTCGAACTGGCCCTGCGCCACCCCGAACGCCTCGCCTCCCTCGCCCTGATCGCCGCATCGCCCCGGTTCGGCACCGCCGACGAGTTCCGCCAGCGCGGGGTGATCGTCCGCACGAACGGACTCGACCCGATCGCCCGCACCGCGCCCGACCGCTGGTTCACCAGTGGTTTCGCGGCCGCGCAGCCCGCGATCACCGAGTGGGCCGTGCAGATGGTGCGCACCACCGACCCGGGCTGCTACATCGCCGCCTGCGAGGCCCTCGCCTCGTTCGACGTACGGGCCGAACTCGGCAGCGTCGGCGTGCCGACGCTGGTGCTGGTCGGCTCGGACGACCAGGTCACCGGTCCCGCCGAGGCCCGCACGCTGGTCGCCGGGGTGCCGGACGCCCGACTGGCCGTCGTGCCCGGCGCCTCCCATCTCGTGCCGGTGGAGCAGCCCGCCGCCGTCACCGACCTTCTGGTCCGGCACTTCTCCACCGCCTGGCAGCCCGGCTTCGAGGCCGCCACCGGACACATCGCCCTGCCCGCCGTCCAGGTCAAGGCGGGGCAGGTGGTCGTACCGCAGCAGACCGGGCCGGTCGCCGAGATCGCCGCCGCCGTCCCGCCGCAGCCCCGGGGCGGCGGACCCGACCCGTACGAGGCCGGGATCAAGGTCCGCCGTGAGGTGCTGGGCGACGCGCACGTCGACCAGGTGCTGGCACAGACCGACGACTTCTCGGGCGACTTCCAGGAGTACGTCACCCGCTCCGTCTGGGGCGGGGTCTGGGACCGGCCCGGCCTGGACCGGCGCATCCGCAGCTGCGTCACCCTCACCGCCCTGGTCGTCGGCGGCCACCTGGAGGACCTCGCCGTCCACACCCGGGCGGCCCTGCGCAACGGCCTCACTCCCGCGGAGATCAAGGAGGTCCTGCTCCAGGCGGCCGTCTACTGCGGTGTGCCCGCGGCGAGCAGCGCGTTCCGGGTGGCCCAGCAGGTCGTGCGTGAGGAGACCACACCCCAGGAGTGAGTCCTGGGACCGGCCGGGAGGGCGAGTCCGCTTCGCGCCGGGGCAGGCCCGTAGGGGCAGGATGGACGCATGAGGCTCACGAAGAAATCGCACTCCTGTGTCCGCCTGGAGAAGGACGGCCGCACCCTCGTCGTCGACCCCGGAGGGTTCAGCGAGGAGGACGCCGCGCTCGGCGCGGACGTCATCCTCGTCACGCACGAGCACCCCGACCACTTCGACGAGGGAAGGCTCAGGGCCGCGCTGGAGGCCGACCCGGCCGCTGGGATCTGGACCCTGAAGTCCGTCGCGGACCAGCTCTCGGCCGCGTTCCCGGGCCGGGTGCACACCGTCGGCCACGGCGACACGTTCACCGCCGCGGGCTTCGAGGTGCAGGTGCACGGCGAGCTGCACGCGGTGATCCACCCGGACATCCCGCGGGTCACCAATGTCGGTTACCTCGTCGACGGCGGCGCCCTCTTCCACCCCGGCGACGCCCTCACCGTTCCCGACCACCCGGTCCGGACGCTGATGCTCCCCGTCATGGCCCCCTGGAACAAGATCTCGGAGGTCATCGACTACGTCCGCGAGGTCCGGCCGGAGCGTGCCTACGACATCCACGACGCCCTGCTCACCGATCTGGCCCGCCCGATCTACGACCGCCAGATCGGGGCCCTCGGCGGCGCTGAGCACCTGCGACTGGCCCCGGGGGCGACGGCCGAGCTGTGAGCCAGGGCCCCGGCCCCGACGGCCGGGCATGGTCGGAGGCGCCGGGTAGGTTGTGAGACATGCGCATCGCGACCTGGAACGTGAACTCGATCACCGCACGTCTGCCGAGGCTCCTGGCCTGGCTGGAGAGCAGCGGCACGGACGTGCTGTGCCTCCAGGAGGCCAAGGTCGCCGAGGAGAACTTCCCGGTGGAGCAACTGCGCGAGCTGGGCTACGAGTCGGCGGTGCACGCCACCGGCCGGTGGAACGGCGTGGCGGTGCTCTCCCGCGTAGGCCTCGAGGACGTCGTCAAGGGCCTGCCCGGCGGCCCGGGCTACGACGGCTCGCTGGAGCCCCGAGCCGTCTCCGCGACCTGCGGCCCGGTCCGCGTCTGGTCGGTGTACGTGCCCAACGGGCGTGAGGTGGACCACGCGCACTACGCGTACAAGCTCAAGTGGTTCGAGGCGCTGAAGGCCGCCGTGGCCGGCGACGCGGCGGGCAGCCGCCCGTTCGCGGTCCTCGGCGACTACAACGTGGCGCCGACCGACGACGACGTGCACGACATCACCGTCTTCGAGGGCTCCACCCATGTCACCCCGGCCGAGCGCGCCGCCCTCGCCGCCCTGCGCGAGACCGGCCTGACCGACGTGGTCCCGCGCCCGCTGAAGTACGACCACCCGTTCACGTACTGGGACTACCGCCAGCTCGGCTTCCCCAAGAACCGCGGCATGCGCATCGACCTGGTGTACGGCAACGAGCCGTTCGCCAAGGCCGTTTCCGACGCCTACGTCGACCGCGAGGAGCGCAAGGGCAAGGGCGCCTCGGACCACGCGCCGGTCGTGGTCGACCTGGACGTGTGCTCACCGGCCACCGACGATCAGTAACCGGCCACCCGACGGCAGTTGTCCGCGCGCCCTGTGGTGCGGATGGCGGTACGAATGTCACGCTGGAGGGATGAACATCCCCTTCCTGGGCAACCGGCGCCAGAAGCACGGAGTCCTCCGCGATCCCGAAGGCCTCGCGGAACTCCTCGCCGAGTGCGAACTGCTGCGCTCCCAGGTGTCCCGGGCCGGTGTCCGGCTGGACGACTCCCCGGCCTCGTTGGAGGCGCTGGACCAGCTGGTCCCGGGAAGCTGGCGGGACGACGAGGACACCCTGACCTGGCTGGGCAACGACGCCGGGCTGTATCTGGGCACGGTCATCGTGCGCACCGTACCGGGAGCCGTCTGGGAGATCCGGTCCGACGGCCAGCCCGTCGTACGACTCGCCTCCGGGCGGGAGCTCGATGTCGTGGACTCCGGGCACGCCTGGGCCGCCGGCGGTGTACCCGAACTGTCCCAGCTGTACGCCGAAGTCGCGGAGGCCTGAGACGCCGGACGGCGCTCCGGTCCCGACCGGTCCGCGCCCCGGCGCCCATCGGGCGGGCCGAGCTCCGGAGCTGCGTGCCCCGCGGGACATCGACCTCACCGCGGGCAGGGGAGAGGCGGTCGTCGTCATCGGCCCTTCGGGACCGGGCAGTTCGCCCCGGTGTCGGGCAATCAACCGGCTGGAGACCGTCAGGTCCGGCACGATCCTGATCGACGGGCAGCCGCTGCCGACGACTCTGCTGCACACTTCCGCGGGGCCGCGGGGCCGCGGGGCCGCGGGGCCGCGGGGCCGCACTCCGCGACCTGCGGCGACGCGGCCATGCCCGGCGCTCCGAGCGGCTGTTCCTACGGGGCCGGCGAATTGCGCAGCAGAGTCGCCGACGAGGGCAAAACCCCAGCGCGGCCGCGCGCCGACGTCGGGATGGTCCTCCCCTCCTTCGACCTCTTCGCGCACAGGACCGCTCTGCAGAACGTCCCCCTGGGACAGGTCAAGCTCCGCGGACGCAAGAGCGTGGCGATCGCACGGGCGCCGGCCAGGGAACCCAGGGCGATGATCTTCGGCGAACCGGCCTCGGCACTCGCCTCCGAGACGATCAACGAGGTCCTGGACTTCATGCGGTACCTGGCCGAAGCGGACATGACCGTGATCGTCGTCACGTACGGGAGGGCTTCGCCCGTTCTGCCGTCAGCCGGTCGTCTGCATGGCCAACGGCCGTATCGTCGAGGACCGTACGCCCGAGGAGTCCTTCACGGATCCGAGCAGGGACCGGGCCAAGGACTTCCTTGCCAGGACCCTCAAGCAGTGAGCGGGGTGACGCGGGGACGTTCGCCCCGTCCGGTCTCGACTACGATGTTTTCTCCATCCCGGTGGGGAGGGGGACTTCGCGGTCGGAGCGGGGGACACCGCCGTCGGGAGGGGCCCACCGCCCCACGTCCGTGGGGGCGGCGGTTCACATCGGCCAGTCCCGTCCGGCGGCAGTCGGAGATCACTGCCCGCGCGGCGAAGACGGCCCGTACCACGGGTTGTTCGCCGGCGAGCAGAAGGTCAGCTGCACGTCGGACGGGTTGCGCCCGGCCACCCGCCCGTGCACTTCCCCGAGCGGTTCAGGGCTTCTGCTGCTTCTTGCGCGAGGCGGGCGCCGGAGCGGGCGCCGGGGCGGGGGAGGATTCGGCGGCGGCGGGGGCCGGCAGGGGGGTCTGCGCGGCGCGCGTCACGTCCCCGACCACCTCGACGACATCAGGGCCGTACGCCTGCGAGTTGACGACCTTCAACAGCAGGACGAAGGAATGGGAACCGTGCTTGCGAGCCAGACGCTCGTGATGGCGGGCGAGATAGCGGGTGGCGGCCTGGTTGGTGATCGCGCGCTGGCCGCAGAACAGGAACACCGGCCGGGTGCCGCGCTGTTCACCGACGGTGAGCCGGGCGAGCAGGACGTACTCGGTGACACCCGGTTCCATCCGGTAGAGCTCGGTGCCGATCCGGAAGGCGCCCCGGTCCGGGCCCGGTTCCGGATCTATGTTGACGCGCACC
The DNA here is from genome assembly GCF_042655885.1 of Streptomyces chlorus. NCBI lineage: Bacteria > Bacillati > Actinomycetota > Actinomycetes > Kitasatosporales > Streptomycetaceae > Streptomyces > Streptomyces chlorus. The sequence continues at coordinate 91,308 of NZ_JBHSOA010000034.1, forward strand.
CCCGGCAGCATCGCCGCCATGTGGGCCACCATCCGCCGGTTCGACGCGGGACCCCCCACGCAGAATTCCGTGCGCTCGCCAAAACCCTGATGGGCCGCGTCCTGCGTGACCACCTGGACATGTGCCCCGCAGTCCTTGATCAGTGCCGAGAGCTCGAGCAGCGAGAACACGTCGAAACGATGCACGGCCGGTTCCGCCGTGGCAGGATCGCGGTTGACGACGAGGAGCGACTCGGAGTTGTCCGGCAGTCCGAAGAAGGCCTGCTTGCGCCTGAGCTTGCGCTTCCACAGGGAGGTACGGGCGATCCAGCCCAGCGCGGCGAAGAGGCCGGAAGCGACCACACCCAGAACAATGTTGCGTACGTCGTCACTCATGGGCGCGCATGCTAGCGGGCTCGAGCAAACCCGTGTTCGGGACGTTCGAGGAAAGGGCGTCCGGGGAGGCCGCGGCGGCACGCCCCGCGAGGTTCCTGACGTGGGCATGGCGATGAACTAGGCTGCGCGGACGGCCCTTCAACGGAGGTGCGGATGCGTCATCGTGTCGGACGGAAGCTGACGGTTCTGGCGGTCGCCGCCGTCGTGGTCTCGTCGGGAGCGGCAGCGCCGCCATCGGCCGCCACGCCGCAGGGCGGCGGGCCCGGCCGGGCCCCTGACAAGACCCCGGTGGCCGTCGGCCACGGCGGAGCGGTCTCCAGCGTCGATGCCGACGCCTCAGCCGCCGGCATCGAGGTCCTCAGGAAGGGCGGCAACGCCGTCGACGCGGCCGTCGCCACCGCCGCCGCGCTCGGCGTCACCGAGCCCTACTCGGCCGGCATCGGCGGAGGCGGCTACTTCGTCCACTACGACGCCAGGTCCCGCACCGTGCAGACGATCGACGGACGCGAGACCGCCCCGCTGACCGCCGACTCCGGCCTCTTCCTGGAGAACGGCACCCCCGTCCCCTTCGCCCAAGCCGTCACCAGCGGCCTCGCCGTCGGCACCCCGGGCACCCCGGCCACCTGGCAGCGGGCGCTGGACACGTGGGGCACCAAGTCCCTGCGGACGGTCCTGAAGCCCGCCGAGCGGCTCGCCCGCGACGGATTCACCGTCGACAGCACGTTCCGTGAGCAGACCGCCGCCAACGAGACCCGCTTCCGTCACTTCCCCGACACCGCCGAGCTGTTCCTGCCCGGCGGGCGGCTCCCGGTCGTCGGCACCACCTTCAAGAACCCCGATCTCGCCCGCACCTACGCGGAGCTGAGCGGGAAGGGCGCCGACGCGCTGTACCGGGGCGGCATCGGCCGGGACATCGTGAACACGGTCAACGAGCCGCCCGTGGACCCGGACTCCGGCTGGAACGCCCGTCCCGGCGAGCTGTCCGTCCGGGACCTCACGGCGTACCGGGCCAAACTCCAGCCGCCCACGAAGACGTCGTACCGCGGCCTGGACGTCTACTCCATGGCGCCCTCCTCCTCGGGCGGCACCACCGTCGGCGAGGCCCTCAACATCCTGGAGCGGACCGACCTCTCCCGCGCCGACGAGACCCGCTACCTGCACCGCCTCATCGAAGCCAGCCGCATCGCGTTCGCCGACCGGGGCCGCTGGCTCGGCGACCCCGCCTTCGAGGACGTACCGACGAAGGAACTGCTCTCTCAGCGGTACGCCGACTCCCGCGCGTGCCTCATCCAGGACGACGCCGTCCTCACCAGCCCGCTCGCCCCCGGCGACCCGCGCGCCCCCGCGCCCTGCGCGACGGGCGGCACCACGGCCCCGACGACGTACGAGGGCGAGAGCACCACGCACCTCACCACCGCCGACCGGTGGGGCAACGTCGTCGCCTACACGCTCACCATCGAGCAGACCGGCGGCAGCGGCATCACCGTGCCCGGCCGCGGGTTCCTGCTCAACAACGAGCTGACGGACTTCTCCTTCGCCCCGGCGAACCCGGCCGTGCACGACCCGAACCTGCCGGGCCCCGGCAAGCGGCCCCGGTCCTCGATGGCCCCGACGATCGTGCTCGACGGGCACGGCCGGCCGGTCGTGGCGCTGGGTTCGCCCGGCGGGTCGACCATCATCACCACCGTGCTGCAGACCCTCACCGGCTTCCTCGACCGCGGTCTGCCGCTGGTCGACGCGATCGCCGCGCCGCGCGCCAGCCAGCGCAACACAGCCCGCACGGACCTCGAACCCGGCCTGTACGACAGCGCGACACGGAAGAAGCTGGAGGCCATCGGGCACTCCTTCCAGGCCAACCCGGAGATCGGCGCGACCACCGCCGTGCAGCGGCTGCCGGACGGCCGGTGGGTCGCCGCGGCGGAGAAGACCCGCCGGGGCGGCGGCTCGGCGATGGTGGTGCGCCCGGGGAGGTAGGCCGTAGGGCCTGTCGTGTGGATCGGGCTGGGCTCGCGGGGTCCGGCACCGCGCCTCGCCGCGTTGTCGTCGGTCCCCGTGGCTCCTTCCCCGAGCTCTCGGCTTCTCCCCCACTCTCGGCTTCGCTCGAGCGGGGGGACCCCCATGAGCGGGGGAGACCCCAACGGCCCCCTCTTCCGCCTGCGGGGCACGGCACCGGACTCCGCTCCCTGATCCGGCCTGACCCAGACGAAAGACCCTGGGCCCGCTCGGCGGCAGGGCGCCCGTGCCTCTCGGCGGGAACAGGCGCCCGCACGCTCATTGCCCGGGCGGCTCGGGCGCTGGAGGCTCCTCGCGGCCGATGGCGGATTCGGTGCCGGCCGTTGCACCGCCGCCGCCGGTGCCGGCTCCGGTCCCGGTCCCGGCCGTTGAGCCGGTCCTGGTCCCTGCGCCGGTGCCGGTGTCGGTGCCGGCGCCGGTACCTGCCCCGGTCCGGAACGCGAGGTTCCCGTCCGCCGCGTCCACCGTCACCCGGTCACCGCTGCGGACGCTGCCGTCCAGCAGCAGCCGCGAGAGCTGGTTGTCGACCTCCCGCTGGATGGTGCGGCGCAGCGGCCGAGCCCCGTACTCGGGCTGATGGCCGCGCCGTGCCAGCCAGTCCACGGCCGCCTCGGTGAACTCGACCGTGACGCCCTGCCCCCGCAGCCCGCGCCGCGTCGCCTCCAGCAGCAGATCGGTGATCTGCCGCAGCTCCTGGGCGGTGAGCTGACGGAACACCACCATCTCGTCGATCCGGTTGAGGAACTCGGGCCGGAAGTGCTCCCGCAGCGGCCGCAGGATCTGCTCCCGCCGCGCCTCCTCGTCCGCGTCCGCGCCGCCCGCCGCGAAGCCCAGCGCCCCGCCGCGCCGGGTGATGGCCTCCGAACCGAGGTTGCTCGTCATCACGATCACGGTGTTGCTGAAGTCCACCGTCCGGCCCTGGGCGTCGGTCAGCCGGCCGTCGTCGAGGACCTGGAGCAGGATGTTGAAGACGTCCGGATGCGCCTTCTCCACCTCGTCGAGCAGGAGCAGCGAGTACGGATGCCTGCGCACCACCTCGGTCAGTTGCCCCGCCTCCTCGTGGCCGACGTACCCGGGCGGAGCGCCCACCAGCCGGCTGACGGTGTGCCGCTCCTGGTACTCGCTCATGTCGAGGCGGACCATGCGGTCCTCGCTGCCGAACAGGGCCTCGGCCAGCGCCCGCGCCAGCTCCGTCTTGCCGACGCCGGTCGGCCCCAGGAACATGAAACTGCCGATCGGCCGGTCGGGACTGGCGAGCCCGGCCCGGGAACGCAGCACCGCGTCCGCGACCACCCGCACCGCCTCGTCCTGGCCGACGACACGCCGGCGCAGATGCTCCTCCAGGCCCAGCAGTCGGTGCTTCTCCTCCTCGGTGAGACTGCTGACCGGGATGCCGGTCTGCCGGGACACCACTTCCGCGATCGCCTCGGCGTCCACCACCAGACTCTGGCCCTCGTCGACCCGGCCCTCGCCCCCGGCCTCGGCGATACGTTCCTTCAGCTCGCCGATGCGGTCCCGCAGCTGGGTCGCCTGCTCGTACTTCTCGTCGGCCACCGCCTGGTCCTTGTCGCAGGTCAGCTGATCCAGCTCCTGCTCCAGGGCGCGTACGTCCGTGCCCTTGGTCCGGGACCGCAACCGCACCCGGGCGCCGGCCTGGTCGATCAGGTCGATCGCCTTGTCCGGCAGGCGGCGGTCGCTGAGGTAGCGGTCGGACAGCTCCACGGCCGCCACCAGCGCCTCGTCGGTGTAGCGGACCTGGTGGTGGGCCTCGTACCGGTCCCGCAGACCGCGCAGGATCTCGATCGCGTCCGCGGGGGTGGGCTCCGGCACCATGATCGGCTGGAAGCGGCGGGCCAGCGCCGCGTCCTTCTCGATCCGGCGGTACTCCTCCAGCGTGGTCGCGCCCACGATGTGCAGCTCGCCGCGGGCCAGCGCAGGCTTGAGGATGTTGCCGGCGTCCATCGAACCGCCCTCGCCGCCGCCCCCGGCGCCCACGACGGTGTGCAGCTCGTCGATGAAGACGATCAGCCGGTCGGAATGGGCGCGGATCTCGTCGACGATGGCGGTCATCCGCTCCTCGAAGTCGCCCCGGTAGCGGGTCCCGGCGACCACGGCCGTCAGGTCCAGCGCGACCACCCGCCGGGCCATCAGCACGTCGGGCACGTCCCCGTCGGCGATCCGCTGGGCCAGACCCTCCACCACGGCGGTCTTGCCGACGCCCGCTTCTCCGATCAGCACCGGGTTGTTCTTGCCGCGCCGGGAGAGCACCTCGATGGTCTGCTCGATCTCCTCCTCCCGTCCGATCACCGGGTCGACGCGGCCCTCGCGGGCCAGCTCGGTGAGGTCACGGCCGTACTTGTCCAGGGTCGGCGTACCCGTCGCCGGGCGGGGCCGCTCGGTACGGGGCTGCGGTGCGTCCGGTGCGTCGGGCGGCATGCCGGCGGCGGCGTACCGGGCCGCGTCCAGGATGTGCCCGGCGGCCGAGTCGGGGTTGGCGGCCAGCGCGCTGAGCACATGCTCCGGGCCGATGTATCCGGCCCCGGTCGACCGGGCCATCTCGTGCGCGTCCAGCAGGGCCCGCTTGACGGCGGGGGTGAGCGAGAGCGATGTCGGCGGCGGGGTGTCGTCCGGTCCGTGCTGGACGGGGCCCGACCGCTCGTCGATCTCCGACGCCAGCGAGTCGGGGTCGGTGCCCGCCCGGCTGAGCAGGCCGCGGGTCGGCTCGGTGGCCAGCGCGGCGCGCAAGAGGTGCTGGGTGTCGAGGTCCCGGCTGCCGTGCTCGGCGGCGTACTGCGCGGCACCGCGCACCAGCTCCCTGGCGGGCTGGCTCAGCAGTCGGCCGATGTCGACCTGCCGGGGGCGCGGCCCGCCGAAGAAACGTGCGAGGAACTCTTCGAAGGGGTCCGAGCCGTAGCCCTCCGGACCCGTGAACCCGCTGCTCATGGACATCCGTTCCGGCGCCCCTGCGGGATCCCCCTGGGCCGGGCGGAACCGGGAACCTGAAGGAGGCCCGGGGCGCGCTCACTGCTCGATGTACGGTCCGGACGCGGGTGCCCGGCCGTTTCCCGGTTACACATAGGCGTGTCCCCGCGGTGCGGGTGCCGCCTGTGGCGCGCTCGAGAACACCCTCGCACGATCGCTCCGGGGCAGCACCTCGGAACCGCACCACCGCGCGGGGCGCGTTCAGCGGGCGGTGAGGATGCGCGGGCCCGCATGGGTGATGGCCACGGTGTGTTCGGTGTGGGCGGCTCGGGAGCGGTCGTCGGTGCGCAGGGTCCAGCCGTCGGAGGCGGCGTGGAAGCCGTCCGTGCCGCCGCCCACGAGCATGGGCTCGATCGCGAGGACCATGCCGTGCCGCAAGGGCATGCCCCGGCCCGGTCGGCCCTCGTTCGGGACCGATGGGTCCTCGTGCATGCGGCGGCCGATGCCGTGACCGCCGAAGCCGTCCGGGATGCCGTAGCCCGCCGCGCGGCACACCGTGCCGATCGCGTGGGCGATGTCCCCGATGCGGTTGCCGACCACGGCGGCCCCGATGCCCGCCGCCAGGGCCCGCTCCGCGGTCTCGACCAGCCGCACGTCGTCCGCGCGGGGCGTGCCCACGATGAAACTGATCGCCGAGTCGCCGGCCCAGCCGCCCAGCTCCGCGCCGAAGTCCACGGAGACCAGGTCACCGTCGCGCAGCCGATAGCCGTCCGGGATGCCGTGCACGATCGCGTCGTTGACCGACGCGCAGATGACGGCGGGGAACGGGGTCGGTGCGAAGGGGGGCAGGTAGTCCAGGAAGGGTGAGGTCGCGCCCGCCCCGCGCAGCACCTCCCGGGCCACCTCGTCCAGCTCCAGCAGGGATACGCCCACCCCGGAGGCCTTCCGTACGGCCTTCAGAGCGTCCGCGACGACCTGACCCGTCTTGTACATCGCGTCGATCGCTGTGTCGGTCTTCAGCTCTACCATGCCAATTACTATACCGGTATTAGAATGGCGTCATGGTGCGCACCCCTCTCACCCCCGAAGAGCGCGAACGCGGCGAGCGGCTCGGCCGGCTGCTGCGCGAGGCGCGCGGCGACCGCAGCATGACGCGGGTCGCGCAGAGCGCCGGCATTTCCCCGGAGACCCTCCGGAAGATCGAGACCGGACGGGCCCCCACCCCGGCGTTCTTCACGGTGGCCGCCCTCGCCCGCGCGCTCGACCTGTCGATGGACGAGCTGGTGGGCCGCTGCGCGCCGGTCGTGCCACCGGTCGCGGCCTGACCGGGCCCCGTCGGGCAGGCCCTGACCGGCCGGCTCCGGAACTCACCCACCGGAGTGCGAAACATGATCGACTCCGCGGCTTCACGACGATGGTCTTGGCAAGGCCGCCCGAGAGGCTTACGTTCGTCCCTCTACGACCGCTTCTACGGGCGTAGAGGCGCTGACGTCGCGTCGAAGGAGTAGCTCATGGCCAACGTCGTACGTGCCGCCCTGGTCCAGGCCACCTGGACCGGCGACACCGAGTCCATGCTGGCGAAACACGAGGAGCACGCGCGCGAGGCGGCCCGGCGGGGCGCGAAGATCATCGGGTTCCAGGAGGTCTTCAACTCCCCTTACTTCTGTCAGGTCCAGGACGCCGAGCACTACCGCTGGGCCGAGCCCGTGCCCGACGGGCCGACCGTCACCCGGATGCGGGAACTGGCCCGCGAGACCGGCATGGTGATCGTCGTGCCGGTGTTCGAGGTCGAACAGTCGGGGTTCTACTACAACACCGCGGCCGTGATCGACGCCGACGGCACCGTCCTCGGCAAGTACCGCAAGCACCACATCCCCCAGGTGAAGGGCTTCTGGGAGAAGTTCTACTTCAAGCCAGGCAACCTCGGCTGGCCCGTCTTCGACACCGCCGTCGGCAAGGTCGGCGTCTACATCTGCTACGACCGTCACTTCCCGGAGGGCTGGCGCCAACTCGGTCTCAACGGAGCCCAGTTGGTCTACAACCCGTCCGCCACGCACCGCGGCCTCTCCTCCCACCTGTGGCAGCTGGAACAGCCGGCCGCAGCCGTCGCGAACGAGTACTTCATCGCCGCGATCAACCGCGTGGGCCAGGAGGAGTACGGGGACAACGACTTCTACGGCACGTCGTACTTCGTCGACCCCCGCGGACAGTTCGTCGGCGACGTCGCCAGCGACAGCAAGGAGGAACTCGTGGTCAGGGACCTCGACTTCGACCTCATCGAGGACGTGCGGCAGCAGTGGGCCTTCTACCGCGACCGCCGACCCGACGCCTACGAAGGGCTGGTGCGGCCGTGACCGACGACCTCCTGGGCCGCCACCGCTCCGTACTTCCCGACTGGCTCGCCCTCTACTACGAGGAACCCCTCGAGATCACCCACGGCGAGGGCCGCCACGTCTGGGACTCCGAAGGCAACCGGTACCTCGACTTCTTCGGCGGCATCCTCACCACCATGACCGCCCACGCCCTGCCCGAGGTGACGAAGGCGGTCGCCGAGCAGGCCGGGCGGATCATCCACTCCTCCACCCTCTACCTCAACCGGCAGATGGTGGAACTCGCCGAACGTGTCGCCCAGTTGAGCGGCATTCCGGATGCCCGGGTCTTCTTCACCACCTCCGGCACCGAAGCCAACGACACCGCCCTGCTGCTCGCCACCACCTACCGGCGCAGCAACACCGTCCTGGCGATGCGCAACAGCTACCACGGCCGCTCCTTCAGCGCCGTCGGCATCACCGGCAATCGCGGCTGGTCCCCGACCTCGCTGTCCCCGCTGCAGACCCTGTACGTGCACGGCGGCGTGCGCACCCGCGGCCCGTTCGCCCCGCTCGGCGACGACGAGTTCATCGCGGCCTGCGTCGACGACCTCAAGGATCTGCTCGGCCACACCCGCCCGCCCGCCGCCCTGATCGCCGAGCCGATCCAGGGCGTCGGCGGCTTCACCTCACCGCCCGACGGACTGTACGCGGCGTTCCGCGAAGTCCTGCACGCCCACGGCGTGCTGTGGATCTCGGACGAGGTGCAGACCGGCTGGGGCCGCACCGGCGACCACTTCTGGGGCTGGCAGGCGCACGCCCGGGGCGGGCCACCCGACATCGTGACCTTCGCCAAGGGCATCGGCAACGGCATGTCCATCGGCGGCGTCGTCGCCCGCGCCGAGATCATGAACTGCCTGGACTCCAACAGTATTTCGACGTTCGGCGGCACCCAGGTCACCATGGCCGCCGGCCTGGCCAACCTCACCTACCTGCTCGAACACGACCTCCAGGGCAACGCCCGGCGGGTCGGCGGCCTGCTCATCGAGCGTCTGCGGGCCGTCGCCGCCCAGGTGCCCGCCGTACGGGAGGTCCGCGGGCGCGGGCTGATGATCGGCGTCGAGCTGACCAAACCGGGCACCGACCAGGCCGATCCGCAGGCGGCCTCCGCCGTACTGGAGGCGGCCCGCCGGGGCGGGCTGCTCATCGGCAAGGGAGGCGGCCACAACACCAGCGCCCTGCGCATCGCCCCGCCCCTGTCCCTCAACGTCGCGGAGGCCGAGGAGGGCGCCGCCATCCTCGAACAGGCTCTGCGGAGCCTCCAGTAGCGGCCCGACGCCCACTCCCGGTTGCCCGCGTCCCCCGTGCGGGGCGAAGCCCTCGGGGAGCGCGGGGCCGGGATCGATGTGCGGCTACCGCCGCGCGGGCGCGACCAGCCACCAACGACCCGCACCTTTCGACCACGACCCAGCGGAGCGTGCACGCATGAGCCGTACTGTCATCCGTGGTGGCCTCGTCATCACCGCCTCCGACGAACTCCACGCCGACGTCCTGATCGAGAACGGCCGCATCGCCGCCTCGGGCACCCCGGCCGCGGAAACGTTCACCGCCGGCCGGACCATCGACGCCACCGGGAAGTACGTCCTGCCGGGCGGCGTCGACGCCCACACCCACATGGAGCTGCCGTTCGGCGGCACCTTCGCCTCCGACACCTTCGAGACCGGCACCCGGGCCGCCGCCTGGGGTGGCACGACGACCGTCGTCGACTTCGCCGTACAGAGCGTCGGCCACTCCCTGCGCGAGGGACTGGACACCTGGCACGCCAAGGCCGAGGGCAACTGCGCCATCGACTACGGCTTCCACATGATCGTCTCCCACGTGAACCCGGGCACCCTCAAGGAGATGGACCGGCTGGTGGAGGAGGGCGTCACCTCCTTCAAGGGTTTCATTCGGCCGCGTGACCAGGGGTTTTCTAGCGGAGTAGGCCGTGTGCCGTGCGAGATGGCGGCGTGAGGGGGCGGGTGGGCCGGGGCGTGGTCCCGGCCTGTGTCGGTGGTGGCGTGGTCGGCGGGTATGAAGGGATGGCTGGGAAATGACTCGGACTCTGATTACCGGTGGTCTTGTGATCACGGCCGCGGACGAGGTGCACGCGGATGTGCTGATCGAGCACGGCCGGGTGGTGGCGTTGGCGGCGCCGGGGACGCAGGAGTGGACGGCTGACCGTTTTATCGACGCGTCGCAGAAGTACGTGATCCCGGGCGGGGTCGACGCGCACACGCATATGGAGCTGCCGTTCGGTGGGACGTTCGCTTCGGACACGTTCGAGACGGGGACGCGGGCGGCGGCGTGGGGCGGGACGACGACGATCGTTGATTTCGCGGTGCAGTCAAAGGGCCATTCGCTGCAGGCCGGCCTGAATGCCTGGCTGGAGAAGGCGGACGGGAAGTGCGCGATCGACTACGCGTTCCACATGATCATGTCGGACGTGAACGAGGCGACGCTCAAGGAGATGCCGAAGCTCATCGAGCATGGCATTTCCTCGTTCAAATTGTTTATGGCCTATCCGGGGGTCTTTTATTCGGATGACGGCCAGATCCTGCGGGCGATGCAGGTTGCTGGTGACACGGCCGGTCTGATCATGATGCACGCGGAGAACGGCATCGCGATCGACGTCCTGGTGGAGCAGGCCCTGGCCCGCGGCGAGACCGATCCGCGCCATCACGGGGAGGTCCGCAAGACGCTCCTTGAGGCGGAGGCGACCCACCGGGCGATCCAGCTCGCCCGGGTGGCCGGCGCGCCGCTCTACGTCGTCCACGTCTCGGCCCAGGAGGCGGTGGCGGAGCTGGCGGCGGCGAGGGACATGGGGCTGCCGGTGTTCGGCGAGACCTGCCCGCAGTACCTGTTCCTGTCGACGGACAATCTGGCGGAGCCGGACTTCGAGGGCGCCAAGTACGTGTGCTCGACGCCGCTGAGGCCGAAGGAGCATCAGACGGCGCTGTGGCGGGGTCTGCGGACGAACGACCTCCAGGTGGTGTCGACGGATCACTGCCCGTTCTGCTTCGTGGGCCAGAAGGAGCTGGGCCGGGGCGACTTCTCGAAGATCCCCAATGGCCTGCCTGGCGTCGAGAACCGGATGGACCTGCTGCACCAGGCTGTCGTCGAAGGGCACATCTCACGCCGCCGCTGGATCGAGATCGCCTGCGCGACCCCGGCCCGGATGTTCGGCCTCTACCCGCAGAAGGGCACGATCGCGCCGGGCGCCGACGCCGACGTGGTGATCTACGACCCGCACGTCACCCAGACGCTCTCGGCCGAGACTCACCACATGAACGTCGACTATTCGGCGTACGAGGGGAAGACGGTGACCGGCCAGGTCGAGACCGTGCTCTCGCGGGGTGAGGTCGTCATCGACCAGCGCAAGTACGTCGGTCACGCCGGCCACGGCACGTTTGTCCCGCGCTCCACCTGCCAGTACCTGGGCTGACCCCCAGGGTCTCCCCGCACCGATTTGAACTGGAGGTCCCGCGTTGGACTTCGGACTCGTCCTGCAGACCGACCCGCCGGCGTCGCAGGTCGTCGGGCTGATGCGCCGGGCGGAGCGCAACGGCTTCCGCTACGGCTGGACCTTCGACTCGGCCGTGCTGTGGCAGGAGCCCTTCGTCATCTACAGCCGGATCCTGGAACACACCACGAAGCTGCACGTGGGTCCGATGGTGACGAACCCCGGCACCCGCACCTGGGAGGTCACGGCCTCCACCTTCGCCACCCTCAACGACATGTACGGCAACCGGACCGTCTGCGGCATCGGCCGCGGCGACTCCGCGATGCGTGTCGCCGGCCGCAAGCCCAACACCCTGGCCCGGCTCGGCGAGGCCATCGAGGTCATCCGCGACCTCGCCGAGGGCCGGGAGGCGCTGGTCGACGGCAACCCGGTCCGCCTCCCGTGGATCAAGAACGGCAAGCTGCCGGTCTGGATGGCCGCGTACGGCCCGAAGGCGCTGGCGCTCGCCGGCCAGAAGGCCGACGGCTTCATCCTCCAGCTCGCCGACCCCTTCCTCACCGAATGGATGGTCAAGGCGGTACGGAAGGCGGCCCAGGACGCCGGCCGGGACCCCGACGCCCTCACGATCTGCGTCGCCGCGCCCGCATATGTCACGGCCGACGACTCGCCCGATGCCCTGGCACACGCCCGGGACCAGTGCCGGTGGTTCGGCGGCATGGTCGGCAACCACGTCGCCGACCTCGTCGCCAAGTACGGCGAGCACTCCGCCATGGTCCCCGACGAGCTCACCACGTACATCAAGGACCGCCACGGCTACGACTACAGCCACCACGGCCGCGCCGACAACCCGTCCACCGACTTCGTCCCCGACGAGATCGTCGACCGCTTCTGCCTCCTCGGCCCCACCGAGGCCCACATCGACAAGCTCCGGCACCTCAAGGACCTGGGCGTCGACCAGTTCGCCGTCTACGACATGCACGACAACCGCGAAGCCACCATCGACGCCTACGGCACCGACATCATCCCCGCCCTTCGCTGACGAAGTTGTTCGGTCCAGGCGCCGATGCAGCTGAACGGGGGACTGTAAAACGTTCGGCCCTGTCTCACATTCGGTGGTGACAGCGCGTCATCACTGATGTGTCTGGTCCGAGCTTCAAGGAGAGCAGCCGCAGACGTGCCATCGAGCAGGGCGAGCACGGCGCCGACGGTCGCGTCACCCGTGCTGGCCTGGGAGTGTCACTACCAGACACGACAACTACTTACCGTCACCGCCGCATGTGAGACAGGTCCAATTTAACGGCTCTGTTCCGTAGTCGGTGGTAACGCTGCGTCCTCGCTATGGGAGGAGGATGCGGTGACGGAGGAGGTCGAATCCGGCACGACCGGGCATCTGGCGCATGATCTTCTTGGTGCGGGTGTTGACGCCTTCGGTGCGGCCGTTGTGGTGGGGCAGGGTGAGGCCGGCGTTCACGGCGGCGCGGTCGAGTTCGAGGCCGTTGCAAAAGCTCTGCAGGTGAGGCAGGTCAGCGGCGCGGACTGCGTTGATCCACTCGGTGAGCCGGGCGTCGTTGCCCGCGGCAGGGGTCAGCAGCTCGACGAAGTCGCGGACGAATTGGGCGAGTTTGGTCATCTCGGGGCACGCGGCGGTGAGGGCTGCCAGGAGGGCGGTCTCCTTGGTGCGCAGGTGGTCGGGGTGGGTGAGCAGGAGCCGGGTGGCGCGGCGTGGGGTGGTCACCGGGCGGTCGCCTTCGGCGCGGCCCTGGTTGAGGTAGCGGTAGAGCAGGCTGAGGCTTCCGGTGTAGCCCTGTTCCTTGATCTCGCGGAACAGGTGGAGGACGGGCACGCCGGGATCGGCTGCGCGCCTTGTGCGCAGGTGGCCGCGGTAGGGATCGACCAGGGTGGGTCGGTACTGGGGGCGATGCGCAGCATGGTCGGCTCGGGGATGCGGGCGTAGCGTTTGACGGTGTTCAGGGCCAGGCCCAGGCGGCGGGAGCAGTCGAGCAGGCCGACGCCCTGGCCGAGCAGGTCGTGGATCTTGTGCCAGCGGTCGCGGGTGGTCTGCTCGCGGACGCCGCCGGGGTGTGGTGGGTTGACAGTGGCCCAGCAGCCGGCGTGGGTACGGACCTTGAGCTGCTCCTGCTTTCGTGGAGTCCCTGAAGCCTGGGTTACGATCCAGGCGTAAGGAGAACCACCAGCAGTGCCAGCACCCCGTAAGTACCCCGATGAACTCCGCGAGCGCGCCGTCCGCGAGGTCCGCTCGACCGGCCGGCCCGTGGCGCACGTCGCCCGCAATCTCGGCATCCACAAGGAGGCCCTGCGGCCCTGGGTCCGCCAGGCCGAGGCCGACGACGGTGAGCGCGACGACCGCCTCACCATCGCCGAACGCGACGAGCTGAAAGAACTCCGCAGGGAGAATGCCGAGTTGAGGCGGGCCAACGAGATCCTCAAAGCGGCCGGCTTAGATTCAACCGGTCAGAGCAACAGCGCTGGTTGAGGACGGTACACGTGGCGAGACTGGGCCGGCCGGGGATGTCGGTGGGGAGGGCAGCTCCATGGTCAGGTGCAGGCGCACCGATCCGGTACGGACGGCAGTGGAGGCGCTGGGTGCCGCCGGTCCGCTCGGGTCGGGCGGGAGGGCGGCGCGCCGGGACTGTGCCGTGCGGCCTGGGCGGCGATACGGGCGACCACCCTGTCCGGGATGACGGTGGTGCCTCGCTCGGCCGGAAGCGGCAGACCGGCGGCCCGCCCTGGTGGGCCGGGCCCTTCGTCGAAGGGTGGGGAGCCGGGCCGGGTCCTCACCGCTGCCTCCGTCCGCGGACGTCGAGGTCGCCCTGCATGACGAGGCCGACGATCAGCCCCGCCGCCCCCAGGGCCAGAACCAGCAGGAATGCCCAGAAGTCGCCGAAGTAACCGGCGAAGCCCAGGGCCATCCCGGCCGCGAGGCCCGTCGTCGCTGTGTTCATCATGCACTCACCCGTCTCGCGAGCGTCGTCCGCGTGATCAGCCGCTTACGCCGGGACGCGGCGGTGGCGGTGGTCACGGCGGATCACCTCACGCGGCCCTCG